>NZ_JBJZOI010000003.1:0-298579 GCF_047200635.1 Saccharopolyspora antibiotica | reverse complement strand
CCCCCCCCCCCCCCCCCCCCCCCCCCCCCCCCCCCCCCCCCCGGCGCGTCAGCCCTGGCCGAGCTCCTGCCACTCGTCGTCGGTGAGCAGCCGCGAGCGGATCAGGAAGCGCACGCCCTCGGGAGCTTCCAGGGAGAAGCCGCTGCCCCGGCCCGGGACGACGTCGACGGTGAGGTGGGTGTGCTTCCAGAGCTCGAACTGCGAGCCCGACATCCACATCGGCACCGGGTCCGGCGTCCCGTCCTCGGCGGGGACCGCCAGGTCCCCGAGGTGCACGTCGGAGGCCCCGGTCCGGAACTCCCCCTGCGGGTAGCACATCGGAGCGCTGCCGTCGCAGCAACCGCCGGACTGGTGGAACATCACCGGCCCGTGCTGCGCCCGGAGGCGACGGATGAGGTCCGCCGCCTCCGGAGTCACGGCCACCCGGGCGGGGACGCCCGTCTCCCGCTCGCCCATCAGAACAGCCCCGGGCCGTTGTCCGCGTAGCTGACCAGCAGGTTCTTCGTCTGCTGGTAGTGGTCCAGCATCATCTTGTGCGTTTCGCGGCCGATGCCGGACTGCTTGTAGCCGCCGAATGCCGCGTGCGCCGGGTAGGCGTGGTAGTTGTTCACCCACACCCGGCCGGCCTGGATGTCCCGGCCCGCGCGGTAGGCGGTGGAACCGTTGCGGGACCACACGCCCGCGCCGAGGCCGTAGAGGGTGTCGTTGGCGGTCTTGATCGCCTCGTCGTAGTCGGCGAAGGACGCCACCGAGACCACCGGACCGAAGATCTCCTCCTGGAAGATCCGCTGCTTGTTGTGGCCCTCGAAGATGGTGGGCTGCACGTAGTAACCGCCCGCGAGCTCGCCGCCGTGGTCGATGCGCTCACCGCCGGTGAGGACCTTGGCGCCCTCCTGCCTGCCGATGTCGATGTAGGAGAGGATCTTCTCCAGCTGGTCGTTGCTGGCCTGCGCGCCGATCTGGGTGTCGGTGTCCAGCGGGTGCCCCTGCTTGATCTTCTCGGTCCGCGCCACGGCGTCGGACAGGAAGTCCCGGTACATGCCCTGCTGCACGAGGGCGCGGGACGGGCAGGTGCACACCTCGCCCTGGTTGAGCGCGAACATGGTGAAGCCCTCGACGGCCTTGTCGTAGAAGGCGTCGCGCTGGGCGGCGACGTCGTCGAAGAACAGGTTCGGGCTCTTGCCGCCGAGCTCGACGGTGACCGGGATGATGTTCTCGCTGGCGTACTGCAGGATGAGCCGCCCGGTGGTGGTCTCGCCGGTGAAGGCGACCTTGCGGATCCGCGAGTTCGACGCCAGCGGCTTGCCCGCCTCGACCCCGAAGCCGTTGACCACGTTGAGCACGCCCGGCGGCAGCAGGTCCGCGATGAGGTCCAGCAGCACGTGGATGGACGCCGGGGTCTGCTCGGCGGGCTTGAGCACGACGGCGTTGCCGCCCGCCAGCGCGGGGGCGAGCTTCCAGACCGCCATCAGGATCGGGAAGTTCCACGGGATGATCTGGCCGACCACGCCCAGCGGCTCGTGGAAGTGGTAGGCGACGGTGTCGGCGTCGATCTGCGACAGCGAGCCCTCCTGGGCGCGCAGCGCACCGGCGAAGTACCGGAAGTGGTCGATGGCCAGCGGGATGTCGGCGGCCAGCGTCTCGCGGACGGGTTTGCCGTTCTCCCAGCTCTCGGCGACCGCGAGCGCCTCCAGGTGCTGCTCCATGCGGTCGGCGACGGCCAGCAGCACCCCGGCGCGTTCGGCCGGGGCCGTGCGGCCCCAGGCGGGGGCGGCGCCCTCGGCGGCGTCCACGGCCCGCTCGACGTCCGCGGCGGTGCCGCGGGCGATCTCGGTGAAGGTCCGGCCGTTGACCGGGGTGGGGTTCTCGAAGTACCCGCCCTGGGCGGGGGCCACGTACTCACCACCGATGAAGTGGTCGTAGCGCGAGCGGTACTCGACCACGGAACCGTCGGTCCCCGGTGCTGCGTAGCGCGTCATGTGCTGCCTCCCGTACGACGTTGTGCGGTATCTCGGTGACGCTACGCAGCGCCACGTTGCAGTGGCGTTGCCCGGCTCCGGGCGAGGCATCGGGGTGACCGCGCTTGCCCGCGACCGGCGTCACGGTCGAGGATGGTCCGATCGGGCGTGATCCGCCGATCCGGTGCAGCGGCTTCCCGGCGCGACGGACCCGGGCGCTTCCGGTACGGTGCCGGATCCGATCTCCGGGCCGGGCGACCACCGCCGCGGGGATGACGCCGCCGTTCCACCGCTGCGAGCACGGAGTCATGAAGCGCACCGACGACATCCCGGCCGATCCGCTGGAACGCGCCCGCCTGCTGCGGCGGGTGCACTCCGCCGTGCTGTCCGGGCAGCGGGCCCCGCGGTCCCCGCGTCCGGTGATCTCCGATTCCTGGCGCCGTTCGCTCGCGGCCAGCGTGGATCCGGACCGCTGGGAGCCACCGGTGGTGTTCGACGCCGACCGGCTGGCCGAGGAGCGCGCCGCGCACCCCCTCGCGGGCTGCGTGCCGATGCTGCGGCGCACGCTGCTGGAGGCCGCCGACGGCACCACCCACATCATGATCATCACTGACGCGGCGGGGAACATCCTGTGGCGCGAGGGCCATCCGAACGTCTGCCGGGACGCCGACCGGGTGCGGCTCGCCGAGGGCACCACCTGGTCCGAGTCCTGCATCGGCACCAACGCGATGGGCACCACGCTGGCCACCGGCCTGCCGGTGCAGATCCACTCCGCCGAACACCTGGTCCGGCGCTACCACTCGTGGACCTGCGCGGCCTCGCCCGTGCACGACCCGGAGACCGGGGGACTGCTGGGCGCCATCGACCTCAGCGGCCCGCTGCACACCATGCACCCGGCGCTGCCCGCGCTGGTCTCGGCGGCCGCGACGCTGGTCGAGGGGACGCTGCGGGAGCGGATGGCGCGCCGCGACGAGCGGCTCCGGGAGCGGGGCATGGACGCGCTGCGCGCGCTGGGCGGCGAGCCGGGTGCGCTGCTGAGCTCCTCCGGCCGCGTCGTGGCGGCCGCGCCCGGCGACCTCGCGCTGCCGGCGCGGGTCGAGCTGGATCGCCCGGACGGGTCCTTGCTGCTGGGTGGCCGGGAGGTGCGCATCGAGCCGCTCGCCGAGGGTTATCTGCTGCGCGCACCGCGGCAGGCGGGCGCGCGGTGGCCGCCGACGGTGCGGTTGCGGTTCCTCACCTCCCGGCCCGTGGTGGAGCTGCGCGGGCGCGAGGTCTCGCTGAGCCCGCGCCGCGCGGAGCTGCTGGCGGTGCTGGCGCTGTCCCGGGAGGGCGTGAACGCCGAGCAGCTGGCGCTGGCGCTGCACGGCGAGCGGGGCAATCCGGTGACCGTGCGCGCGGAGATCCACCGGCTGCGCGCTCAGCTCGGGGACGACGTGGTGCGGACCAAGCCGTACCGGCTCGACGCCGAGCTGGACGCGGACTTCCTGCGGCTGCGGGCCGCGGTGCGCGCGGGCCGCCTGGCGGAGGCGCTGGAGCTGCACCGGGACGCGCTGCTGCCCGCCTCGGAAGCCCCGGCGGTCCGGGAGGAGCGAGCGGACCTGCTCGCCGGGCTGCGCGGTGCGCTGCTCGCGGCCCGCGACCCGGAGGCGCTGTGGCGGTTCGCCGACGGATCCGGGCGCGACGACGTCGAGGCGCACGAGGCGCTGCTGCACCTGCTGCCCGCCCAGGACTGGCGCCGCCCGACCGTCGCCGCCCGCCTCGGACGCCTGCTGGACGAACCGTGACGCCGTCCGCCCGGACCTGACCAGGGGTGCCGATCGTCCCGGTGGTCCGCTCGGGCTCGCCGCCTCAGGACGTGGGCCTCGGGAGCGGGTTCACGCGGGCAGCTTCGGTTCCAGCACGGCCCACCACTCGGCGAGCGTGGTGCGCTCGGCGAGGTCGGCGAACGTGATCTCGACGCCCCGGGCGCGCCAGCGCTCCACCAGGCTCATGATCCGCACCGAGTCGAGCCCCCAGTCCAGCAGGTCCTCCTCATCGGTGAGCTCCGACGGGTCCTCGTAGAGCAGCTCGGCCACGTCGGCCCGCACGTCCCGCAAGGTCAGCTTCCCGCTCATCGTCCCCTCCTGCACGTGTCCTCCTCCCCCTCCGGGGCTCATGCCACCGCGGACGGCCGCGGCGCCAGCGATCGAGCCAGGCGTTCGGTCGACTCCACCACCGCGCAGCGCTTCGCCGCGTACTGCAACGCCATCCGGTGCTCCTCGGCGGAGAAGTCCGCGACCGCGTCGGCGGCCAGGAACGCCCGCACCTCCTGCTGGAAGGCCTCGGCCGCGGTCATCAGGCAGCCGATGTGCGCGTAGATCCCCGTGATGATCAGCTCGTCGCGGCCCCAGTCGCGCAGCATCTGACGGAGCTCGGTGCGCTGGAAGGCGCTGTAGCGCCACTTCGTCAGGTGCACGTCGCCAGGTTCGGGCGCGAGCTCGTCGATGATCGCCTCCTGCGCGGCGTCGGCGACCCCGGGGCCCCACCACTCCAGCTGCAACCCGCGCTGGTCCGGCGTCTGCCCGCTGGGTTGCGCGCAGTACACCACCGGGACCCCGGCCGCGCGGGCGCGCGCGGCGAGCGCGCGGATGTTCGGCACGACCTCGGTGAGCGGTTCGGCGTCCGGTTCGAAGACGCCGACGAAGTGGCGTTCCATGTCGTGCACCAGCAGCACCGCGCGCTCCGGGTCCGGCCGCCAGTCCACCCGGTTCGCGGGCAGCTCGTCCTGGCGCGGCACCCGGTACGGTGCGATCGTCGGCAAGCCCACCTGTAGTTCCTCCCGTCCTGCTCCGGCTCCGACCTGGGGAGCTCTCCCCGGCCGGTTCATCGGCGTTCGAGCCCCGGCACCAGCTCGCGCCGCACCGCGTCGCGCAGGTCGCGCTTGCTGACCTTGCCGACACCGGTCTGCGGGAACTCGTCGACGAACTCGACGCGGTCCGGCACCTTGTATCCGGCGAGCCCGCGATCGCGGACGAACCTGATCAGCTCCCGGGCCTTCGGCGGCTGCCCGCGCGGCACCACGAACGCGCAGGTGCGCTCGCCGAGGTACTGGTCCGGGATGGAGACCACGGCGGCGTCGTGCACCGCGGGGTGCGCGAGCAGGTGGTTCTCCACCTCCTCGGCGGCGACCTTCTCCCCGCCCCGGTTGATCTGGTCCTTCGCCCGGCCCTCCACGACGATGTTTCCCTCGGCGGTGAACCGGACGACGTCGCCGGTGCGGTAGAACCCCTCCGGGGTGAACGCCTTCGCGTTGTGCTCCTCGGCCCGGTAGTAGCCGCGGATCGTGTAAGGCCCCCGGGTGAGCAGGTGTCCGGTGCCGCCCGGCGGGACCGGCCGGTCCTCGTCGTCGACCACCAGGACCTCGTCGTCCGGGGAGATCGGCCGCCCCTGGGTGGAGACGATGACGTCCTCCGGGTCGTCGAGGCGGGTGTAGTTCACCAGTCCCTCGGCCATGCCGAAGACCTGCTGCAGGGTGGCGCCGAGCACGGGCCGCACCCGGCGCGCGACCTCCTCGCTGCACTTGGCGCCGCCGACCTGGAGCACCTCGACGCTGGAGAGGTCGTGCTCGGTGTTCGCGGCGGCGTCGAGCCACACCAGCGCCAGCGGCGGGACCGCGGCCAGCAGCGTGATCCGCTCCCGTTCCACCAGCGGGAACACCACGTCCGGGCTGGGGCGCCGGGCCAGCACGACGCGCCCCCCGGCCTGGAACACGCCGAGAGCGCCCGGGGAGCTCATCGGGAAGTTGTGCGCGGCGGGCAGCGCCACCAGGTAGGAGGTCTCGGCGGTGACTCCGCAGATCTCGTTGCTGGCGCGGAAGGAGTAGGCGTAGTCGTCGTGGGTGCGGGGGATCAGCTTGGGCACCCCGGTGCTGCCGCCCGAGAGCTGGAGGAAGGCGATGTCCCCCGGCGCCGGACCGTCCACGTCGGACGGTTCGGCACCGATCCCGGACAGCGCGGAGAAACCGGACTCCCCGGGGTCCCCCGCGATGAGCACGTGCGCCAGTCCCGGCACCGCCGCGACCACGTCGGCGGCCAGCGCCCGGTGATCGAAACCGGCCTCGACGTCGCAGGTGATGTAGGCGGCGGCCGCGCTGAACTCGCAGAAGTAGGCGATCTCGGTGAGCCGGTGCGAGGGCAGCGCGAACACCGGCACCGCGCCGAGGCGGAACAGCGCGAAGCACACCTCGTAGAACTCGGCGATGTTCGGCAGCTGCACCACGACCCGGTCCTCCGCGCCGATGCCGAGCTGCCGCAGCCCGGCCGCGAGGCGGTCGGCGCGGTCGTCGAGCTCGGCGTAGGTCAGCGCGCGGGCGGCGTCGACCACCGCGGTCCGCTCGCCGTGCTCGGCGGCGCGGGCGCGCAGCACTTCGCCGAAGGTCTCACCGCGCCAGTACCCGGCCGCGCGGTAGCGCTCGGCCGTCTCGGCGGGCCAGGTGGGGCATCCGGGCAGCATCTCGTGGTTCCTGTTCGTTCGGGGATCCGGGGGCGGCCGGGCGCTAGAGCGCGTCGGCCCAGCCCATCGCCGACAGCGCGGTGCGGAACTTCGCCGAGGTCTCGGCGAGCTCGTCGGCCGGAACGGAGCCCTCG
This sequence comes from Saccharopolyspora antibiotica, assembly GCF_047200635.1. NCBI lineage: Bacteria > Bacillati > Actinomycetota > Actinomycetes > Pseudonocardiales > Pseudonocardiaceae > Saccharopolyspora > Saccharopolyspora antibiotica. The sequence goes on along the minus strand of NZ_JBJZOI010000003.1, from coordinate 291,996 downwards.
ACGATCCCGGCCCCGGCGTAGAACCGCAGCGAGGGGCCCTCGATCTCGGCGCAGCGGATCGTGACCACCCATTCTCCGTCGCCCGCGGCGTCGCACCAACCGACCATCCCGGTGTAGAAGCCGCGCTCGAACGGCTCGGCCTCCGCGATCGCGACCCGCGCGGCCTCCGGCGGCGTCCCGCAGACGGCCGGGGTCGGGTGCATCGCCGCGGCCAGCTCCAGCGAGGAGGTGGCGGGGTCGGCGAGCTCGCCGGTGATGTCGGTGGACAGGTGCCACATGGCGGCGGTGGAGATCACCGAGGGGTGCTCGGGGACCACCAGCTCCCGGGTCAGCGGGCTCAGCCCCGCCACCACGGCCTCCACCACGGCGGCGTGCTCCCGCAGGTCCTTGGCGGAGCGCAGCAGCTCCTCGGCGCGGCGGCGGTCCTCGACCGGGTCGGCGCTGCGCGGGCGGGACCCGGCCAGCGGATTGGCCCGGACCCGCGTCCCGCGCCGGGACACCAGCAGCTCCGGGCTGGCGCCGAGCAGGGTGCGGGCGTGCTCCGCGCGCTGACCGGAGCCTTCCTCACCGCGCCGGGGCAGGTCCACGGCGAAGGTGTAGCCACCCGGGTCCGCGCCCGCGAGGTTGCGCAGCACCCCGGCCGGATCGATCGGGGCGGAGGTCGACAGCTCCAGCGAACGGGCCAGCACGACCTTGGTCAGGCCGCCGTCGCGCAGCCGCTTGAGGACCCGCTCCACCGCGCGCTCGTACTCGGCCGGCGCGGGGACCTGCCGGAGCTGGTACTCCAGCTCGGGAGGGCTGGGCGCGCCGACCCGCTCGGTCAGCGGCCCGGCCCGGTGCACCGAGCTCGGCAGCACCAGGTGCGCGGGCAGGTTCTCCGCGAACGGCACGGCGCCGACCACGACCGGATCGACCCGGCCGAACTCCTCGGCGCCGCGCAGGAACTCCGCGACCTGCCGGGGCAGCGCGGCACGCCCGCCGGCGGTCGTCTTCGGCACCTGGGCGTCGACGCCGCGCGCCAGCATCGAACCGCGGGGGGAGGCGAAGAAGAACGAGGTCCCCGCCCGGTAGTGGTCCAGCAGCTCCGCCGGAGCGGGGGCGGCCCCCTGGCCCGGGCCCAGCGGCTCGCCCGGGGTCGCCGGGTCCGCCGGAGGCGGGGCGCCGAGGTCGCCGGATGCTCCGCGCATGGTCGTATGGCTCCCGGTGGTCATGTGTGCCTTCCGTGCGGGGGTGTGGTCGAAGGGGCGGCTCAGGCGCGCAGCGTGGCGCCGCCGTCGACGTACAGGTCGTGCATCGTGATGTGCCCGGCGCCGTCGGAGAGCAGGAACACGACGGCCTCCGCGATGTCCTCGGCGGTGGCGAGCTTGCGCAGCGGGATGCCGTTCTTGAAGGTCTCCAGCGATCCGGTGATCACCGGTTCGGCCCCGCGCTCGTCCCACAACCGGTGCTGCATCGCCGTGTCGGTGGAGCCGGGCGAGACCACGTTGCAGCGGATGCCGTGCTCGGCGAGTTCGAGGCCGAGCGACTTGGTGAACAGCGTGGCCGCCGCCTTCGAGGCACCGTAGGCGGCCATCCCGTGCCGGGGAACGCCCGCCGCGTTGGAGCCGACCGTGACGATCGAACCGCGTCGGCGCGGGATCATCCGCTTCGACACCGAGCGGCACAGGTGGAAGACCCCGGTGGTGTTGACCGCGAAGGTCCGGTGCCAGTCCTGCTCGTCGAGCTCCTGCACGGTGCCGGGGCGCAGGATCCCGGCGACGTTGACCAGCAGGTCCACCGGTCCCGCGGTGCGCTCCACCCGCTCCACCAGCGATTCCACGGTCGGCGCGTCGGCGACGTCGGCCGGGCAGGACATCACCTGGTGCCCCCGCGCGGCCGCGTCCGACACGACCTCGGCGAGCGCGTCCTCGTCCAGGTCGACCGCGGCGACGGTCGCTCCGAGCTCGGCGAGCGCGTGCACCACCGCGGCCCCGATGCCGTGGGCGGCACCGGTCACCACCGCGATCCGCCCGCTGATCCCACTGCGGTCCATCTCGCCCTTTCCCTCGGCGGCGCGGCCCGGGGTTGAGACCGCATCACGACTGTATGGTTAGGCTAACCTGACCATCGGGGAAAGAGGTAGGGGATGACCATCACACCCCCGTCCCACCGGTCACCGGCGGCGCCGCGGCCCGGCACGGGCGGGGACCGGGTTCAGCCCGGCGGCAGCACCCCGCGGACGAAGCCGAGCTCCAGCAGGTCCTGCGGGCGCAACCGCATCCTGCCCGCGAGCCCGGGCACCTCCTCCGGCGGGCGCTTGAGGATCGCCGCCGCTGATTCCGGGGCGATGACGGCGAAGTAGGCGTCCGAGGTGATCCAGGTGGCCCCGGGCGCGGCCAGCGCCAGCGCTCCCCCGGAGCCGCCCTCACCGATCACCAGGGTCGTGATCGGCACCTGGGCCGCCGCCACCGCGCCGAACAGCTCACCGATCGCCGGACCCGCGCCGGCGCGCTCGGCGTCGGCTCCGTTGGCCGCGCCCGGGGTGTCGACGAGCGTCAGCACCGGCAGGCCGAGCCGGTCGGCCAGCAGCACCAGCCGCGCCGCGGCGCGGAACCCCGCCGGGGTGTTCGCCGCACCCGTCTGCGCCGCGTAGGCGATCGGGCGGCCGTCGTGCTCGCCGACCCCGCACATCATCCCGGGGTCCGCGCCGCCCGCCCGGTCACCGCCGAGGTCGAAGCGGGTGCGGAAGTAGCGGTCCAGGTACTCGGCGGCGCGCGGGCGCTCCGGGGCCCGCGCCCGGCCGACGGCGTCCCAGCCGGTCCGCGCCACCGGTGGCGCGGGCAGCGGCGCGGGCAGCGGGGCCGGTTCCGGCGGGCGGCGCAGGCGGTGCGGGTGCAGCAGGTCGACGAGCTCGGCCAGCACCGAGGGCAGCTCGTCCTCGGCGACCAGCCGGTCGACCTGCCCGGTGGCGGCCTTGCCCTCGGCGGTGAACGCCTCCCCGGTGTCCTGCGCGCCCCGGACCCGGCTGCCGCCGAAGGCCACCGCCGCCCCCGGGTCGGCCAGCACCACGTCCGCTCCCGCCGCCAGCGCCGCCCACATGCCGCCGGTCGTCGGGTGCCGCAGCACGCAGACGTGCGGGACGCGGGCTTGCCTGGTCAGCAGGCAGGCCCGGGCGATCACCTGGAGCTGGGCCAGCGCGCGGATGCCCTCCTGCATCCGGCTGCCACCGGAGGCGACCAGCGAGATCACCGGCAGCCGCCACCGGCGAGCGCGCTCGAACGCCGCCGCGATCCGCGCGCCCGCCCGCTCCCCCACCGAGCCGCCGAGGAAGCCGAATTCGAAGGCGATCAGCACCGCCCGCCGCGAACCGAGCACGCCGACGCCGCAGAGCACGGACTCCGCCTCGCCGGTGCGCTCGGTGGCGCGGGCGCGCTGGTCGTCGTAGCCGGGCCAGCCCAGCGGCCCGTTCGCCCGGGTCGGCGGCGGCGGCTCGTCGAACTCGGCGAAGTCCGCGCACAGCGCGCCGATCAGCTCCCGCGCGCCCCGCCGCTCAGCCATTCAGCGCCTTCTTCATCACCTTGCCCATCTCGTTGCGCGGCAGGGATTCGACGAAGCGCACCTCGCGCGGGCGCTTGTGCGGGGTGAGCAGCCCGGCGACGTGCCCGGCGAGCTCGCGGGCGGTGGCCTCCTCGTCCGCGACGGGCGCGGCGGGCACCACCCAGGCCACGATGCGCTCGCCGAGGTCCGGGTCCGGACTCCCGGTCACGGCGACCTCGGCGACGGCCGGGTGCTCCAGCAGCGCGTTCTCGATCTCCCCGGCGCCGATCTTGTAGCCGCCGCTCTTGATGATGTCGGTGGCCTTGCGCCCGACGATGCGCAGGTAGCCGTCGGGCGCCCGGGTGGCCACGTCACCGGTGCGGAACCAGCCGTCCGCGAAGGCGTCCGCGGTCGCGTCCGGGCGGTTGAGGTAGCCGGTGAACAGGTTCCGGCCGCGCACCAGGATCTCCCCGACCGTCTCGTCGTCGCTGACCTCGATGGTGGCACCCGCCTCGTCGACGAGCTTGATCTCCACCCCGTCGAAGGGCAGGCCCACGTAGCCCGGCCGCCGGTCCCCGCCCGCGCGGACACCCGAGTTCATGATCGTTTCACTCATGCCGTAGCGCTCCACGACCCGCTGGCCGGTGAGCCGCTCGATGCGCTCGTGCTCCACCGCGGGCAGGGCCGCCGAGCCCGACACCAGCAACCGCGCCCGGCCCACCGCCGCCGCCAGCTCGGGGTCGCGCTCGGCGTCGTCGGCGAGCCGGTGGTACATCGTCGGCACCCCGAACAGCATCGTCGCGGATCCGGCCAGTTCCTCGGCGACCGCCCGCGAGGAGAACCGGCCGAGGTGGTGCGCGGTGCCGCCGAGCCGCACCGGCCCGAGCGTGCCGAGGATCAGCCCGTGCACGTGGAACAGCGGCAGCGCGTGCACCAGCACGTCCCGCTCGGTCCACTCCCACGCCTCGGCCAGGGCGTCGAGGTTCGCCCGGATCGCGCGCCGGGGCAGCACCACGCCCTTGGGCGGCCCGGTGGTGCCGGAGGTGTAGACGATGAGCGCGGGCGCCTCCTCGTCCGGTTCCGGGGGCAGCGGACCGGCGCCGGGTGCCAGGTCGACCTCGTGCACCGGGACCTCGCCCAGCTCGCCGGGGGCCTCGAAGCCGGGCGCGGCCAGCAGCAGCTCGGGTTCGCTGTCGCCGAGCACGTGCGCGAGCTCCCGCTGCCCGATCTTCGGGTTCACCGGCACCACGGCCGCCCCGGTGGCCAGCGCCCCGAACACCGCCACGCAGGTCTCCAGCTCCGAGGTCGCCCACACCGCGACGCGGCGGGCGGAGCCGATCCGCTCCGCGACCCCGGCCGCGGCGGCGGCCAGCTCCCGGTAGCTCAGCGCGCGAGCGCCGAACCGCAGAGCCTCACCGCCCTCCGGCCGGTGCAGCCGGGGGAACAGCTCCGTTGCGCGATTCATGCACACCTCCGAGTCCGAGCACGGGTCATCCCAGTCCGGGGACGACGAACACCAGCCAGGCCGCCAGCGGCCCCACCGCCACGACCACGCCGCCGTAGACCATCAGGCGGCGGAAGAACACCTCGCGGTCCACGCCCTTGGCGTTCGCCAGCACGATCGCCCCGTTGGTGGAGAACGGGCTGACGTCCACGAGGGTCGCCGACACCGCGAGCGCGGTCACCACGTCCACCGGTCCGATCGAGCCGGTCGCCAGGAACGGCACCGCCAGCGGGATCAGCGCGCCCATCAGCCCCACCGAAGAAGCGAAGGCCGACACCACCCCGCCGATGTAGCACAGCAGCAGCGCGGCCAGCAGCGGCAGGCCCACCCCGGCCACGGCGCGTCCCGCGTAGTCGATGGTCCCCATCTCCTGCAGCACGCCCACGTAGGTCAGCACCCCGCAGATCAGCAGCACCGTGGGCCAGGTGACCTCGGCGGGCGCGTTCCTGGCGACCTTCGGCGAGAGCACGGTGAGCACCACCGCGACCGTCATCGCGACCAGACCCGCGTCCAGCTCGAACACCAGCGTGCACAGCACCAGCGCGAGCAGTCCCACCAACGTCAGCACCCGGTCCCGGGTGAGGCCCATCCGCTCCACCGGTTCGGCGTCGTCCTCGGGTCCCGGTTCCGCCCTGGCCAGCCGCAGCCCGCCGAACAGCGCGAACACCACGCCCGCGATCACCAGGTTCAGCGCGAAGCTGCCCAGGAACAGCACCAGCGGCGAGCCCGGCAGACCGTTGTCGGCGACCACCCCGTTCACGATCACCCCGTACACGCTGATCGGCGAGAACCCTCCCGCCTGCGCACCGTGCACCACCATGGCGCCCATGAGCAGCGGGTTGATCCCGTGCCGGGCCGCGAGGTTCAGCGCGATCGGGGCGATGATCGCGCAGGCCGCGGGGCTGACCGCGCCGATCGCGGTGAGCACGGCCGCGATCCCGAACATCACCCAGGGGAGCACCGCGATCCGGCCGCCCACCAGCCGCACCGCCCAGTGCACCAGCCAGTCGGTCGTTCCGTTGGCGCGGGCGATCGCGAACAGGTAGGTCACGCCGACGAGGACCACGAAGATGTCCCCGGGGAATCCGGCGAGGATGTCGTCCTCGGAGAGCCCGCCGACGAGCTTGCCGACCGCGAAGGCGGCGGCGAACGAGAGCACCCCCATGTTCACCGACATGGTCGTGGCCAGCACGAAGCAGGCCACCAGCGCGTAGATGGAAATCAGCTCGGGCGACACCGTTGTCTCCTCACCGCTCCTGCGCCGGAGGTGCGGGGACCGGGCGCAGTGGTTTACTGGCTGGACCACTGTGCGCCCCCCTCCGGACGTGGTCAAGAGTCCGCGGTGGTCCGGTGCGCGGACCACCTGACCTCCGGACCGGTGCTAGCCTCGGACCTCCCCGGACGTCCTCGCAGCAGGGAGCAGCAGGTGTCGGACGCGCTGCGGCCGCTGACCCGGCCGAGGCTCTACGAGCAGGTCGTGGTGCGCCTGCGCGAACACGTCGCGGCCTCCGGTCTCGCCGCGGGGGACCGCCTCCCCCCGGAACGCGAGCTGGCCGAGCGGCTGGGCGTCAGCCGCGCCTCGGTGCGCCAGGCGATCGTGGTCCTCGAGGTGCAGGGCCTGGTCGAGGTCCGCCACGGCGGCGGGACCTACCTGCTGCGCGCCGTCCTGGACAGCGAGCCGGTGGCGGAGCTGGTCGCCCGCCGCAACCGGCTGCCCGACGTGCTCGACGCCCGCGAGGGCCTGGAGACCAAGCTCGCCGAGCTCGCCGCGGAACGCCGCACCGACGACGACCTCGCCGAGATCGACGCGGCGCTGGCCGACATGCGCGCGGAGGTCGAGCGCGGCGAGCTGGGCGCCGAGGGAGACCGCCGGTTCCACGCCGCGATCACCGCCGCCGCGCACAGCGCGATGCTCGCCGAGTTCATGCGCACCATCGCCGCGGAGATCGCCGAAAGCCGCCAGGAGTCGCTGCGCCAGCCGAAGCGCCCGCCCCGGTCGCTGGCCCAGCACGAGCGCATCGCCGAGGCCGTCCGCGCCGGGCAGCCCCGCGCCGCCGCCACCGCGATGCGCCGCCACCTGCGCACGGTCAGCCGGGTCCGGTTGCTCAGCTGGAACCCGGACGACTGACCACCGGGGTCGGCGCGGTCTCCGCACCGCCCCCTGCCCGCGCGGTTGGCCTTCCCGTGCCCGGGCCCGGGAACCCGGCCGGTAAGGTCGCCGCGTTCCCCCGTTCGAGTTCCGTGGAGTCCGTCCTGATGCCCGCTCTCCCCCGCACCCGCCGGCCGGGAACCGCAGGGTGATCGGGTGGCTGCTGGCCACCGCGGGCACCGCGCTGCTGGGCAGCGTCTTCCCCCTGGCCAACATCGAGCTCTACCTGGTCGGCGTGCTCAGCGCCGTGGACGGGCTGAGCTGGTGGGCGCTGGCGCTCGCCGCCGCGGTGGGGCAGCTGACCGGCAAGACGCTGTTCTACCTCGCCGGGCGCGGCGGGTTCAGCCTCGGCTCCCGGCTGGGCCGGATGACGGAGGCGAAGCGCGGCGGCCGGTGGGCGGCCTGGCTGGAGAAGTTCCACGAGCGCACCAGCAGCCACCCGCGGTGGGGCCTCGGGGTGCTGTTCATCAGCGCCGTGCTCAGCTTCCCGCCGTTCACCGTGCTGTGCTTCCTCTCCGGCGCGGCCGGACTGCCGCTGCTGGGCTTCCTCGGCGTCGGCCTGGCGGGCCGCGCGATCCACTTCCTCATCATCGCCGCCGCCCCCGAGCTCATCCACCAGCTCCCGTTCTTCGGCTGAGGCGTAAGCGGCTCCCGGTCCGGGAACCCGGTGCGGGCAGACGATTCCCGCTCCGGAGGTTGGCATGGCGGCTCAGCACGGTGACAAGCAGGAACAGCTCGATGCGGTCCGCGCCGATCCGGAGGGGACCTACCTGACCACGCAGCAGGGCGTCCGGGTCGACCACACCGACGACTCGCTCACGGCGGGAGACCGCGGACCGACCTTGCTGGAGGACTTCCACGCCCGCGAGAAGATCACCCACTTCGACCACGAGCGCATCCCGGAACGGGTGGTGCACGCGCGGGGCGCGGGGGCCTACGGGCACTTCGAGGTCTACGACGACCGCCTCGCCCGCTACACGGTCGCGCCGTTCCTCACCGACCCGCAGCGCCGCACCCCGGTGTTCGTCCGGTTCTCCACGGTGGCGGGCTCGCGCGGCTCGGCCGACACCGTCCGCGACGTCCGCGGCTTCGCCACGAAGTTCTACACCGACGAGGGCAACTACGACCTCGTCGGCAACAACATGCCGGTGTTCTTCATCCAGGACGGCATCAAGTTCCCGGACTTCGTGCACGCGGTGAAGCCGGAGCCGCACAACGAGATCCCGCAGGCGCAGTCGGCGCACGACACGCTGTGGGACTTCGTGCAGCTGCAGCCCGAGACCATGCACATGATCATGTGGCTGATGTCGGACCGGGCGCTGCCGCGCAGCTATCGCATGATGCAGGGCTTCGGGGTGCACACCTTCCGGCTCGTCGACGCCGAGGGCACCGGCACGTTCGTGAAGTTCCACTGGACGCCCAAGCTGGGCACGCACTCGCTGGTGTGGGAGGAGTGCCAGCAGGTGCAGGGCAAGGACCCCGACTACAACCGCCGGGACTTGTGGGACGCCATCGAGGCCGGGAACCACCCCGAGTGGGAACTGGGCGTGCAACTCGTGGAGGAGTCCCGGGAGCACGACTTCGACTTCGACCTGCTGGACGCGACGAAGCTCCTCCCTGAGGAGGAGGTCCCGGTGCTCCCGGTCGGCCGGATGGTGCTCGACCGCAACCCGGACAACTTCTTCGCCGAGACCGAGCAGGTCGCCTTCCACACCGCCAACCTGGTGCCCGGCATCGACTTCACCAACGACCCGCTGCTGCAGGCGCGCAACTTCTCCTACCTGGACACCCAGCTCATCCGGCTCGGCGGGCCGAACTTCGCGCACATCCCGGTCAACCGCCCCGTCGCGGAGGTCTCCACGAACCAGCGCGACGGGTTCCAGCAGCAGCGCATCCACCGCGGCCGCACCAGCTACTCGAACAACAGCCTGGGCGGCGGCTGCCCGGTCATCGCCGGGGCGGAGAACGGCGCCTTCCAGCACTACCAGGAGAAGGTCGAGGGCGTGAAGATCCGCCGCCGCAGCTCGAGCTTCCAGAACCACTACGACCAGGCCCGGCTGTTCTGGAACAGCATGGCCTGGTGGGAGAAGCAGCACATCGTCGCCGCGTTCCGCTTCGAGCTCGGCAAGGTCGAGCACCACCACGTGCGCGAGGGCGCGGTGGCGCAGATCAACCACATCGACCACGACCTCGCCGTCGCCGTCGCCGAAGGGGTCGGGGTCACCCCGCCCGAGGCGGCGGCCGGACCGGCGCACGACAACAGCTCCCCGGCGCTGAGCCAGGCCAACACCGTCCGGGACACCATCGCGACCCGCACGATCGCCGTGCTGGTCTCGGACGGAGTGGACCGGTCCGAGGTGGAGCAGCTGCGCGCCGGCTTCGCCGAGCGTGGTGCGGTCGCGGAGGTGCTCGGCACCCGCGACGGCGAGGTGCGCGGCACCGACGGGAGCGGGGTGGCGGTGGACCGCGCGATCGCGACGGTGTCCTCCGCGCTCTACGACGGGGTGATCGTGCCGGGCGGCGCCGAGAGCGCCCAGGCGCTGTCCGCGGACGGCCACGCGGCGCACTTCGCGGCGGAGGCCTTCAAGCACGCGAAGCCGGTCGGAGCCAGCGACGAGGGCATCGCGCTGCTGCGGCGAGCCGGGCTCGACGGTCTCCGGCACGCCGAAGAGGGCGGGGAGGTGGTGGTCGACCAGGGTGTCGTGACCGCCGCACCGGGCGGCAGCGGCCTGCCTCCGCGGTTCGTCGAGGAGTTCGCCACCGTGCTCGCCGGGCACCGCGTGTGGGACCGGGACACCACGCGGGTCGTCGCCTGAGCAGGCCCGGCCAGGCCCGCCGCACCGTTCGGACGCGGTCCGGTACCAGAACCATCACGTCGCCGCTGAAATTTCGCTTTCGCCGCGGGAAGCTTCTACCGTCCGACCCGTGAGCGTGCTGCGAACCCTTCCCGTCGAGGACGTGCTGGACCGCACCGAGCGCAGCGGCCTGGCCAGGCGGCTGTCCGGGATCGACCTGGTCGGGTTCGGCATCGGCATCATCATCGGCACCGGCGTGTTCACGCTCGCCGGCATCGAGGCCAAGGAACACGCCGGGCCCGCCGTGGTGCTGGCGTTCCTCATCGGCGGCGTGGTCGCCGGGCTGGCCGCGCTGTGCTACGCCGAGCTGGCCTCGGCCGTGCCCACCGCGGGCAGCGCCTACACCTACGGTTACACCACGCTCGGCGAGATCTTCGCCTGGATCATCGGCTGGGACCTGCTGCTGGAGTTCGCGCTCGGTGCGGCGGTGGTGTCGCGGAGCTGGTCGGGCTACGTCTCCAGCCTGCTGGGGCTGCCTCCGGAGTGGTTCGGCGAGGACGCCACCGTCAACGTCGGCGCGGTGCTCATCATCGGCGTGCTCACGGCCGTCGCGGTGCTCGGCATCCGGGAGTCCTCGCTGCTGACCAACGCGCTCGTCGTGGTCAAGGTGTCGGTGTGCGTGCTGGTGATCGTGGCGGGGCTGTTCTTCGTCAACGGCGCCAACCTGACCCCGTTCGTGCCGCCCTCGCAACCGGCCGGGCAGGGCGCGACCGTCCTCGAACAACCGCTGGTCTCGGCGGTGCTGGGCATGGAGCAGTCGATGTACGGCTTCGGCGGCGTGCTCACGGCCGCAGCGGTCGTCTTCTTCGCCTACACCGGTTTCGAGGCGCTGGCCAACCTCGGCGAGGAGACCAAGCGTCCGCGCCGGGACCTCCCGGTGGGGCTGCTGGGCAGCCTCGTGGTGTGCACGGTGCTGTACGTGCTGGTCGCGCTCGTGCTCAGCGCGATGGTCGACTACACCCAGATCGACGAGGCCGCGCCGCTGGCCGCCGCGTTCCACTCGGTCGGCGCGCACTGGGTGGCCGCGCTCATCGCGCTGGGCGCGGTGACCGGCCTGACCTCGGTGATGATGGTGGAGCTGGTGACCATCGGCCGGATCGGATTCGCGATGAGCCGGGACGGGCTGCTGCCTCCCAAGCTCTCCCAAGTCCACCCGAAGTGGGGAACTCCGCACCGGATGACGATCGGCGGCGCCGTGCTGGTGATGCTGCTCGGCGGCTTCGTGCCGATCTCCGAGCTCGCCGACATGGTGAGCATCGGCGCGCTCTCGGGCTTCGTCATCGTGGCCATCGCGATCCCGGTGCTGCGCAAGCGCAAGCCCGACCTGCCCAGGCCGTTCCGGATGCCCTGGTCCCCGGTGCTGCCCGCGCTGACCGCCGTGGCCTGCCTCTACCTGATGTCGAACCTGAGCGTCCTCACCTGGCTGCGGTTCGCCGTCTGGCTCGCCATCGGCCTGGCGATCTACCTCGCGTACGGCTACCGCAGGTCCCGGCTGGCCGCGCGCGGCCGCTGACGGGCGGATCTCAGCGACGACGGGTGAGCACGAGCTGCTCCACCACGGCCAGCACGAGGGCGAGCGCGACGAACGCGACCGCCACCAGCAGCCCCGCCGAGATCGCCGCGTCCCACCCGCCACCGGCCAACGAGCTGAAGAACAGCCCGGAGGCGGTCGCGGTGCCGATGGCCGTGCCCAGCCGCTGCCCGGTCTGCTGCACCCCGGCGGCGGTGCCGCCGCGCGCCGGGTCCACCTTGGCCAGCGTCACCGTCTGGTTCGGCGAGATCACGAACCCGCTGCCGAGCCCCGCCAGCAGCAGCGGTCCGGCGACCACCAGCCCGGCGGAGGCGCCGAACCGGGCGGACAGCAGCAGGTCCGTCACCAGCAACCCGGCCAGCGCACCCACCAGGCCCAGCACCACCAGCGACCGCCCGAACCGGTTCACCAGCCTCCCGCTGAGCGCCGAGGACACCGCCGAACCGATCGCGAACGGCGTCATCGCCAGGCCTGCCTCCAGCGGCGAGTAGCCCAGCCCGCGCTGGAAGTACAGCGCCAGCACGAAGAAGATGCTGGTGAACCCGGCGAAGTAGAGCATCCCCAGCGCACTGCCGAAGCTGTAGCTGCGGATGCCGAACAGGCTCAGGTCGATCAGCGGCTCCCGCCCGCGCTTGCGGTACAGGCGCTCCCAGAGCACGAACAGCACCAGCAGCACCGGGGCCGCGGGCACCAGGTACCAGGGCGCCCCGCTCCCGCTCTCCCGCTGGATCAACGGCAGCAGCAACGCCATCAGGGCTCCGCCGAGCAGCAGCACCCCGACCAGGTCCAGGCTGTGCGCTCCCTTCGTCGAGGAGCCCCGGGGCAGCACCTTCGCCGCGAACAGCAGGCCCACGAGCCCGATCGGCACGTTGACGAAGAACACCCAGCGCCAGCCCTGCTCGCTGCCCGCCAGTTCGATGATGAGCCCGCCCAGCAGCGGCCCGATCGCGGTGGACAGCCCGATGACGGCGCCGAACATGCCGAACGCGCGCGCACGCTCCCCGCCGTGGAACAGCTGCTGGATCAGGCCCAGGACCTGCGGGTTGAGCATCCCGCCCGCCGCGCCCTGCACCAGCCGGGAGATCACCAGGAAGGTCGCCGACTGGGCGAACCCGGCGGCGGCGCTGGCCAGGGTGAACAGCAGCAGCGCGAGCATGAACATCCGGCCGCGACCGCGGTCGTCGCCGAGGCGCCCCGCCGGCACCAGCACCAGCCCGAAGGTCAGCGCGTACCCGGAGACCACCCAGCCCAGCGCGACCGGCGGCGCCTGCAACCCCTCCTGCATCGAGGGCAGCGCGACGTTGACGATGCTGACGTCGAGGAGGGTCATGAAGCCGGCGAGCAAGCACACCACCAACGCCTGCCAGCGGTGCGTCGTGCTCTGCTCGGCCTTCTCGGCCCCCGGTCCCGTCACTCCCCCATCCTGCAAGGGGCGGTTCTCGCGCGCGCAGGTGAGGGTGGCCGCCTGCGGAGGGCGACGAGGTATGGGATCACGGAGCGCAGCGGGCCGGCGCGGACCGCGCTGGTAGCGTCCTGCGCGGGCAACCGCCCCCGCCCCGTTCCCACGAGTCCCGGAGCGATGACCGCCGAGCACACCTCCGCCGACCCCGGCTCCGACGCGCTGCGCGCGCGGGTCCGCGAGGTCGTGGCCGGATATCCGCACAGCCACCGGGCCTTCGCCGACCGGATCGGGCTGGACGCCACCAAGCTCTCCAAGTCGCTCAACGGGGTGCGCCGGTTCACCCCCGCGGAGCTCACCCGCATCGCGGAGCTCGGCCAGGTCACGGTGAACTGGCTGATCAACGGGCGGGACGACGCCGACACGGTCGCGGCGGCCCCGCGCCGCGCGGCCCGGCCCGCCCAGCGCTCGGGCGGCGACCGCTACCAGCAGATCCTCGACGCGGCCTGGGAGCTCATCGCGGAGCGCGGCTACCACGCGGTGCGGGTGGCCGACATCGCCGAGGCCTGCGGGATGAGCGCGGCGGCGATCCACTACCACTTCCCCGGCCGCGACGACCTGCTCACCGAGGCGCTGCGGCACTCGGTGCGCCAGGCGTTCGACCGCCAGGTCGCCGAGCTGCACAGCATCGAGGACGCGCACCAGCGCCTGCTGCGCCTGGTCGAGCTCCAGCTCCCCGGTTCCCCCGAGCTGCGCCGCGAGTGGTCGATCTGGCTGCAGGTGTGGAACGAGAGCGCGCTGCGCCCCGAGCTGCGCGGGCTGCACGGCGACTCCTACACCCGCTGGCACGACACGATCGCGCGAACGCTGCGCCAGGGCCAGCGCCAGGGCGTGTTCGCGGAGGGTGACGCCGAGGAGCTCGCGGTCCGCCTCACCGCCTTGATCGACGGACTCGGCATCGGTGTCCTCACCGGACGCCCCGGCCGCTCCGTGGAGCGGATGCGGCGGGTGCTGCACGATTTCATCAGCCACGACGTCGTCGGTAATGCCGGCGGCGCGGCGGGCGACGAGCCCGCCGACGGTCACCGGCGGTGATCACCCCGCGCACCCCCGATCGCTCGATCGCCCGGTTGAAGCGGGTGATCGCGCTCGGTACTTTCCGAGGGCGCTCACCACGGAGGTGATCAAGTGCCGGAGGACGACGAGATCCTGGTCGAGCACCAGGACGCGGTCTTGCTGCTGACCTTCCACCGCCCGGACCGGCTCAACGCGTGGACCCCGACCATGCGGAGGCGCTACTTCGACCTGCTGGAGAAGGCCGACGGCGACCCGACGGTGCGGGCGATCGTGGTGACGGGCGCCGGCCGCGGCTTCTGCGCCGGGACGGACCTGTCCGCGCTGGATTCGACCCCCGAGCCTGATCCGGAGGACCGGGCGCTGTCGCTGTCCACCCGGATCCGCAAGCCGATCATCGCGGCGATCAACGGTCCGGTCGCGGGGGTGGGCCTGGTGGCCGCGCTGTTCGCCGACGTGCGCTTCGCCGCCGCGGACGCCAAGTTCACCACCGCGTTCAGCAGGCGCGGGCTCGTCGCCGAGCACGGCATCTCCTGGCTGCTGCCCAAGCTCGTCGGCGCGGGCACCGCGTTGGACCTGATGCTCTCCGCGCGCACCCTGCTCGGGGCCGAGGCGCACGCGCTCGGTCTCGTCGATCGGGTGCTGCCCGCGGACGAGGTGCTGGCGGCGGCCCTGGAGTACGCGCGGGTGCTGGCCACCGAGTGCTCCCCGGCCGCGATGGCCGACATCAAGCAGCAGATCTACGCGGGTCTGGACAGCGGGCTGGAGACGGCCAGCGCGGACGCGAACAACCGCATGATCGCCGCCTTCGACCGCCCGGACGTGCGGGAGGGTGTGCGCAGCTTCCGCGATGGGCGGCGACCCGAGTTCCCGCCGCTCGGGAGCTGAACCGGCGCTACGGTGGCCGGGGACGGACGAGGCCGTCGAGTCGTGGAGGGAATGCCGTGAACCCCGAGACCCCGGAAACCGACGCCGCCGAGCAGGAGAGCCCGGCAGACGAACCCGCCGTGCAGGAGCAACCCCCCGGCGAG
Source organism: Saccharopolyspora antibiotica (assembly GCF_047200635.1). Classification (NCBI taxonomy): domain Bacteria; kingdom Bacillati; phylum Actinomycetota; class Actinomycetes; order Pseudonocardiales; family Pseudonocardiaceae; genus Saccharopolyspora; species Saccharopolyspora antibiotica. The sequence continues at coordinate 276,937 of NZ_JBJZOI010000003.1, read as the reverse complement.
CCGCCGGTCGAGGCCGATCCCGCCGACGTCGCCGAACAGCGGCGCGTCGTTCCCGACGACGAGGAACGCGAACGGGACTGAGGCCGTTCCGCGTCCGGATCCCGGATTCCACCGGGCTCCGCTCCGCCGGTCGGACGGGCTTAGCACGATTCCGCGCCGAAGGCACCGGGCTGTCCGGAACCCGCCTCGGAAATGTCGTTCTGGAACCGCACCGGACCACCCGGATTTCGGCTCCGGGACAAACATTCACGAATTCGGGGGTACCGCTCAGCCCCGATCCCACCTCATCCACCGGGCCGACACACCCGAGCACCTCTCGCGCCCTCTCCGCAAGCCCTGGAACGAGAAAAAGGAACCGGTATTTCCAAGAGGAAGTTCACCTCGGACTCAGCCCGGCCAGAGACCGAACATCGTCGCGAATCCCTCACGCCAACTCGGCCACCCCGGACGCCATCCGAGGGTCTCCCGGAGTCGGAAATTCGTCGCGCCCCGCTGCTCGGTGAGCCGGTGCACGGTCAACCAATCGAGTTGGGCCCTGGCCTGGTCCAGGGTCAGCGACAGCGGAGCCGGACCGCCGATCATCCGGGCGTAGGCCGGTAACCACTCGGCGCATTCCGCCGGCTCGTTGTCCACCACGTTGTAGGTGCCGGTCTCCCCCGCCTCCAGCACCTCCACGACCGCGCTGGCCGCGTCCTCCACGTGCGTGAACGAGGTCAGCCCGATCCCGTCGACGACCAGCGGCAGCGCGCTGCCGCGGACCTGCTCGTGCACGGTGCCACCCGGCGCGTACCAGGTGTCCGGCCCGTACAGCGAGCCGTAGCGCAGCACCACGCCCTCCAGGTCCGCGCGGTCCACCACGGAGCGCTCCATCGCGTCGACAGCGCGCACGACCTCGCCCCACCGGCCGGGGGCATCGGTCCACAGCGGGGAGTCCTCGTCGAGCACGTCGTGCCCGTTGGGGCAGTAGGCGGCGACGAGGCTCTGCGCGACCACCCGGCGCACTCCGGCCTCGGCGGCGGCCGCGACCAGGTTGCGGGTGCCCTGCTCCCACAGCTGCGCGGTGCGGGCCAGCGCCTCGTCGTAGTCGGGGTCGCGGAATCCGGAGACCTGGCAGACCACCACGTCCGGCTCGGCGGCGCGCACCACCTGGCGCAGCCTCGGCAGATCCAGGACGTCACCTGGCACGATCTCGTCCGCGCTGGTCGCCCCAGGGGCGCGGCCAGCGGGGCGCAACAACGCCGTCACGTGATGACCCCGCTGCCGCAGCCTCGGCAACAGGCTCCTCCCGACCACACCGGTAGCACCGGCGACGAACACACGAAGGGACACCCGGGACAACCTCGCACAGATCGATTTCAGCGGGGAGCGCAGCCTACCGCGCGGGCGCGCGCCCCCTCGACGAACGTCGAGGGGCCCACGCCAGGCAGGCGTGGGCCCCTCGTGCGTCGATCCGGACTCAGGCGATGCCGCGGATCTGCGAAGCCTGCGGCCCCTTCGGGCCCTGGGCGATCTCGAACTCCACCCGCTGGTTCTCGTCCAGCGTGCGGAAACCGGTGGCGTCAATCGCACTGTAGTGGGCGAACACGTCGGAACCTCCCCCGTCGGGGGTGATGAAACCGAAGCCCTTTTCAGCGTTGAACCACTTAACGGTACCGGTAGCCATTCTCTTTACTCCTACTTCAGATGGCCAGGGCCGACACTCCGTCAACCCCCAGTCGCCGAGATGATCACCCGAGCCGAACGGCCTGTGGCACAACAAAGTGCCTGCGCCATACTCTTCTCGCAGGCACTTTCAAGTACTTCTGGGAACCAAAACTGCAACCGAGGGCAACGCTAGCACCCCGAACGCGGGTTGTCACACACTTGTCACCCGAAGTCGTGGTGGCAAGGGACCGGTGTAACGCCGATCCGCAATCCGGCGATTTCCCCGAAATGCCCGTGCGCGCCACCCCCGCGGGGATGGCGCGCACGTTCCGGCTCCTTCGAGGGCCCGGCGGCTACGGAATGCTGACCAGCAACCGCCCCTCCGCCTCGGCAGCCTTGTTCTGCTCGGTCTGCCAGTCCGCCAGCCGCAGCGCGGCCGTGCGCGGGGTCGTCCCCTCCGCGTCCCAGGCAGCCAGCAGCGGCGGGATCTTGGCCAGCATCTCCTCGCGGAGCACGCTGAACGACAGCACCGGGTCCGCGTCCACGCGCCCCAGCAGCAGCCACCACGCCCAGGCGACCGCCCCGGAGTTCGCCACGAAGTCCGGGATCACCGGAATCCCGCGCAGCGCCAGCTGCTCCTCCGCCTCCGGGGTGATCGGCGTGTTGGCCGCCTCGATGATCACCTTGGCGGCCACCTCCGGCACCCGCTCCGGAGTGATCGCGTAGGACACCGCCGCCGGGATGAGCACGTCGACGTCGATGGAGAGCACCGCGTCCCGCGGCAACCGCCGCACGTCGGCGGGCACCTGATCGCGATCGATCTCGCCGAACCGGTCCCTGGCCTCCAGCAGGGCGGGGACGTCGAGCCCGTCCGGGTGGTAGAGCGACCCGACCGCGTCGGCCACCGCGACGACCTTGAGCCCGGCCTCGTGCAAGTACCAGGCCGCGCCGCCGCCCATGGTCCCGACGCCCTGCACCGCTACCGTGGTGCTCGCGTGCTCCCAGGAGCGGGCGTGCACCACGCCCAGGCAGCACTGCGCGACGCCGTACCCGCCGACCACGTCCCCGAGCAGCAGCCCGCCCGGAACGGGGGCGTTGAGCCCGGCGCGCACCCGCCGCAGCGTGTGCTCGACGTCCGGCGCCCGCCGGATCGCCGCGTGGTAGGACTGCTGCAGCCCGGCGTCGAGGAACACCTCGTCGATCAGGTGCTGCGGCACGCCCAGGTCCTCGGCGGTCACCCAGTGCGCGTCGATCCAGGGGCGCATGGCCTCGACGAACCTCCCGAGCACGCCGCGCGCTCGCGGATCCTTCGGGTCGCAGTCGATGCCGCCCTTGGCGCCACCGACCGGCAGGTCGAACACGGCGGTCTTGCGGGCCATCCCCCGGGCGAGGTCCTCGACCTCCGACATCGTGCATCCGGCGCGCATCCGGGTCCCACCGGTCGCCAAGCCGGACACCAGGCTGTGCACGACTAGATAGCCGCGCTTGCCCGTCACCGGGTCTGTCCAGGTCACCCTCATCAGCGGGTCGCAGTCGACGAGTGCCACCGGCCGAACCTCCTCCCAAGTGCAGTGCATGAAATGGGCGCTCGGTCCGGCGCCCATCAGAGTTACCGACAGAAGGGGCGTGTCCCGGCCGGAGGACTCCCGGGCACCGCTCGGAGTCGAACCCGAGACCCGGTCTGCCCGGCCGCACGCGCTGCGAGTGGCGATCACCGCGGGAGGCGGTGATCAGCTCCGATGTCGCAACCAGAGCGATGAAGAAGACAGCCAGCGGAGGGGACGGGGAAGGCCGTACTCGTTGGCCCGCATGGTCACCTCCGTGTCTCGCTGGCGATGGATCGAAGCTAAACCCGAGCTGGATTTATTGTCAACAATCGTCGTATCCGACATTCGCGCCGTCATCCGAAGTTCACGGGGAAACCTGGCCGTCACTCGCCGACAAGCCTCTGACCAGGCTAATCAAAGATCACCGGAATACCGGCAACTGGCCGCCGACTCTCACTCGACCGGGGTCTTAAGCTCGGTCCCGGCAGTGGAACACCGCGGCGGCGGCATACTTCGCGCGAGCGGGACGCGGCACGGCCACGAGATCAGGGAATCGGCTCCGCCCGCCCGCGCGCGACTGGGAGGATGCAGGCATGAGCCAACCGGGACCCCCCGAGCAGGGACCCCACCGGCCGGACGAACCGGCGGGCGCGCTGGACCAGACGGCGCAGCAGACCCTCATCCAGGACCTGGGCCGGGCCCTGCTGCGGTCGATGCCCCTGTCCTGGCGGGAGGTCACCGTCGAGTACCGCGCGGTCGGCGAGCACTCCGAGCTCTCCGCCCAGCTGCTCGCCCCCAACGGCACCACCATCCCGCTCGCCGTCGCGGCCGACGTCCCGGAGCTGTTCGCCCGGCTCCGCCACGGGATGTACCAGGTGGACCGCGGCACCTGGACCAGCGCGCTCTACCGCCTGCAGCGACCCAGCAGCTACAGCGTCGACTTCGACGGTGATCACGAACCGGTCTGGCGGACACCGCCGCCCGCGGCGGCCCTCGCGGCGGAGCTGAGCGCCTACCCGCGCACGGAGGCGAACATCCCGGGCTGGCTCGAGGGCGACACCAGCGCCCCGGCGACCGAGCTGCGCACCGCCGAGGTCTTCGACGCCGTCGACGAGCACGGGCGCCCGCACGTGGAACGCCCCGCCCTGGCCGACGAGGAGGCCGTCGCGGTCGCCGACTACCTCGACGCCGCGCCGGTGGTGCTGGCGGCGCGCAGCTACGACGCGGACCAGCTGGACCCGGCCGCGCCCAGCGCGGTCCCGCTGACCTTCCACACCGACGGGCGCTGGATCTGGCCCGGCGCGGTCTCCTACTACCTGCGCGCGCACGGGGTGCCACCGGTCGGCGAACTCGTCGAGCACATCCGCCGATCGGGCTTCCGGGTGCCCGAGGTCGACGAGCGGGCCCGCGAGCTCGCCGTCTCGGTGATCACGGGCGAGGAGCGCCGCTGAGCGGCGCCGATCTGGCGTTCGTCGACGGCCCGGTGTTCACCGGGGCTTCGAGCACCGGCGCGCTCGCGGTGCGGGACGGCCGGATCGCCGCCCTCGGCGAGCCCGCGGTGCGCCGGCTGATCACGGGCCGCACCGAGGTGGTGCGGCTGCGGGGCCGGACGCTGCTGCCGGGTTTCATCGACGCCCACGCGCATCCGGTCTTCGGGGGGCTGCTGGGCCTGCGCTGCGATCTCACCGGGGCCGTCGACGCGGCCGACTGCCTGCGGCTGGTCGGCGAGCACCGCGGCGGCGAGGGCTGGCTGCTGGGCGGCGGTTGGGACTCCGCCCTCTTCCCCGGCGGCGCGCCCAGCGCCGCGGCGCTGGACGAGGTCACCGGTTCCCGCCCGGCCTACCTGCTCAACCGCGATCACCACGGTGCCTGGGTGAACACCGCCGCGCTGCGGCGGGCCGGGGTCGACGCGGCGACGCCGGACCCGCCGGACGGCCGGATCGAGCGGGACGCGCTCGGCCGCCCGACGGGAACGCTGCACGAGGGCGCCGCCGATCTGGTGGGGCGGGTGTTGGCCGCACCGGATCCCGGGGAGTACCGCGCGGCGCTGCTGGCCGGCCAGCGGACGTTGCACGCGCACGGCGTCACGGGGTGGCAGGACGCGATCGTCGGCCCCTACCTCGGGCACGCCGACCTGCTGGAGGTCTACCGCTCGCTCGACGCGGCGGGCCGGGTGAGCGGCCGGGTGCAGGCCGCCCTCTGGTGGGACCGCCACCGGGGTCCGGAACAGCTGCCCGAGCTGCTGGACCGGCGCACGCGCGGTCGGCGGTTCCGCGCGGAGCACGTCAAGATCATGGTGGACGGCGTGTGCGAGAACCGGACGGCCGCGATGGTGCATCCCTACCTCGGGCGGCGGACCGGGGGTCTTGCCCACTTCTCCCCCGCCGGTCTTCGGGAGGCGGTCGGCGCGCTCGCCGAGGCCGGGTTCCCGGTGCACTTCCACGCCGTCGGCGACCGGGCGGTGCGCGACGCGCTGGACGCGGTGGCGGCCGCCCCGGCTCGCGGGCTGCGCCACCAGATCGCCCACGCGCAGGTGGTCCGGCGCGCGGACCTGCCCCGGTTCCGGGAGCTCGGCGTGATCGCCAACGTGCAGGCCGCCTGGGCGGTGCACGATGCCGCGATGACGGAGCTGACGCTCCCGGAGCTGGGCGCGGAGCGGGCCGCGCGGCAGTACCCGTTCCGGTCGCTGGAGGAGGCGGGAGCCCTGCTGGCGGGGGGCAGCGACTGGCCCGTGTCCGATCCCGCGCCGCTCGTCGCGGTGCACGCCGCGGTGAACCGGTGCGAGCCGGACGGGGGCCCGCCCCTGCTGCCGGAGCAGGCGATCAGCCTGCGCGCCGCGCTGCGGGCGCACACGAGCGGCAGCGCGGCGGCCTGCGGGTTCGAGCGGGAGGCCGGGTCGTTGGAGCTCGGCATGGCCGCCGACCTCGCGCTGCTCGACCGGGACCTGTTCGCCGCGCCTCGATCGGAGATCGCGGAGGCTCGGGTCGCGGCCACCTTCGTCGACGGCGCCCCGGTCCACGGCGGCTGACTCAGCCCAGGGCGCGGAACACCGCGAGTCCGAGGGCCGCGATCCGGTCGCGCACGGGTTCGGCCCCGGTGAGCTCGTCCACCAGCACCGCCACCACCGCTCGGGGCCGCTCGTCGCCGATCAGCGCGACGTCGTGGCGGCTGCCGGAGATCTCGCCGGTCTTGTTCCAGCACCGGGCTTCCCCGGGCAGCTTCGCGGGCAGCCGGTCCCGGATCTGCTGGCGGGACAGCACGTCCAGCGCGTGCGCGGTGAGCCCTGCGGGCAGCGCCCGGCCGGTCGCGAGCCGGTCCAGGATCAGCGCCTGGTCCAGCGCGCAGGTGGTGTTGCGGCCGGGAGCGCGCACGTCCATCAACCGGCGCTCGACCTTGGTCGCGGTGCAGCCGAGGTCGGCGGCGCACCCGGCGATCGCCGGGAGACCAACGGTGTCGATCACGGCGTTGGTCGCCGCGTTGTCGCTGATCACGATCATCAGCGTGATCAGATCGCCGAGGGTCATCCGGTCCACCCCGGACAGCTCGCGCAGCACCCCGGCCCCGCCCGCGCGCTGGGCGGGCAGCGGGATCTCGGAGCCGAGATCGAGGTCCCCGTCCCGGACCGCCCGCAACGCCGTGATCATCACGAGCACCTTGATCGTGCTCGCGGCGCGGACCTCGCGCCGGGCGCCGCGCAGCAGCGCCTCCCGTTCGTCCAGGTCCCACGCGGCGAACCCGACTCGCCCCGGGAACTCCGCCCACAGCGGCGCGATCGCGTGCTCCAGCCGGTGCGCGAAGCCCATCCCTCCCCCTCAGGTCCTCACAAGGTCCCGAGCACGGCGTGCGCGGCCGCGGCGTCCTGCACGCCGATGCCGACGCTGGTGTAGAGCACGAGCTGCTCCGCGCGGGTGCGCCCCGGCGCCCTGCCGAGCAGCACCTCGCCGAGCGCCCGGAGCTGCCCGCGCTCCCGCTCGCCGCGCTCGATCGCCCGCACGAGCGGGCCCGCGTGCCCGGCGGCGGTGTCCACATCGTCCACCACCAGCAGGTCGGCGCGCCGGACGAGCTCGTCGTCGACCTCCCGGCGGTGCGGCTCGTAGCTGCCCACCGTCACGACCGTGGCGCCGGGTTCGAGGAGTTCGGCGTGGACGACCGGTTCGGCGCTGAGCGTGCAGGCCGCGACCAGTTCGGCACCGCGCAGCGCCCGTTCCGCGGTCCCGGCGGGGCGGACGTCGAGGTCGAGCTCGGCCGCGAGCTCGGCGGCCAGCGCACGGGCGCGCCGCGGGTTCCGGCCGTGGATCCGGACCGCTCGCAGTGCGCGCACGCGGGCTATCGCGCGCACGTGCGCACGGGCCTGCACGCCGGTGCCCAGCACGGCGAGTTCGGCGGCCGAGCCGGGGGCCAGCGCGTCGATCGCGACGGCGCTGCCCGCGGCGGTGCGCAGTTCGGTCAGCGCCGTGCCCTCGAGCACGGCGCGCAGCGAACCGTCGCGCGGGTCGAGCACGAGCACGGTCGCCGAGATCGCGGGCAGACCCAGCTCGGCGTTGCCGGGGTGCGCCGCGACGAGCTTGCTCACCGCGCCGTGCTCGGCGGAGAGCGTGCCGAGGTAGCCCAGCGCGGTGCCGGTGCCGCTCGGCGCGGAGACCTTCGGGGCGAGGCGGGCCCGGCCGGAGGCGAGCGCTTCGAACGCCATCCGCTGCGAGCGGATCGCCGCGTCCAGGTCCAGCGCGGCGGTCACGTCCGCATCGGTCCAGATCATGTTCGTCCTCCCGCTCCGGCGTCGGCCTCCGCGATCGGTGCACGAGCAACCTGGCACGGGAACGGCGGATCGCGGAACCGGTCCTCGGCGAGCAACAGCATCTCTGTTGCACAGAACCCCAGGATTTCACTCTTCTGATGCTCACGGTTCGAACTGCTGCGCGGTTACCGTGGGCCTCGACTCCGGTTGCGCCAGTGCAGCCGATCCTTCCGAAGCAGCCCCTGACCCGCGGCCCCGGGCACCATCGCCCCGCGCCGCAGCGGTGTCGCACGCCCGGTGGACGGTCGATCCCGCAGAACCGATGTCGCAACAGCCCGCACGGACGAGGAAGAGGTGGACCACGGTGTCGACGACGGTGAGTTCGGTGATCGGGGCAGGCTCCCGCGAGGCCGCCCCCGGAGCCGGATCCGGCGAGTACGTGTCGCGCAATCCCGCTCGGCTGGACGAGGTCGTGGCGCGGGTGCGGCTCGGCGGTCCGGAGGCGGTGCCGGACGCGGCGCGCGCAGCCCGCACCGCGCAGCGCGAGTGGGCGCAGGTGCCGGCGCCGGTGCGCGGCCGGGTGATCGCCGAGCTCGGCAGGCTCGTGGAGGCGAACAAGGAATCGCTGGCGCGGCTGGTGACCAGTGAGATCGGCAAGCCCTACGCCGAGGCGCTCGGCGAGGTCCAGGAGATCGTCGACACCTGCGACTTCTTCCTCGGCGAGGGTCGGAGGCTCTACGGCCAGACGGTCCCGTCGGAGATGCCGGACAAGCAGCTGTTCACCTTCCGGGTGCCCGTGGGCGTCGCGGTGGTGATCACCGCGGGGAACTTCCCGGTGGCGGTGCCGTCCTGGTACCTGGTGCCGGCGCTGCTGTGCGGCAACGCGGTGGTGTGGAAGCCGGCCGAGTACGCGGCGGCGGCCGCTCGCGCGGTCGCCGAGCTCGCCTGGCGCGCCGGTGTTCCGCAAGGCGTGCTGAACCTGGTGTACGCCGACGGTGAAGACACCTTCACCGGCCTGGAAGCGGCGTTGCGGGAGGGTCTGGTCGACAAGGTCGGTTTCACCGGCTCCAGCGCGGTGGGCTCCCGCGTGGGCGAGCTGTGCGGCCGGTACGCCCAGAGCCCCTGCCTGGAGCTCGGGGGGAAGAACCCGATGGTGGTCGCCGCGGACGCCGATCTCGACCTCGCGGTGGAGGGCGCGCTGTTCTCGGGCTGGGGGACGGCCGGGCAGCGGTGCACCTCGTTGGGCAACCTGATCGTGCACCGGGACGTGCACGACGAGTTCGTCGCCCGGCTGGACCGGGCGTTGCGGTCCGCCGCCATCGGCGACCCCACCGGGGACGTGCTGTACGGGCCGCTGCTGGACCAGAAGTTCGCGGACGGCTTCGAAGCCGTGCTGGGCACCATCGCCGACCACCACACCGTGCTCGGTTCGGAGTCGGTGGGCCGGATCAGCTCCGCGGCCCCCCGCGCCGGGTTCCGGGGCGATCCGGAGGCCGGGCTGTTCTACCACCCGGTCCTGCTGGACGGGCTGCGTCCGGAGGACCACGTGTTCGCCCAGGAGACCTTCGGGCCGATCGTCGGGGTGAGCACCTTCGAGCACTTGGACGAGGCGATCGAGCTGGGCGACGCGCCGGGCTACGGTCTCTCGGCGGCCGTCTACACCACGGACCCCGCCACCGCTTTCCGGTTCCGGCAGGGCACCAGGGCGGGCATGGTCAGCGTGAACAACTCGACCTCCGGAGCGGAGGCGCACCTGCCCTTCGGCGGCAACGGCCGCTCCGGCAACGGCAGCCGCCAGTCCGGGATCTGGGTGCTCGACCAGTTCACCCGCTGGCAGTCGCTGAACTGGGACTTCTCCGGCAAGTTGCAGAAGGCGCAGATGGACGTGGCCACCGTCGAACCGGACCGGGGCTACCGGTTGCCGCCCGAGCTGGGTGGGACGACGTGACCCCGCCGGACCGGGCCGAGGTCGTCGTGATCGGCGGTGGGGCGGTGGGCACCTCCATCGCCTTCCACCTGGCCGAAGCGGGAGTCCAGGTGCTCCTGCTCGAACGCGACGAACTCGGATCGGGCAGCACCAGCAAGGCGGCCGGCGGGGTGCGGGCGCAGTTCTCCGACCCGGTCAACATCGAACTGGGCGCCCGCAGCCTGCGCGTCTTCGAGCAGTTCGCCGACCGCCCGGGATGGGAGATCGACCTGCGCAGGAACGGCTACCTCTTCCTGCTCTCCGACCCGGCGGACGTGGCGGCCTTCGAGGAGTCCGTGCGGACGCAGAACGGGCTCGGGGTGCCGAGCCGGATGCTCACCGCGCGGGAGGCGGGTGAGCTCTGCCCGCTGGTGTCGCTGGACGGCGTCCTCGCGGCGGCGTTCTCCCCGACCGACGGGCACTGCACCCCCGAGTCGGTGGTGCAGGGCTTCGCCGCCGGGGCCCGCCGGCGGGGCGCGACGATCCAACGGCGCTGCGCGGTCACCGGCATCGAGGTCAGCGGCGGTGAGATCACCGCGGTGCGCACCGGCTCCGGTCGGATCGCGACGTCGACGGTGGTCTGCGCGGCCGGCCCCTGGTCGGCGGAGGTGGGAGCGATGGCCGGGGTCGACCTCCCGGTGCGCCCGCTGCGTCGGCAGGTCCTGGTGACCGAACCGGTCGCGGACCTCCCGGAACGGCTGCCGTTCACCATCGACTTCGGCACCGGCTTCTACTTCCACGAGGAGGGGCCCGGACTGCTGATGGGGATGCCGGACCCGGTCGAGAGCACGGACCCGCACGTCGACGACGGGTGGCTCGACTCCCTCGCCGCCGCCGTTTCGGCTCGGGCACCGGCGCTGGACTCGGTCGGGGCTGCGCACCGCTGGGCCGGGTTCTACGAGCTGAGCCCGGACCACAACGCGCTCATCGGCACCGCTGCGGGGTTGCGCCGCTTCGTGTACGCGACCGGGTTCTCCGGGCACGGTTTCCTGCAGAGCCCCGCGGTCGGCGAAGTGGTGCGCGACCTGGTCCTGGAGCGGCCACCACCGGTGGACGTGAGCGGACTGGGGGTGGGGCGCTTCGAGCGGGCGGCCCGGCGCCCGGAGCGCAACCTCGTCTGACCCGGTCCCCGCCCGAGCGCCCACCGCGGCGGTCGGCCCCTGGTGCACCCCCACCGGTGCACGCGCGCTCCGTGCGCGCCACGGCCGGAACCTCGGCCGCCCCGGCCAGGACCCGCGCGTCCCCGGCCGGTTCGCACCCGACCCACCGGACCAACGCTGGAGGCAGCCGTGAACGATCCGTTGCAGTCGATCGACGAGTGGGGCCCCGAGAAGATCGTCTGCGTGTCCGACTCCCGAACCGGGATGCGCGGCGTGCTGGTGATCGACAACACCGCGCGCGGCACCGGCAAGGGCGGCATCCGGATGAGCCCGACGCTCGACGTCGCCGAGGTCGCCCGGCTGGCCCGGGTCATGACGTGGAAGTGGGCGGCCGCGGACCTGTTCCACGGCGGCGCCAAGGCGGGCATCGCGGCCGACCCCGCCGCTCCCGACAAGGAGCGGATCGTGCGCGCCTTCGCCCGCGGTCTCGCCGACCAGATCCCGGCCAGCTACGTGGCGGGGCTGGACATGGGCATGACCGAGCGGGACGCGGCGATCATCCAGGACGAGCTCGGGGACCGCGGTGCCGCGGTGGGCGTGCCGGAGGTGCTCGGCGGGGTGCCCTACGACGAGCTCGGCGTGACCGGGCACGGCGTCGCCGCCGCGCTGCGGGCCGCGTTGGAGCTGCGGGGCCGCTCGGTGGCCGGGGTGCGGATCGCGATCCAGGGCTTCGGCGCGGTCGGTGCCGCCGCCGCCCGCCGGTTGCACGAGCTCGGCGCCCGCGTCGTCGCCCTGTCCACCGTGGATGGCGGTGTGCACGATCCCGGTGGGCTGGACGTCCCGTGGTGGCTGGACCGCCGGGCCGAGATCGGCGATCGCTGCGTGCTCGGCGCACCGGGGGTCACGCGCCTGGAGCGCGGCGAGGAGCTGCTGGTGGACTGCGACGTCCTGATCCCCGCCGCCGGGCAGGACGTGCTCGGTGAGCGCGTCGCAGCCGGGGTGCGCGCCGACTTCGTGGTGGAGGGTGCGAACCTGCCGACGACGCCGGGGGCGCGCGCCGCCCTGGCCGCCCGGGGCGTCACGGTGGTGCCGGACTTCATCGCCAACGCCGGGGGCGCGATCGCGGCCGGATTCGCCATGGACTCGCGGCGTTCGGCGTTCCGCCCGGCCCCCGGGCGGATCCTGGAGGAGGTCGCGGAGCGCTGCCACGCCAACACGCTGCTGGTGCTGCGCTCCGCGCAGGAGCGGGGCGTCGACCCGCGCGCCGCCGCGCTGGCGATCGCTCAGGAGCGGGTGCGCGCCGCGATGGAACTGCGCGGCCGGGTGGCTCGTCCGGAACCCGAACCTGCCCGCGCGGGAGGGTGATCACCGGTGCTCAACCCGATCCACCTGCGAACCCTGCAGGAGTGCGTGCGCACCGGTTCCTTCGCCGAAGCCGGGCGCGTCCTCGGTTACACCGCCTCGGCGGTCTCGCAGCAGATGGCACTGCTGGAGCGCGCCGTCGGCGCACCGCTGTTCGAGCGTTCCGCGCGCAGCGCCCGCAGGACCGCCCTGGCGACCCGCCTGGCGGAGCGCAGCCGGGACGCCCTCGGCGCGCTCGAATCGCTGGAGCGGGAGGTGCGGGCCATGGTCAGCGGTGAGGAGGGCAGCCTGCGGCTGGCCGGGTTCGCCACCGCGAACGCGCGCATCCTGCCCGGGGTGCTGGCCTCGGTGATCGAGCAGCGCCCGCACGCGGAGCTCCAGCTCGACGAGGGCGAACCGGACGAGGTCGTGGACAGCGTCCTCGACGGGGTGCTCGACGCCGCGGTGGTCTTCGAGTACGACCTGGATCCCCGGCAGTGGCCGGCCGACCTGCGGGTGGACGACGTGGTCGCCGAACCGCTGCGGCTCGTGCTCCCGCCGTCGCACCGGCTCGCGGGACTGCCGGAGATCCCGTTGCAGGAGCTCGCCGCGGAGCACTGGATCTGCACCCGGCGGGAGACGTCGGGAGCCCGGTCGCTGGTGCGGTTGGCGGCGGCGAGCGGGTTCGTCCCGCGGATCACCTTCCGCAGCAACGACTACTCGGTGATCCGGGACCTGGTCGCACGGGGCATGGGCGTGGCCGTGCTGCCGGGGCTCGTGCTCGACCGCGGCGCGGTCCGCGTCACCCGGATCGCCGGACGGCAACCGCAACGCCGGGTGCGCACCCTGTACCGCAAGGAGAACACCAATCCGCTGCTGCCGATCGCGCTGGAGTGCCTGCACCGGGCCGGTGCCGAGCTGGCGGCGCTGTGGGCCGGGGGCGGTGCTGATCCGGAACCGATCCCGCTGCGCACGTCCCCGCCGAACGGCCGGGTGGACGTGCGGTGGCACGACGAGCAGGTGGAGCGGTCATGAACCAGTCCCACGACCGGATCGAGATCGACGAGCACTTCCGCTCCGCGGTCGGGGCGCTGGACCCGGCCGCCACCGCCCCGGCCCGGGTTCCGGTGGACGAGCTGCTGGCGCTGTTCGACGCCCAGGCGGGGAGCAGGCACCTGGACTTCGCCGCCAGATCGCTGGGCCGCCGCGGGCTCGGCTACTACAGCATCGGCTCCTCGGGGCACGAGTCCAACGCGGCGGTGGCCGCGGCGCTGCGCCCGACGGACCCCGCCCTGCTGCACTACCGGTCGGGAGCGTTCTACCTGCGCCGAGCGGGGCAGGTCCCGCACCAGGACCCGCTGCGGGACGTGCTGCTGGGCGTGGTCGCCTCGGCCGAGGAACCGATCTCGGCGGGCAGGCACAAGGTGTTCGGGCACGGTGAGCTCGGCATCATCCCGCAGACCTCGACGATCGCCTCGCACCTGCCGCGGGCGATGGGCCTGGCCTTCTCGCTGGGCCGCGCCGAGCGGCTCGGCATCGAACACGAGTGGCCGGCGGACCCGGTGGTGGTGACCAGCTTCGGGGACGCCTCGGCGAACCACTCGACCGCGCTCGGCGCGATCAACGCGGCCGGGCACTGCGCGCACCGGGGGATCCCGATGCCGCTGCTGATGGTGTGCGAGGACAACGGGATCGGCATCAGCGTGCGCACCCCGCCCGATTGGATCAGCACGGCGCACGCCCACCACCCGGCGATCGGGTACGCGGCGGTGGACGGGGACGATCCGGTCCGCTGCCTGGAGCTCGCCGCCGAGCTCGCGGAGTGGGTGCGCTCCCGGCAGCGGCCCGCGTTGCTGCACCTGCGCACGGTCCGGTTGATGGGACACGCGGGCTCCGACGTGGAGTCCGGGTACCGCTCGCGGTCGGAGATCCTCGCCGATCACGGCCGGGACCCCCTGCTGGCCACCGCCACCGCGCTGGTCCGCGGCGGCGCGCTGTCCCCCGGCGAGGTGCTGGACCGCTACGAGAGCGCCCGCGCGGAGGTCGGGCGGATCGCCGAGGAGGTGCTGGAGCGGCCGAAGCTCGCCGACCGCGCAGCGGTGATGGCGTCCCTCGCCCGGTCCGATCCCGACGCGGTGCGCGAGCGGGCGGCGCGGGTCCCGGCCGGCCGGTCGCGGCACTTCGGCTCCGAACCGCCGGAATCCGAGGGCCCGCTCACGCTCGCCGAGTCGATCAACCGGGCGCTGGCGGACGCGCTGGCCACCGATCCGGGGACGCTCGTGTTCGGCGAGGACGTCGCGGGCAAGGGCGGGGTGTACGGGGTCACCCGCGGGTTGCGCCGCGCCTTCGGCGGCCTGCGGGTCTTCGACACCCTGCTCGACGAGCAGAGCGTCCTCGGCACCGCGCTGGGGGCCGGCCTGGCGGGGATGGTGCCGATCCCGGAGGTGCAGTACCTGGCCTACGTGCACAACGCGGCGGACCAGCTGCGCGGCGAGGCCGCGACGCTGAGCTTCTTCTCCAACGGCCGGTACCGCAATCCGATGGTCCTGCGCATCGCCGGCTACGGGTACCAGAAGGGGTTCGGCGGGCACTTCCACAACGACAACTCGGTGGCCGCGCTGCGGGACATCCCCGGGGTCGTGGTGGCCTCGCCCTCCCGCCCGGACGACGCCGCCGCGATGCTGCGCACCTGCGTCGCCGCGGCCCGGGTGGACGGCCGGGTGTGCGTGTTCCTCGAACCCATCGCGCTGTACCACGAACGGGATCTGCACGAACCGGGCGACAACGCCTGGACGGCGCCCTACCCGGCTCCGGGGAACGGGCACGTGCCGATCGGGCGCGCCCGCTCCTACGGCGCGGGAGAGGACCTGACGCTGGTCACCTTCGGGAACGGCCTGCCGCGGTGCCTGCGGGTGGCCCGGCTGTTGGAGGCCGAGGGCGCGGCGGTGCGGGTGCTGGACCTGCGCTGGTTGAACCCGCTGCCGGTCGAGGACCTGCTCGGCGCGGCGCGGGCCAGCGGCCGGGTGCTGGTGGCAGACGAGACGCGCCGCTCGGGCGGGGTCTCGGAGTCGGTGGTGACCGCGCTCGTCGACGGCGGGTTCACCGGATCGATCAGCCGGGTCACCAGCGCGGACAGCTTCATCCCGCTCGGCGGGGCCGCATCGCACGTGCTGCTGGGCGAGAGCGCGATCGCCGAAGCAGCGCGCAGAGCGCTGCGCGGCGACCGAGGCGCGGGGTGATCGCGCGGCTCCGGTCCCGCGGACCGCGGGGTGCCGACGGTGCACTCCCCTGCACCGCCGGCACCCACCATGCTAGGTCGGCTCGCACCCCGGAACACGTCGTTCATGGGTGCGGAGAGCGCGGGCGGGTCACCGGCCGGGGTCGCCGAAGACCTTGCCCGGATTGAAGATCCCGGCCGGGTCCAGGGCGTTCTTCACCGCGTGGTGCATGCCGACCACGGTGGGGCCCAACTCGTCGTGCAACCCGGCCCGCTTGAGCAGCCCGATCCCGTGCTCGCCGCTGACGGTGCCGCCGAGCGAGATCGCGTCGGCGACGAGGTCGTCGAACGCGCGCTGCGCCCGGTGCTTCGCCGCGTCGTCGCCGGCAGGAGTGATGATCAGCGGGTGCAGGTTGCCGTCCCCCGCGTGCGCGATGTTGGCGATGCGGGTGTCGTGCCGCCTGGCGGCGGCCTCGACCTTCGCGAGCATGTCCGGCACGAGCGCACGCGGCACGCACACGTCCTCGGTCAGCAGCGGGCCGAGGCGTTCCAGCGCCGGGTAGGCCAGCCTGCGCGCGGCGAACAGGGCGTCGGCCTCGTGCTGATCGGTCGAGGCGGCGCTGAAGGTGGCGCCGGCCTTCTCGAAGCACTCGACGAGCGTCGCGACTTCCTGCTCCCCGGCCGCACCGGGGGTGTCGGAGCGCCCGAGCAGCAGCACCTCCGCCTCCGCGCTGAGTCCCATGTTCTTCCACTCGTCCACGGCGCGCAGGCAGTGCCGGTCCAGCAGCTCCAGCGCCGACGGGACCACCCCGGAGGCGGCGACGGCCGCGACGGCCTCCCCCGCGTCGATGAGCGAGTCGAAGTAGCCGACCACGGTGCGCTCCGGGGCGCGCACGCCGGACAACAGCTTGACGGTGATCTCGGTGATGACGCCGAGGGTGCCCTCCGAGCCGACGAACAGCCCGCAGAGGTCGTACCCGGTGACGCCCTTGGCGGTGCGGCGCCCGAGCCGGACCACCTCGCCCGAGCCCACGACGGCCTCCAGGCCCAGGACGTAGTCCCGGGTCACGCCGTACTTGACGCAGCACACGCCGCCCGCGTTGGTGGCCACGTTGCCGCCGATGGTCGACCACGGGGAGCTCGCCGGATCCGGCGGGTACCAGGCGCCGTGCTCGCGGCAGGCGGCACGGAAGTCGTCGTTGATCACGCCTGGCTGGGTGACGGCGAGCTGCTCGCGCGGGTTGATCTCCAGTACGGAGTTCAGCTGTTCGAACGAGATCAGCACGCAACCGTCCAGGGCGTTCGCGCCGCCGGAGAGCCCGGTGCCCGCGCCGCGCGGAACCACCGGCACCCCCAGCTCCGCGCAGACCCGCACGGCGGCCACGACGTCTTCGGTGCTGGTGGGGCGGACCACGGCGGCCGGGGTGCCGTGCGGTGCCCACTCCGCCTCGTCGTGCGCGTAGCGGCCGAGGGACTCCGGGTCGGTCACCAACCGCTGCTCCGGCAACCGCGCTCGCAGCGCCGCGAGCGTGCTCTCCGTGTCCATCCGCGCCTCCGTTCACCCGACCGGACCCCACGTTAACCCGGTGGACGAACAGGGCCCCAGCGCCGGGTCGGTGGCGCGCGGACGGTCAGGGACGGCGCCACCGTTCGGAGCCGACCACGAGGAGGAACCTCCGCCACCGCTCGGGCGGCACCCGCAGCCGAGCCCCGTGCGGCTGCTTGGAGTCGCGGATCAGGATCATCCCCGCGCGGCTCGCCACTTCGACGCAGTTGCCCACGGACCCGCTGCGGGAGCTTCGGTGCCACTTCTCGGACATGCAGTCCCCCCAATGGCACCGGAATCACATCCATCATCGTTGCTCGACCGGGGGGATCCAGTGGGCAGCCGTCGCAACGCCCTCACCCGGCCGCGAAGACCGCGGCGGCCGATCGCCGAGGGGGGGGTCTCTCAGTCCGCGACGCCGTTGCTCTGATCGATGAACGTCTGCCGCTCCGGAGTGATCCACAAGGTCACCCGCTCGGACTTGATCGCCTCCGGCGGGTAGTCCCTGCCCAGGTACTTGCGCGCGAGCTCGTCGACCTGGTTGCGGGCCCGCTCGTCGGCGGTGGTCCGGGTGACGCGCCCGCGCACTTCCGCGTAGCGGTAGGGATCCTGCTCGTCGCGGATGAGCACGGTGATGTGCGGATCGCGCTCGACGTTGAGGTGCTTGGCCCGGTGGGTCTCGGTGTTGAGCACCAGCTGGTCGTCCTCGACGTCCACCCAGATCACCTGGTTCTGGATCCGCCCGCTGGGCAGCATCGTGGCGACGGAGGCGAAGTTCTTGCCGGTCGCGAGCCGCTCCGTCTCGGGCATCAGGGTCGGTCCGTTGGCGGTCTTCGCCGGCATCGCGGTCCTCCGGAGGCTCGGTGTGCGTTGACCGCCGAGTACCCGGGCCGCCGTTCCTCCAACCCGCGCGGCCCCGTGACCGCCTCCTGTCGCCTCGTCCGACCTCGCGCCCCGAGTCCGATCCGGAGCCGGGAGGGTCTCGCGCGAGATCGCGCTCCCGCCGCGGCACGTCAGCGCGGCGGCTGCCTCGGACGCGGCGGGGGCGATGTCGCGCGAGATCTCGGCCGGGTCAGGAGTTGCGGGCGATGATCTCGTCGATCAGCTCGGCGCCGGGGAAGTCCATCAGCACGACGCCGGTGCGGGGGACGTCGTTGCCGCCGAGGTGGTCGAGGGCGTGATCGTTGACGCCGCGGACGTCACCGGTGCCGCAGGCGACGGTCTTCGGGACGGCACCGAGGCTGGAGCCGCTGCTGAAGTTCCAGAACATCTCGCCGGAGTCGGCGTCGTTGGTCTTGTCCCAGTGGTCGCGCACGTGGTTCCACTTGTCGTCGATGTCGCCGATGGTGGGCACCTCGTACTCGTCCTGCACGTACTCGCCCCAGTTGTCGTCGGTGAACTGGGACAGCCCGTATCCGTCGACGAGCCCGCCCTGGGCCTCCTGCAACGAGCCGAGCACGATCTTGCCCCGCACCGAGCCGAGTTCGGGCATCCCGTCCTCGGCGGGGTTGTGCAGCAGTCCGCCGTTCGGGTCGTTGTCCCGGTACCAGTCGAGGATCTCGGCGGTGTCCTTGTCGCTGTTCTCGTCGGTGCAGGATCCGAGTTCACCGGTGCACTCGGCCTTGAGCCGCATCAGGATCGTCTCGCCGGGGTGGTCGGCGAGGAAGTCCCCGGCTTTCGCCAGCACGTCGGCGAAGTTGGCGTTCTGGTAGAAGGTCCCGTGGTGGATGGTGAACAGGTCGTCCACGCGGCGCACCCGGATGTCGACGGCGCGGACCCCGGCGTCGAGCTGCGCGGTGAGCGTTTCCGCGCTGTCGCCGTGGTCCTCCTGGGTCTGGGTGATGGCCCCGCCGTGCAGGGAGAGCGTGTCGTGGGTGCCGGGGACGGACAGCGCGGCGAGGCTGGTGTCATCGGACAACTCGGCCATCCAGTCCGGGTGGGAGGTCTCGGTGAGGCTCTCGCAGTAGGCGGTGGCGGCCTGCGCGGTCCCCGCGGGCGCGAGGGTTGCCGCGAGCGCGGCGGCGAAGGTGACGGCGATCCTGGCGGTGGTCGAGGCGGTCATGCGGCGATGATCGCGCCGCCGGCACGGCTCCAGGAGCACCCTGGCGACATCCCGCCACCGGTTCGAGCCCTTCGCGGCCTCCGCCCGCACGGGTTCCAGCGAGGCCACCGTCGCGCGGGGGTCTCCCGCCACGGCCCGCTCCAGCCCCGCGCGGACTCCCCCGCTCGGACCACCGCTCCCACCCCGCTACCGCACCGCTCCCCGGCGTGGTTCCGGGGTGGTGGCCGGGGCTCCGCGCGGGCCGACGGGTTGCGCCCCGCCCCATCGCCGAGGGGCGGTGGCGCACCTGGTGCGCGCCGCGCGGCGCGAGGTGGATCACGCGCTCGCGGGCGGGAGCGCGGGGCGGCGAGGGATTACCGTGCGGGGATGGGCATCGGGGTGCAGGAGCTGTTCCAGGACGGGCCGCGGATCCTGGACGGCGGGCTGGCGACCGCGCTGGAGGCTCGGGGCGCGGACCTCTCCGGCGGGCTGTGGTCGGCCCGGTACCTGGTCGACGCGCCGGACAAGATCGTGGCCACGCACGAGGACTTCTTCGCGGCCGGGGCGGAGGTCGCCAAGTCCGCCGGGTACCAGGCGAGCTTCGAGGGGTTCGCGGCGCACGGGATCGGCCGGGAGCAGGCGGCGGAGCTGATGCGGCGCAGCGTGGAGCTCGCCCAGGAGGCGGCGCACCTGGCGCCGGTGCCGCAGCGGGTCGACAAGACCGCGCCGCAGCGCACCGGCCGCTTCGTGGCGGCCTCGGTCGGGCCGTACGGGGCGATGCTCGCCGACGGCTCGGAGTACCGGGGGCGCTACGGCCTGGGCCACCGCGAGCTGGTCGCGTTCCACCGGGCCCGAATGCGGATCTTCGCCGAGGCCGGACCGGACCTGTTCGCGCTGGAGACGGTGCCGGACGTGGCGGAGGGCGCGGCGCTGCTCGACGCGCTCGACGGGATCGGCGTCCCGGCCTGGCTGTCCTACACGATCGCCGGGGACCGCACCCGGGCCGGTCAGCCGCTGGAGGAGGCGTTCGCCGTCGCGGCGGACCGGGACGACGTGCTCGCGGTCGGGGTGAACTGCTGCTCCCCCGCCGACGCGACCCGCGCGGTGCCGATCGCCCGGGAGGTGACGGGAAAGCCGGTGGTGGTCTACCCGAACAGCGGCGAGCGCTGGGACGCCGTCCACCAGGTGTGGACGGGGCCGTCCGGCTTCGACGCGGCGCTGGTGGCCGGGTGGATCGACGACGGCGCGATGCTGGTCGGCGGCTGCTGCCGGGTCACCCCCGCCGACATCGCCGACGTCGCCGCCCACCTGGGCCGCTGAGCTGGGGGCGGCACGCCGGTGCCCTGGCCCCACCAGCGGCTGAAGCCGATGATGGGGCGCCCAGCACCGCCGCGAGCCCTCAGCCGCTACCTCGCCGCGGGATCCGCTTCTGGTGGATGCCCCGCGAGGAAATGGCTGTCCACGCGAGGAGCCGCGCGAGGAAGCAGCTGAGGTTCCGCCGCGGCACCGCGGTGGCAGCTCGTCCAGCAGCCGGAGATCAGTCTTCCGGGGACCAGTGCTCCAACATCGCCGCGAAGACCTCGAACGCGGGCTTGGAGTACCCGTAGGGCGCCTCGAAGTGAACGCTGAGCGGGAAGCCGAGCTCCGCCACGCCGTCGAGCACGCGCTTGTAGACGTCGAGCAGCTTCTGCTTGCGCTGCTCGAAGCTGAGGTCGGTGATGGAGGCGATGAAGCGCTGCTCGGCCTCGACCAGCGGGTTGCCCGGGTCCTGGATGAGCCAGTCGATCAGCTTGCGACGGCCCTCGACGCCGGGCACGAAGCCGAAGGACAGCAGGATCTCCGGCCGGTGCGGGGTCTTCGCCGCGAAGTCCTGGAGGAACCCGACGATCGCGTCCGAGTACAGCAGCTGCGTCATGCCGTAGGTCGCGCCGCGCTCGCACTTGAAGTTGAACCGGCCGTGCTCGCCCTCGCGGGTGGGGATCAGGATCGAGCCGCGGTTCGGGACGACGTCCTGGAACTGGGTGAGCGCGTCGGTGGGCGGCACCCCGCCGCCCTCGCCGTCGGCCATGGTGCGGGGGACGCCGACGAACGCGATGCCCTCCATGCCCGCGTCGCGCAGGCGGACCAGTCGCTCCCCCAGCTGCTGCTTGTCGAGGAACGCGGTGACCTGGGTGCACAGGCCCTTCACGTCGCCGATCTCGGGGCGAACCGCGTTCCAGAAGTCGATGACGTCCATCTTCGGCTTCATCTCGATCGGACGGTCGTCGTCCTCGGCGATGATGCCCGGGATCATGAGGTGCCCGATGCGGTCGGCGAGCCCGGCGGCGCGGCTGTTCGCGGCCACCTTGCGGCCTTCCTCCACGGCCTTCTCGTGTCCACCGTCGAGATCGGGCGGTGCCATTTCGAGTGCGATCGTGTTCATCTCGGCCTCAGGTCTTCCTTCCTCGCCGGTCACCGCACGTCGGCCGCTCGGGGCGCCGCGCTGCCGGAAATCGGGATTCGAGCGCGGCGCGGCCGCCGCTCGACGGGAGTTGCGTGACTGCCGGGGACCGCCGCCGCCCCGGGCGGGGCGGCGGCGGTCGGCGGGGCAGCGATCAGTAGCGGTAGTGGTCCGGCTTGTACGGGCCGTCCACGTCCACCCCGATGTACTCGGCCTGCGCCTTGGTCATCTTGGTGAGCTTCACGCCGAGGGCGTCCAGGTGCAGCCGGGCGACCTTCTCGTCGAGGTGCTTGGGCAGCACGTAGACGTCCTTGGCGTACTCGCCGGGCTTCGTCCACAGCTCGATCTGCGCGAGGGTCTGGTTGGTGAACGAGTTCGACATCACGAAGCTCGGGTGCCCGGTCGCGTTGCCCAGGTTCAGCAGCCGTCCCTCGGACAGCACCAGGATGGAGTGCCCGTCGGCGAAGGTGAACTCGTGCACCTGCGGCTTGATCTCGACCTTCTTGATGCCGGGGGTCTTCTCCAGGCCGGCCATGTCGATCTCGTTGTCGAAGTGGCCGATGTTGCCGACGATGGCCTGGTGCTTCATCTTCGCCATGTGGTCGGCGGTGATGATGTCGAAGTTGCCGGTGGTGGTGATGAAGATGTCGGCGATCTCGACGACGTCGTCGAGGGTCTTGACCTCGTAGCCCTCCATCGCCGCCTGCAGCGCGCAGATCGGGTCGATCTCGGTGACGATCACCCGGGCGCCCTGGCCGCGCAGCGAGTCCGCCGAGCCCTTGCCGACGTCGCCGTAGCCGCAGACCACGGCGACCTTGCCGCCGATGAGGGTGTCGGTGGCGCGGTTGATGCCGTCGACGAGCGAGTGGCGGCAGCCGTACTTGTTGTCGAACTTCGACTTGGTGACCGAGTCGTTCACGTTGATCGCCGGGAACAGCAGCCCGTCGGACTTCACCAGCTCGTAGAGCTTGTGCACGCCGGTGGTGGTCTCCTCGGTGACGCCCTTGATCTCGGCGGCGAGCTTGGTGAAGCGGTCCTTGCTCCGCTCCAGGCTCGCGCGCAGGGTCGACAGGACGACCTTGAACTCCTCCGGGTCGTCGTCGGTGGCCTGCGGCACCGCGCCGGCCGCCTCGAACTCGACGCCCTTGTGCACGAGCAGGGTCGCGTCCCCGCCGTCGTCGAGGATCATGTTGGCGACCTTGCCGTCGCCGAACTCCCACAGCTGGTCGGTGCACCACCAGTAGTCCTCGAGGGTCTCGCCCTTCCAGGCGAAGACCGGGACGCCCTCGGGCTTGTCGGCGGTGCCGTTCTTGCCGACGACGACGGCCGCGGCGGCCTCGTCCTGGGTGGAGAAGATGTTGCAGGACACCCAGCGGACCTCGGCGCCGAGCTCCACCAGCGTCTCGATGAGCACCGCGGTCTGCACCGTCATGTGCAGCGAACCTGCGATCCGCGCGCCCTTGAGCGGCTTGGCGTCCGCGTACTCCCGGCGAGTCGCCATCAGACCGGGCATCTCGTGCTCGGCCAGCCGGATCTGGTGCCTGCCGGCCTCGGCCAGACCCAGGTCGGCGACGGCGAACTCGATGCCGTTGGCCTTCTGCAGCTTCGCGCTCATGATTTCCTTTCTAGAGTTCCCCGCTGGGGTTCCATCCCTGCCAGGGCGTTTTCCCTGCTCGGGTTCGGGCGGCTTCGGGCGCGGACCGCCGATGATCAATCCGCTGGTCCGCGCCCCCGGCCTCACGTGTTGAAGTACTTCGCCTCGGGGTGGTGCGCCACGATCGCGTCCGTGGACTGCTCGGGGTGCAGCTGGTACTCCTCGGAGAGCTGCACGCCGATCCGCTCGCTCTCCAGCAGCTCGACGATCTTGGCTCGGTCCTCGATCTCCGGGCAGGCACCGTAGCCGAAGGAGTAGCGGGCGCCGCGGTAGCCGAGCTTGAAGAACTCGGTCACCTCGCGGGGGTCCTCGTCGGACACCGAGCGGCCGCTGGACCACAGCAGCTCCCGGCGCACCCTGCGGTGCCAGTACTCGGCGAGCGCCTCGGTCAGCTGCACGCCCATGCCGTGCACCTCGAGGTAGTCCCGGTAGGAGTTCTTGGCGAACAGCTCGTTGGCGTAGTCGGCGATGGGCTGGCCCATCGTCACCAGCTGCATCGGCAGCACGTCGACCTGACCGGTCTCCTCGGCCTTCTCCCTGCTGCGGAAGAAGTCGGCGAGGCTGAGCCTGCGGTCGCGCTGCTGGCGCGGGAAGGTGAACCGGGTCCGCTCGGCGGCGTCGGGCTCCTCCTTGTCCAGCACGATCACCGAGTTTCCCTCGGTGACCACCGGGAAGTAGCCGTAGACCACCGCGGCGTGCTGCAGGATGCCGGCCGTGGCCAGCTCGTCCATCCAGTAGCGCAGCCGGGGGCGGCCCTCGGACTCGACGAGCTCCTCGTAGGAGGGCCCCTCGCCCTTCCGGGCGCCGCGCAGGCCCCACTGGCCGAAGAACGTGGCGCGCTCGTCGAGCAGCGCCAGGTAGTCGGCGGTGGGCACGCCCTTGACGACCCGCGACCCCCAGAAGGGCGGCGTGGGCACCGGCGCGTCGGTGTCCACGTCGGACCGGACCGAGTCGTCGTAGAGGTCCGGAACCGGGCCCTGCTCGGCCTTGCGCTTCTCGGCGATCCGCTTGGAGCGCTCGTGGCGCTCCTTGCGCTCGGCCTTCTTCGCCTCCTCGGCCTCGTTGATCTCCGGGGCGTCACCGCGCTTGATGGACATCAGCCGGTCCATCAGGTTGAGGCCCTCGAAGGCGTCCTTCGCGTAGCGGACGTCGCCCTGGTAGAGCTCGTCGAGGTCGTTCTCCACGAAGGAGCGGGTCAGCGCCGCGCCACCCAGCATGACCGGGTACTTCGCGGCGATGCCGCGCTCGTTCATCTCCCGCAGGTTGTCCTTCATGATCACGGTGGACTTCACCAGCAGGCCGGACATGCCGATCACGTCGACCTGGTTCTCGTCCGCGGCGTCCAGGATGGCGTTCACCGGCTGCTTGATGCCGATGTTGACGACGTCGTAGCCGTTGTTGGACACGATGATGTCGACGAGGTTCTTGCCGATGTCGTGCACGTCGCCCTTGACGGTCGCGAGCAGCAGCTTGCCCTTGCCGCCGGAGTCGTCCTTCTCCATGTGCGGCTCCAGGTAGGCCACCGCCGACTTCATGGTCTCCGCGGACTGGAGCACGAACGGCAGCTGCATCTGACCGGAGCCGAACAGGTCGCCGACGACCTTCATGCCGGCGAGCAGGTTCTCGTTGACGATCTGCAGCGGCGCCTTCTCCCGCATCGCCGCGTCGAGGTCGGCCTCCAGGCCGTTGCGCTCGCCGTCGACGATCCGCTTCTCCAGCCGCTCGAACAGGGGCAGCTTCGCCAGCTCCTCCGCGCGGGAAGCACCGGTGGAGGAGGCGGTCTTGCCCTCGAACAGCTGCATGAGCTTCTGCAGCGGGTCGTAGTCCTCGGCACGCCGGTCGTAGACGAGGTCGAGGGCGACCTGGCGCTGCTCGTCCTCGATCTTGCTCATCGGCAGGATCTTGGAGGCGTTGAGGATCGCCGAGTCCAGGCCGGCCTCGCGGCACTCGTTGAGGAACACCGAGTTGAGCACCTGGCGCGCGGCCGGGTTCAGGCCGAACGACACGTTGGACAGGCCCAGGGTGGTCTGCACCCGGGGGTGGCGGCGCTTGAGCTCCCGGATGGCCTCGATGGTCTCGATGCCGTCCCGGCGGACCTCCTCCTGGCCGGTGGTGATCGGGAAGACCAGGCAGTCGATGATGATCGCCGATTCGTCCAGGCCCCAGTTCCCGGTGATGTCCGCGATCAGCCGCTCGGCGATCCGCAGCTTCCACTCCGCGGTGCGGGCCTGGCCCTCCTCGTCGATGCACAGCGCCACGACGGTGGCGCCGTGCTCGCGCACCATCGCCATGACCTTCTGGAACCGCGAATCCGGACCGTCGCCGTCCTCGTAGTTCACCGAGTTCACCGCGCAGCGCCCGCCGAGGTGCTCCAGCCCGGCCTGGATCACGGCGGCCTCGGTCGAGTCCACCATGATCGGCAGCGTGGAGGCGGTGGCGAGCCTGCTCGCCAGCTCGCGCATGTCGTCGGCGCCGTCGCGGCCCACGTAGTCCACGCACAGGTCGAGCATGTGCGCGCCCTCGCGGGTCTGCGCCTTGGCGATCTCGACGCAGTCCTCGTAGCGGCCGTCGAGCATGGCCTCGCGGAACTTCTTGGAGCCGTTGGTGTTGGTGCGCTCGCCGACGTTGAGGATGCTGGCGTCCTGCTCGAAGGGCACCGACTGGTACACCGAGGAGACCGCGGGGATCACCTCGGCGGTGCGCGGCCGCGGGGTCAGCTCGGCCACCGCCTCCGACACCGCGCGCACGTGCTCGCCGGTGGTGCCGCAGCAGCCGCCGACCAGGCGCGCGCCGAAGTCGGTGACGAACCCGGCGAGCGACTGGGCGAGCTCGTCGGGCTGGAGCGGGTACACCGCGCCGTTCGGGCCGAGCTCGGGCAGGCCCGCGTTGGGCATCACCGAGATCGGGATCTGGGCGTGCTGCGCCAGCACCCGCAGGTGCTCGCTCATCTCGGCGGGGCCGGTGGCGCAGTTCATGCCGATCAGGTCGATGCCCAGCGGCTCCAGCGCGGTCAGCGCGGCACCGATCTCGGAACCGACCAGCATGGTGCCGGTCTGCTCCACGGTCACCTGGGCGATGATCGGGAGCCAGCGGCCGGTCCGCGCCATCGCCCGCTTGGCCGCCACGATCGCGGCCTTCGTCTGCAGCAGGTCCTGCGAGGTCTCGACGAGCACGACGTCGATGCCGCCGTCGAGCATCCCCAGCACGTTCTCCACGTACGCGTCGCGCAGGTCCGCGTAGGGCGCGTGGCCGAGCGTGGGCAGCTTGGTACCGGGCCCCATCGAGCCGAGCACGAAGCGCGGCTTGTCCTTCGTGGCGTACTCGTCGGCGGCCTCCCTGGCCAGCCGGGCGCCCTTCTCCGCGAGGTCCCGGATGCGCTCCGGGATGCCGTACTCGCCGAGGTTGGCGAGGTTGGTGCCGAACGTGTTGGTCTCGATCGCGTCCGATCCGGCCTCCAGGAAGCCGCGGTAGACCCCCGAGACCACGTCGGGCCGGGTCTCGTTGAGGATCTCGTTGCAACCCTCGAGGTTCGCGAAGTCGTCCAGCGACAGGTCGTAACCCTGCAGC
Source organism: Saccharopolyspora antibiotica (assembly GCF_047200635.1). Lineage (NCBI taxonomy): Bacteria > Bacillati > Actinomycetota > Actinomycetes > Pseudonocardiales > Pseudonocardiaceae > Saccharopolyspora > Saccharopolyspora antibiotica. The sequence goes on along the minus strand of NZ_JBJZOI010000003.1, from coordinate 250,139 downwards.
GCGGTGCCCATGCCGCCGTCCGCGACGAGCACGCGCTCGCCGAGCGCGGTCAGGAATCCGCTCGGATCCCGGCCCGAGCCGGTGTCGCCGTTCGTGTTGACCCCATTCATGCCGTTGCCTCTTCCCACGCTTGCCTGCGCCACGCCCGAACCTCCAGTGTGCTCGCCTGGGCGGTACCGGGGAGCACCCCGGTACCGCCCCGCGGCTCAGCGCAGCTTCGAACCGATCTCGGCAGCGGCCGTGTCGCCGTAGGCCTCACCGATGCGCGCGAGGAAGGACTCGCGCTCGACGTCGTACTCCTGCGGGCCGTCCGTCTCCAGCGAGACGGTCGCCAGCGTGCAGCCGAGCTGCAGCGCCCGCTCCACGCCCAGCCCGCCGGACAGGCCCGCGAGGAACCCGGCGCGCAGGGCGTCGCCGACGCCGGTCGGGTCGCCCTTCTGCTTCTCCTTCGGGGGCGCGATCTCGAAGGTGGCCGCGGTGGCCGACTCCACCTTCACGCCCTTGGCCCCGAGCGAGGTGACCCAGCTGCCGACCTCGGCGAGCACCTCGGAGTGGCTCCAGCCGGTGCTCTGCAGCAGCAGGCCGTGCTCGTACTCGTTGGTGAACAGGTACTCGGCACCGGAGACGAGCTCGCGCACCGCCTCGCCGTCCATCCGGGCGAGCTGCTGGCCCGGGTCGGCGAGGAACCGGTAACCCCGGTCGCGGCACTCCCGGGTGTACTGCACCATCGCGTCCGGGTCGTTCGCGGAGATCACCACCAGGTCCAGGCCGCCGACGCGCTCGGCGATGCTCTGGAGCCGGATCTCCGCCGCCTCGGACATGGCACCCGGGTAGAACGAGGCGATCTGGTTGAAGTCCTGGTCGGTGGTGCACAGGAACCGGGACGTGTGCTTGGTCTCCGAGACGTGCACCGAGGCGGTGTCGACGCCGTGGCGCTCCAGCCAGGCGCGGTACTCCTCGAAGTCCTGCCCGACGGCACCGACCAGCAGCGAGGTGACCCCGAGCTTGCCCAGGCCGAAGGTGATGTTGGCCGCGACCCCGCCGCGGCGCACCTCCAGCTCGTCGACCAGGAAGGACAGGGACACCTGTTCGAGCTGATCGGCGATCAGCTGCTCGGCGATCCTGCCCGGGAAGGACATCAGGTGGTCGGTCGCGATCGACCCGGTCACCGCAATCCGCACTGCAACAACTCCCTCTCGGACGACCGGTGACATCGTCGGTCACCGGTCTCGCGAACTTCTCGGAACCTGCCCCGCACCGGGCCGCGGGGCGCGGCCGTGCCACGCCCCGCGGCGGCCCGTGCGCGCGGCCGCATGTTCCTGATCAGAGGCCGGCCGCGCTCTTGAGCGCGTCGGCACGGTCGGTGTTCTCCCACGGCAGCTGGACGTCGCTGCGGCCGAAGTGGCCGTAGGCCGCGGTCTGCGCGTAGATCGGGCGCAGCAGGTCCAGGTCCCGGATGATCGCGGCCGGACGGAGGTCGAAGACCTCGTTGATCGCGGCCTGGATCTTGACCGGGTCCACGTTCTCGGTCCCGAAGGTCTCCACGAACAGCCCGACCGGTGCGGCCTTGCCGATGGCGTAGGCCACCTGGACCTCGATGCGGCCGGCCAGCCCGGCGGCCACCGCGTTCTTCGCCACCCAGCGGGTCGCGTAGGCCGCGGAGCGGTCCACCTTCGACGGGTCCTTGCCGGAGAACGCGCCGCCGCCGTGGCGGGCCATGCCGCCGTAGGTGTCCACGATGATCTTGCGTCCGGTCAGGCCGGCGTCGCCCATCGGGCCACCGACGACGAAGCGGCCGGTCGGGTTGATCAGCAGCCGCAGGTCGGTGGTGTCGAGGCCGACGCGCTCCAGCTCGGGGGCGATGACCTTCTCGTTGATGTCCTTGGACAGCGTGGTGTCGAGGTCGATCTCCTCGGCGTGCTGGGTGGACAGCACCACGGTGTCCAGGCGCACCGGCTGGTCACCGGCGTACTCGATGGTGACCTGGGTCTTGCCGTCGGCGCGCAGGTAGGGCAGCGTGCCGTCCTTGCGGACCTCGGTGAGCCTGCGGGAGAGCCGGTGCGCGAGCGTGATGGGCAGCGGCGCGAGTTCGTCGGTGTCGTTGCAGGCGTAGCCGAACATGAGGCCCTGGTCACCGGCGCCCTGCTTGGCGATCTCGTCGATGACGCCCTCGACGCGGTTCTCGTGGGCGGTGTCGACGCCCTGCCCGATGTCGGGGGACTGCGCGCCGATGGCGATGTTCACGCCGCAGGAGTTCCCGTCGAAGCCCTTGGCCGACGAGTCGTACCCGATCTCCAGGATCTTCTCCCGGACGATGGTCGGGATGTCGACGTAGGCGTCGGTGGTGACCTCACCGGCCACGTGCACCTGACCGGTGGTCACCAGCGTCTCCACCGCCACCCGGGAGCGCGGGTCCTGCGCCAGCATCGCGTCCAGCACGGAGTCGCTGATCGCGTCGCAGATCTTGTCGGGGTGACCCTCGGTCACCGACTCGCTGGTGAACAACCTGCGGTTGATCTCACTCACGGCTCAACCTCACCTCTCAGCTTCTTTGGCGGCTTCGATCCTTGCGCACTGGCAGCAGGAATGTCATGAGTGTCCACTCACTGGCATCCCGCCGACCGGCCCAGCGGGACCGGCCGTGCGCACCATTTATGATCATGCACGGGCGTGAATGATGCCCCATGCCAGGCTTCCGGCGTTACCGGACTCCACCCAGGCACGCAGGCCTCGCTTCATCTTGGTGCGATATTCCTCACCGATCCGGTCGGCCAGCTCGGACTCGCGTGCCTCGAGGACATCCAGCACCCGCTGGTAGTGCACCGGCAGGTACGAGCTGAGGTCCTCGAAGTCGATCGTCTGCAGGCCCAGGCGGGCCAGCTCGCGCCGGTAGAACCCGGGCGAACCCATAGTGTCCAGGTTCAGCCGATCAAGGATCGGGCCGAGGTCCTGCTTGCGAGCGCCGTCGGCGGCCATCGGGTCGGTGAACACGAACGAACCGCCCTTGCCCAGCACCCGGGTCACCTCCTCCAGGACCCGCTCCCGGTCCCCGCTGTGCAGGATCGCGTCCTGCGACCACACCAGGTCGAAGGCGTTGTCCTGGAACGGAATGTCCTCGAAGGAGCCGTCCTTGACCTCGATGAGGTGGTCGAGGCCCGCCGCGCGGTTGAACTCGACGTTGCGGGCGTTCTCCACCTCGCTGAGGTTGAGGCAGGCCACCTTGCAGCCGTAGGTCTGGGCGAGGTAGCGCGCCGCACCACCGTACCCGGAGCCGATGTCGAGGATCCGCGTCCGCGGTGTGATCTCGACCTTGCTCGTCATGCGCTCCACGGTGCGCCGGGAGGCGGCGTCGATGTCCTCGTCCGGGGAGCTGTAGAGGCCGACGTGGATGTCGTTGCCTCCCCACACGTGGTAGTAGAAGTTGTCCGCGTCCTCGGAGTTGTAGTAGTCCCGAGCGGTGTGCACCGCCGTGGAATACATGTCGGAGAGATCGTCCTCGGTGCGGTAGTTCTTCTCCGCGACGTGGATGAAGAAGTCCGGGTCCCCGTCGGCGTAGGTTTCCTGAAAATCGCCGTAGGTGTCGATTCGCTGGAATCCGACCTCGCGAAGCAAACGCCGGACGTAATTCTTCCGCAACGGGTACATGTTGAGGAAGAACTCGCTCTTGTCCGGGAACGTGTACTTGAACCGAGCGAGCCCCTCGTCGACGTAATCCGGCTCGGCGGATACGTCGTCACCGGCGTAGTAGTAGGTGTGCTTGCTGGAGAACCCGTCGTCCAGGATGGAGTCGTAGTTGCGCTGATCGATGATCAGGACGCCGTCGTGCTTGAGCATCGCGTAGAACTCCGCGAGCGCCTTGCGCCGGTCGCGCTCGGAGAACAGGTGCGTGAACGAGTTGCCCAGGCAGATGATCGCGTCGTACTCACCGTGCACGTCGCGGTTGAGCCAGCGCCAGTCGGCGTGCACCACGCGCAGGATGTGCCCGCCGTAGTCCAGGCCGTTGCGGAAGGCCTTGGCCAGCATCTGCGGGCTGCCATCAGCGCTGACCGTCTCGAAGCCCTCCTCCAGCAGGCGCACCGAGTGGAAACCGGTCCCGGTCGCCACGTCCAGCACGGACTCCACGCCGCGCGCCTTGAGCTGGTCGACGAAGAAGCGCCCCTCGCTCTCGTAGCGCTTCTTCCAGTCGATCAGGTCGTCCCACTTGTCGACGAACCCGCCCACGTACTCGTGCGTGTAGTGATCGGATTCGCGCACTTCCAACGGATTGTCGCCGAAGACCTGCTCCTCGCGGGCCACCAGTTCGGCCGCGTCCTCGACCGCGCCATTGCGTGCACCGTGTCGCGCCAGGTCGTCCACGCTCTTGGCCATGCTTCACTCCCACCGCTCGCGTTGGTCATGCGCCTCATGCACCACATCAGGTCCGCGCGAATCCGCCCCGAGATCAACTCGCGGTCGTGCGGGGCCGCCACTCGAATAAGGCGGCAGTTCCACACCGGCGTGGGCGGCCGAAGAAAATCAGGCCGCGCACCTGCGCCGGTTCCTCGCACTCAGCCGGCTCCATTGCCGACCGGCTTCGACGCGAATTCGTGCGTCGAGTCACCAACCTATGCGAATGAGTTGCCGAAGCAAGCTCATCGAGAAGTGACGCTGATCACAGCAATGGGATATAAGCGTGATTCGCGCCGTCACCCTGGGTGAAAAAATGCGCTGCCACCAGCGCCTTTTCCGGGCTTTTTGCGAGCATGTCACGATCGCATAAGTGCGCGGCGGCGGTGACGTGTGTATGATCGCGACCGCAGCACTTACCACGACCACATCGAATAGCGCAACCGCGAATGCCCACAAAACTCCGAGGAGGGGGCTCGCGGGAGGGACTGATTTCCCTTTTTGCGCCGGTGGAATCGGTCCGGGGGCTCCGGATGTTACGAGCCTCACCGCTGCGAGACCAGACCTGGGTGGACTTTTCCGGGGACTTCCCCAGGCCCGGGCCGCCCTGGGCGCCTCGCCGGCACCGCTCCGATCCAGCCGGCCGCGCCCTCGTCGCCCACGGTCACCGCAGCGCACGGCCCCACTGGTCCGATCCTCCGCCGCCCCACCCACTCGAACGGCGGCACCACCGCCGGAACGCGCCCGCGCGAGCGGCCCCCGCCTGCTCCCGCGGACCGGGCCGGGACCCGGAACCCCGCGGTGCGTCCTCGCGAATGCGGAGAGAGCGGTCATCGCACGGCCCGCGCGATCGATCCAGTGCGGTGATCCGACTCATCCGCGCTTTTCGGGAACTGCTCTTTCGGGGAGGATCCGGCGCGGAATTGACGATCGGGAGAAAGGCGAGTCATGGGATCCGGCGTCGATTCGCCGCCCTCCCCCGCTCGCGACCGGACCCGGATTTCGGAACGCGGCTCCTGCCGCCGCCGGATCGCGGCGCGGCCTCCGAGCCCGTGTCGGAAGACACCCCCGAGTCGCCGGGCGCGACGCCGGGACGCGGCTGGGCGGGGTCGGGCGCCCGCGCCCGCCGGCCACCGACCGAGCCGGATTCGTCGACGTTCACGCTCCGGGGCCTCGGCGGAGGGTCACCTCGCGCGGCCCGGGCTCGTGGACCGCGCGGACTCCGCCGCCGGACCAGGTCGGCTCAGGTTCTCCGCTCCTGGGGCCGCCGCACGCGCTGATCAGGCAGCCGCACGCGTCCCCCGGGTCAGGACCTGAGGTCCGGGAAGTCCTCCTCCCGGTACTCCCCGGCGGGTTCCGTGCTCCCGTGGATCTCCTCCTCGTGCCGCCGCAGCTCGACGCGACGGATCTTGCCGGAGATCGTCTTCGGCAGTTCGGTGAACTCCAGGCGCCGCACCCGCTTGTAGGGGGCCAGGTGCTCCCGGGCGAACGCCAGGATCGAACGGGCGGTCTCCGCGCCGGGCTCCCACCCCGCGGCGAGCACCACGTGCGCCTTCGGCACCGCGAGCCGGATCGGATCCGGCGAGGGCACGACCGCGGCCTCCGCCACCGCCTCGTGTTCGAGCAGCACGCTCTCCAGCTCGAACGGGGAGATGCGGTAGTCCGAGGCCTTGAACACGTCGTCGGTGCGCCCGACGTAGGTGATGTAGCCGTCCTCGTCGCGGGAGCCGACGTCCCCGGTGTGGTAGTGACCGCCGCGCAGCACCTCCGCGTTGCGCTCGGCGTCGTCGGCGTACCCGGTCATCAGTCCCACCGGACGCGGGTCCAGCCGCAGGCAGATCTCGCCCTCGGCCGCCTCCTGCCCGGTCGCCGGGTCGAGCAGCGCCACCTCGAAACCCGGCAGCGGCCGCCCCATCGAGCCCGGCTTGAGCTCCTGCCCCGGGGTGTTGGCGACCTGCACGCTGCTCTCGGTCTGACCGTAACCGTCCCGGATCGTCACGCCCCACGCGCGGCGGACCTGCTCGATCACCTCGGGGTTCAGCGGCTCACCGGCGCCGAGCACCTTGCGCGGCGGGGTCGCCAGCGCGGTGAGGTCGGACTGGATGAGCATCCGCCACACCGTTGGTGGCGCGCAGAAGCTCGTCACCCCGCAGCGCCGCATCTCGCGCAGCAGCGCGGCCGCGTCGAACCGGGCGTAGTTGTGGATGAACACCGTCGCCTCGGCGTTCCACGGCGCGAACACGTTGCTCCAGGCGTGCTTCGCCCAGCCCGGCGAGGAGATGTTGAGGTGCACGTCGCCCGGTTCCAGCCCGATCCAGTACATCGTGGACAGGTGCCCGACCGGGTAGGAGACGTGGGTGTGCTCGACCAGCTTCGGCTGGGCGGTGGTGCCGGAGGTGAAGTAGAGCAGCAGCGGGTCGTCGGCGCGGGTGGGGCCGTCCGGGGTGAACTCCACCGGAGCGGAGTCGCTGTCGGCGTAGCGGTGCCAGCCCTCGGCACCGCCGACCGCGATGCGGGTGTAGCCCCCGGGGACCTCGGCGAACTTCGCGGCGTGCTCGGTGGTGGTCACCACGTGCCGGGCGGCGCCGCGGTCCACCCGGTCGCGCAGGTCGGCCGGTCCCAGCAGCGGGGTGGCGGGGATGATGACCGCGCCGAGCTTCATCGCCGCGAGGATGGTCTCCCACAGCTCCACCTGGTTTCCCAGCATCAGGATCAGCCGGTCGCCGCGGCCGACGCCGCGTTCGCGCAGCCAGTTCGCGACCTGGTTCGAGCGCCGCGCCAGGTCCCCGAAGGACAGCTTCCGCTCGGCGCCGTCCTCCTCGACGATCCAGAGCGCCACCCGGTCCTGCCGGTCGGCGATGGTGTCGAACCAGTCCAGCGCCCAGTTGAACTCGGCGGGTCGCGGCCAGTTGAACTCCGCGCGGGCCGCCGCGTAGTCCTCGCGGTGGCGCAGCAGCAGGTCTCGCGCGGCGAGGAACTCGACGCCACCGGGGGTGGTGGGTCCGGCAGGCTGGGGCATGTCCGCGTCCTCCTCGACTCGGGGCCGCCGCGCACCGTCCGGTTCGGACGATCCACTGCTCGCCGCCCAACCTAACCGGCACCACCGTTCAGATCCACGGGGTTGCTCCGATGCGCGGGCATTCGGCTGGTGCCGTTGACTTCACGTGCGCTCGTGGTCATTCTTGTTGCTTGTTGTGGTTTCGCTTTCGTCCGGTTTTTCCGGCGCATCCCGGAATTCCGACTCCGCGACACCGGGGGCCAGCACCGATCGACGCGAGGCCGCCCGAGGTCGTCCCCCTCCCGCCGGTTCGAATCCACCAGGAGGCCACGTGCACCGTCGCGCGTTGACCCGCCGATCACCTGTCCGGTTCCGCGTCGGAGCCGCGATCGGCGCCGCCGTGCTCGCTACCGTGACCGGTATGCCCGCTCAGGCGTCCCCCGCCGCATGGGAACCGAAGGAACCACCGCTGGCGACCCGCTGGACCGACGAGGTCGGCCCCGGCAACGCCCTGCCCGAGTACCCGCGTCCGCAGCTGACCCGCGAGCGCTGGCAGAACCTCAACGGGGTGTGGGAGTTCGCCGGTGCCGCCGCTCCGCCGTCCGAGACATCCGAGGAGATCCTCGTCCCGTACCCGCCGGAGTCCGGGCTGTCCGGCGTTCAGCGCCACGACGACCACATGCTCTACGAGCGGGACTTCGAGGTGCCCGCCGACTGGGCCGGGCAGCGGCTGCTGCTGCACTTCGGCGCCGTGGACCAGAAGGCCACCGTCCGCGTCAACGGTCGCGAGGTCGCCAGCCACCAGGGCGGCTTCACCGGGTTCAGCGCGGACATCACCGACGCCGTCACCGGCTCCGGCCCGCAGCGGTTGAGCGTCTCGGTCGAGGACCGCAACGACGCGAACCCCTTCCCGGTCGGCAAGCAGCGCAACGAGCCGGGCGGCATCTTCTACACCGGCGCCTCCGGCATCTGGCAGACCGTGTGGCTCGAACCGGTCCCGGACGCGCACATCACCGATCTCGCCATCACCCCGGAGCTGTCGTCGAACGGCCTCCTCGTGCGCGCCGAGGGCTCGCGGGGCGGGCAGGTCGAGGTCGTGCTCAGCGAGCCCGGCGGCGGTGAGGTCACCCGCGCCACCGGCGAGTCCGGGCAGGACGTGCGGCTCGACGTGACCGATCCGCACCTGTGGTCGCCGGACGACCCGTTCCTCTACGACCTCACCGTGCGGCTGCTCGGCGACGACGGGCAGCCGGTGGACGAGGTCGGCAGCTACGCCGGGATGCGCTCGATCGGGCTCGTCGAGGACGAGCGGGGCAGGCCGCGGCTCGCGCTGAACGGGGAGATCCTGTTCCAGCACGGCCCGCTGGACCAGGGCTACTGGCCGGACGGCATCTTCACCGCGCCCACCGACGAAGCGCTGCGCTTCGACCTGGAGCGGACCAAGGAGCTCGGCTTCAACATGGTCCGCAAGCACATCAAGGTCGAGCCCGCGCGCTGGTACGCCCACGCCGACCGGCTCGGGCTGCTGGTCTGGCAGGACATCCCGGCACTGGTCAACGGCCAGACCCCGGACGAGGAGGCGAAGGCGAACTTCGAGGCCGAGGCCGCCGAGATCATCGACCAGCTGGGCAACGCGCCGTCCGTGGTGACCTGGGTGCCGTTCAACGAGGGCTGGGGCGAGTTCGACACCGCTCGCGTCGCCGAGCGGGTCCAGGCCCAGGACCCGACCCGCCTGGTGAACCCCGCCAGCGGCGTCAACTGCTGCGACTCGCTGCCCGACACCGGCGCCGGGCACATCTACGACGACCACACCTACGTCGGCCCCGGCGCCCCGGACGTCACCGGTGACCGCGCGTCGGTCGATGGCGAGTACGGCGGGCTCGGGCTCGTCGAGGAGGGCCACCTGTGGCCCGGCGAGCCCTCCTCGTACGAGATCGTCGAGACCCGCGAGGACCTGACCCGCCGCTACCAGGAGGTGCACGACGACCTGGTGCGCATCATCGGCGAGAAGGGGCTGTCGGCCTCGGTCTACACCCAGACCACCGACGTGGAGAACGAGGTCAACGGCTTCTTCACCTACGACCGCGCGATCCTCAAGCCCGATCTGGACGCGGTGCGCGCGGCCAACCGGGCCGTGATCGACGCGGGCACGCCGCGGTGACCCGATCCCCGGCCGGTCCCCCGGCCGGCCGGGGATCCCCTCGCCGGAGGGCATTCCGCAACGAGGAGGACGGCGATGTCCCAGGAGCACGGCACGCCCCGCGCGTGGAGCAGGCGATCACTGGGCGGAGCGGCGCTGGCCGCGGCGGGAACGGCCGGGCTCGCGGCCGCCGGGACGTCCTTCGGGGGATCCGGCCGGGCCTCGGCCACCCCCGCGGGGGACTCGCTGCACGGCAGGCTCTACGAGCTGCGCTCCGGCCGCCACCGCGCCGTGGTGGCCGGGGTCGCCGCGACCCTGCTGTCCTGGCAGGTCGACGGCACCGAGATGCTGCTGACCCACCCGGCCGACGAACTCGGCGAGGGCTGGCAGGGCAAGACGCTGCTGCCGTGGGCGAACCGGATCGATCGGGGCAGCTACGAGTTCGAGGGCGAGCGGCTGCAGGTGCCGATCAACGAGCCCGCGCGGGAAGCGGCGCTGCACGGGCTGATGGGCTTCACCGAGTGGACCCCGGCGCACCACGGCCGGGACTCGGTGGTGCTGGAGCACGTCCTGCACCCGCACTACGGCTACCCCTTCCAGCTGGCGTTCCGCATCGAGTTCGCCTTGGAGTCCGGCGGCATCCGCAGCACGCTCACCGCGCGCAACACCGGGCCGCGCAACGCGCCGTTCGCCACCGCCAACCACACCTACCTGGCGGCGGGCACCGGCGCCCTCGACGACGTCGTCCTCGAACTGCCCGCCGACACCCGCTACGTGACCGACGACCGGCTCATCCCGACGGGCACCGCGCCCGTCGCTGGGAGCGAATTCGACTACCGGACCGCGCGACCGATCGGCGCCACCGTCATGGACACCGCTTTCACCGGCCTGGCCCGGGACGCGGCGGGCAACGCGACCGTCCGATTCGGACGGGCGGACGGCGAGGTGCACCTGTGGGTGGACCGCGCGCACGACTACCTGCAGGTCTACACCGACGACTCCCCGGAGGCCGACCGCCCACCCCGCTCCGGGATCACCGTGGAGCCGATGACGTGCGCGCCCAACGCTTTCGTCACCGGTGACGGATTGATCGTGCTGCGTCCAGGCGACGTGCACGAGGGCAGCTGGGGCTACCGGCTCGCCGAATGAGCACGCCACCGAACGGCCCGCCGACCACCGGCGGGCCGTTCGCGCGTCCGGCTCGCGCGGCGCGTCGGGCCGGTCCCCTACAGTGCGGGACGTGGCCGACTACATCGAGATTCCCACCGAGGCCGGCACCTTCGACGCGCTCAGCGCGGGCTCGGAGGGCGACCGGCCGGTGCTGCTGCTGCACGGCTTCCCGGAGTCCGCGATCGAGTGGCGGGAGCAGCTCGCGGTGCTCGGTGGCGCGGGCTGCCACGCCGTCGCCCCCGACCAGCGCGGTTACTCCCCCCGCGTCCGGCCGACCGAGGTCGCGGACTACCGGATGGAGGAGCTGGTGGGTGACGTGCTCGCCATCGCCGACCGCCTCGGCTGGCAGCGCTTCGACCTCGTGGGGCACGACTGGGGCGCCGCCGTGGCGTGGACGTTCGCCGCCGCGCACCCCGACCGGCTCACCACGCTGACCGCCGTGTCGGTGCCGCACCCGGACGCCTTCGGGCGGGCGCTGCGCGAGGACGAGGACCAGCAGCGGCGCTCGGAGTACATGCAGGTGTTCCGCCGCCCCGGTTCGGACCGGCTGCTGCTGGAGGACGGTGCGCGGCGGCTGCGGCGGATGTTCGACCGCTGCGTCCCCGAGAGCCACGTCGAGGAGTACGTGCAGCGCTTCAGCGAACCGGGGGCGCTCGACGCGGCGCTGAACTGGTACCGGGCGGCGAAGTTCAGCGAATCGCCGGGACCGGTCCGGGTGCCCACGCTGTACGTCTGGAGCACCGAGGACGCCGCGCTCGGCTCGGCGGCCGCGCTGGCCACCGAGCACCACGTCGAGGCCGACTACCGCTTCGAGATGGTGGAGGACGTCTCGCACTGGTTGCCCGAGCAGGCCCCGGAACGCCTCACCCGCGTCCTGCTGGAGCACCTCATCGCGCACCGCCCGGACTGACCGCCCGGGGCCGCGCGTCTCCCGCTCGGGCGAAGCGGCTCAGCCCTCGGCGGAAACCCCGGTGCCCAGGAAGCGGAGCATGTCGCCGCCGACGACGTCGAAGACGCCACCGTCGTGGCCGCCGGGCACCACCGACATCACCGGGGTGTTGGCGTACTCCTGGACCAGTTGCTCGGAGCCCTCCAGGTAGACGTCGACGTCACCGATCCAGATGCCGACCGGGGTCTCGCCGAGCCGGTCGGTGTGGCGCAGCGGGTCCGCGGCGTGCCACTCCTGCTCGGTGGCGAACACGCCCTTCTCCTGCATCATCTCCCAGGTCACCGGCAGCGCGGGCGCCAGCAGCGCCGCCGCCTCCACCGGCAGCCCGACCTCGTTGCGCTCCGCGGCGTAGTTCAGCGCGCCGAACCCACCGGTGGAGATCCCCGCGACCGCGAACGGCAACCCGTCCCGGTCGCCGAGCCCGCGGGCGCGCAGCCAGGCCGGCACCTCTTCCAGCAACATGCTCTGCAGATCGCCGTTGGCGGAGCCGTCGGTCCAGTACGAGTTGAACCCGCCGTCCACGGCGAGCAGGCCGAACGGCGGGATGGAGCCGCCCGCGTACTCGGTCTCCAGGGAGCTCAGCGTGCCGTACGGGATCGGCGTCGGGTTCATCCCGTCCCGGCCGTGCAGGTACAGCACGATGGGCAGGTTCTCGGTCCGCTCCATCCCGTTCGGGAAGGCGAACATGAGCTGCACGTCGGTATCGCGGTAGTAGGACCGCTCGGTCTCGACGACCAGCGCGGGCCCGGTCGGCGCCGGGGTGCGCGGCACCGGCCTGCGCAACGGCACCTCCGCCGTGGCGCCGGAGTCCGCCCGCCCGCACGCGCTCGCGGCCGCGCCCACCGCCGCCGCACCCATCAAGGACAGCAGGCTCCGCCGCCCCAGTCTCACGTTCCGCATTCGCCTGCCATCACGTTCCTTCACGGTCCGGGGACACCCTACCGGCGGCCCCGGTGCTTGTTCGCGAGGCCGACCACCTGGAGCATGATCGGGGCGGCCGAGGAGAGGAGAACCGGGTGAACGGTGCGGAGGGACTGCTGGCGGCGGCGGGGCGAGCCGGGGTCGAGGTGTGCTTCGCGAATCCCGGCACCACAGAGTTGCCGCTGGTCGCGGCGTTCGACTCGGTGGGCGGCATCCGGACGGCGCTCTGCCTGGCCGAGGGCGTGGTGACCGGCGCCGCCGACGGTTACGCGCGGATGAGCGGACGCCCCGCGATGACGCTGCTGCACCTCGGACCGGGCTTGGCCAACGGCATCGCGAACCTGCACAACGCCCGCCGCGCCCGAACCCCGGTGGTCAACGTGGTCGGCGAGCACGCCACCTGGCACCAGGCCGCCGACGCCCCGCTGGCTTCCGACATCGAATCCCTGGCCCGACCGGTCTCCGGCTGGGTCGGGCGCACCACCAGCGCCGCCACGACCGGGGCCGACTTCCTGGTGGCCCACCAGGCCGCGCTGCGCGAGCGGATGCCCGCGACCCTCGTCGTCGCCGCCGACCACCAGTGGGAGCGGGCGGCGGGTGCCCCCGGCCCGCTGCCGGATCCGCGCCCGGCCGGGGTGGACGACGAGCGGATCGAGGGGACCGCGCGGCTGCTGTCGGGAGCGGCGCGGCCCGCACTGCTGCTCGGCGGAGACGCGCTGGGGGCGGCCGGGCTGCGCGACGCGGCCCGCGTCGCGGCCGCCGTCGGCGGGGAGGTGTTCGCCGAGGGCAGCCCGGCGCGGATCGAGCGCGGCCCGGACGTGCCCGTCGCGCGCTCGCTGCCCTACTTCCCGGAGGACGTCTCCGCGGTGCTCGCGGAGTTCACCCACCTCGTGCTGGTCGGCACCGGTGTGCCGGTGTCGTTCTTCGGCTACCCGGGCGGTTCGAGCGTCCCGGTCCCCGGGCACGTCCAGGTTCACCCGCTGGCGACGGCCGAGGAGGACGCCCTCGGCGCACTCGCGGCGCTGGCCGAGGCCGTCGGCGCCGCCGCCGGGCCACCCGCCCGGGAGCGGCCCGAGCCGGTGCGGCCGGAGGGAGCGCTGACCGCCGAGTCGCTCGCGGCCGCCGTCGCGCTCGCCCAACCCGAGGGCGCGATCGTCGTGAACGAGGGCATCACCTCCTCCGCGGCCTACCCCGAGCTGGCCGCCGCCGCGCCCGCCCACACCGAGCTCGGCCTCACCGGCGGGGCCATCGGCATGGGCATCCCGGTGGCCACCGGGGCCGCGCTGGCCTGCCCGGACCGCCCGGTGATCGGCCTGCAGGCCGACGGCAGCGCCGCCTACTCGCCGCAGGGGCTGTGGACGCAGGCCAGGGAGGGCCTGAACGTGACGACGGTGCTCTGCGCGAACTCCCGGTACCGCATCCTGGAGGCCGAGCTCCACCGCGCGGGCGTGCGCGAACCCGGCCGGTCGGCCACCGGCATGACCGACCTCGGCGCCCCGGGCGTCGACTGGGTGGCGCTGGCCACCGGTTTCGGCGTCCCGGCCACCCGCGCCAGCACCGCCGGAGAGCTCGTGGCCGCCCTGCACCGCGCCCGCACCACCCCCGGACCCCACCTGGTCGAAGCGACCCTGACCTGACGGCGCACCGGTGCCCCGCACGTTCGCGCCTCCGGCCGCGAGACCGATCGCGCCAGTCAGCCGTCGGCGGGGGCGAGGAGGTCGTGGCGGAGGGCGAGGGAGGCCGCTTCCAGGCGGGAGTGGACGCCGAGCTTGGTGAGGACCGCCTGCACGTGGGTGCGAACGGTGGCCGGGGAGACGCCGAGGGACCTCGCCATCTTCGCGGTCTGGGCGCCCTCGGTGAGCATCCCGAGGCATTCGCGCTCGCGGGCGGTGAGGTAGGAGGCGAGCCTGCGGGCGTCGAGGGCCTCGCCGCGCTGCTGCTGGGCCGGGACGCGGGTGGCGGCCAGCGAGACCACGGTTTCCCCGGCGGTGACGGCGGTGAGCGCGTCGAGCAGGACCTCCAGGCCGCACATCTTGTTCACGTAGCCGGCCGCCCCGGCGGCCAGCGCACCGCGCACTCCCCGGGCGTCGCCGTCGGCGGTGAGCACCACGACCTTGGTCCCGGGCCCGGCCGCGCGCACCTCGCCGAGGCGTTCGACGCCGTCGCCGTCGCCGAAGAACCGGTCCAGCAGGCAGATGTCCGGCGCGAGCCTGCCGACCGCCGCGACCGTGGCGGCGAGCGACCCGGCGGTGCCGACCACCGGGAACCCGCGCACCGACAGCGCAGAGACCAGCGCGTCCACGAAGATCGCGTGGTCGTCGCCGAGCAGCACCCGCGTCGAACCGTCCCCCATCGCAGTCCCCCATCCGTCCGTCGGTCCCGCCGCGCGGCCTCACGCCGCCGGGAACACCAGCCGCGCCCGCGTCCCCCCGCTCGGCGCCGGGTCCAGCCGCAGCCGCGCCCCGCAGGCCCGCGCGAGGCGGGTCACGATGCCGAGTCCGAGCCCGTCGCTGCCGGCCGGGCCGCGTCCGAGGCCGGGTCCGTCGTCGAGGACCTCGACCGTCGCGGTGCCCGAATCCGGGCGGTCTCGGACGATCCCCAGCTCCACCGCGCCGCCCGCCCCGGCCGCGCGCACCGCGTTCTGCACCAGGTTCGCCAGCATCCGCCACACCGCCGTCGCGTCCGCGAGGACGGTCACCGGCCCGCCGGGGCGCAACCGCACCTGCGGCGCCCCTTCGCGGCGGTGCGCGTCGGCGAGCTGGGTGAGCAGCCCGCGCAGCTCCACCGGTACCGGGTCGCCCGGCGCGGCTCCGGTGGCGACCAGGTCCAGCAGCCGCGCCAGCTCCCGGCGCACCACCTCCAGCCGCTCCCGCGCCGCCCGTGGCAGCTCGTCCTCGGCGTGCAGCCCCTCGGCCAGGTAGGACACGGTGGTCAGGCCGTGCCCCAGGTCGTGCAGCAGGCCCCGCAGCCCGACGTCCGCTCCCCGCGGCGCGGGCGCGGGCAAGGATCCGGTTCGCACCACCGCTCCCCTCCGCTCCGAGTCGTCACGGCCGGGCTCGGGCCCGCCGTGCTAACCGGGGAGTCGCGGCGGCGGCACCGGCTCGTTGCAGACTCATTCGTTCAGGGGATGACGGTCACCACAGGTCACAGGGGTTCCTCCCGCCGCACCCATCAGCGCGGACCCGGCGGTGGCGGGCGTGACGGGGCGGTAGGCGGCCGCGATCTCGTCGGCCAGCCCGGCTTCGGTGTGCGCGGCGCGCACCCGCTCGCGGGCGCGCGCGGCCAACCGCGCGGCCCCGGCCGGGTCGGCCAGCAGCGCGTCCACCGCCCCGGCCAGCAGCTCCGGCCGGGCCGGCGGCACCAGCAGACCGGTCACACCCGGCACCACCACGTCGCCCACGGCGTTGACCGCCGTCGCCACCACGGGCACCCCGCAGCGCATCGCCTCGACCACCGCCAGGGGCAGGCCCTCGTACCGGCTGGACTGGGCGAACACGTCGAAGGCCTGCACCAGCTCCGCCGCGTCCGGGCGATCTCCGGCGAAATCGACGGGCACGCCGAGCCGGTCGGCAGCCGCCCGCGCCCGCTCGGCCAGGTCCCCGTCCCCGACCCACACCCCCCGCACCCCGGGGGTGCGCAGCCGGGCCAGTGCGAGCACCCAGTCCTCGGGGGCCTTCTGCGGGACGAGCCTGCCCACCGAGCCGACCACCACCGCCGCCGGTGGCAGGCCGAGCAGGCGACGGGCGCGTCCCGGGCGCAGCGGCACCGGTGGCACCGCCACGCCGGTGGTGCGCACCCGCTCCGGGGCGATCAGGCCGCGCCGCACCGCCTCCACCGCCACTCCGGTGCCGACGCACAGCGCCACGTCGGTGATCCGCCCCAGCGCCCGCTCCACCGCCAGGTAGGCGCGGCGGAGCGGAGCGCGCTGGAACTCGTGGAACGGGAAACCGTGGTAGGAGTGCACGATCCGGTCGGTCCCGGCGCGGTGCGCCGCGAGCCGGCCCAGCGCCCCGGCTTTCGCGCAGTGCGTGTGCACGACGTCGAAGGCGCCGCCCCGCAGCAGCGCGGTGAGGCGGCGCAGCGCGCGCAGGTCCGCGGCGGGCGAGACGGGGGCGCGCAGCGCGGACTCCAGCACCACGTCGAGCCCCGAGTCGGCGGCCTCCGCGCACAACCGGCGCCCGCTGCCGGTGATCACGGTGACCGCGAACTCGCGCGGATCCAGCGCCCGCGCCCCGCGCAACGCCATCGCGCCCGCCCCGCCCTCCAGCCGGGTGATCACCGCGGCGACGCGCAGCGGGCCGCTCATCGCTGGTCCGGCGCGGCGGGCGGGAGCTGTCCGGCGGGACCGGTCCGCAGGCCCGCCGCGGCCGCCACGCTCACCGCCTCCAGCTGCGAGTGCACCCGCAGCTTGCCGAGGATGCTGCGGGTGTGGGTGCGCACGGTCTCCGCGGAGATCCGCAGCTCCTCGGCGATGAGCGAGCCGCGCTTGCCCTCGACCATGCCGCGCAGCACGTCGCGCTCCCGGTCGCTGAGCACGTCCAGCGGCCCGTCCCGCCGCCCGGCCCGCGCCACGTCCTCGCGCAGCCGCAGCAGCACCTCGCCGAGCAGCTCCGGCGGGAACCAGGCGTGCCCGCGGGACACCCCGCGCAGCACGGTGGTGAGCTCCTCCACCCCGCACTCCTTGGGCACCCACCCGGTCGCGCCCGCGCGGGCCGCGTCCGCCGCCCGCTGCGCGTCCAGGCCGCCGGTGAGCACCACGACCCGCGTCGCGGGCCTGCGCGCCAGCACCTCGTGCACCAGATCGCCGGTGTTGCCCACGGGCGCGACGTCGAGCGTGACGACGTCCGGGCGCAGCCGGTCCACCATCGCCGGCAGGCGCGGGTCGTCGGTGGCGCACCGGCCGACGACCCACAGGTCCCCGGCCTCGGAGAGCCGGGCGCTCAGCGCTTCGGTGAGCATGAGGTGGTCGTCCACCATCAACAGCCGCAGCACGGTCACCCCCTCAGCGTGGTGCGCGGCGCCGGAGAAGTCCTCGTCCAGCTGCACGAGCTCGTCCGGGGAACCCGGACGCGGGCGCGGGATCATCCGGCCCGCGCGCCGGGGTCCGCCGGGGCGGGTTCGACGGCCGGATCGAGGCGGTGCCGGCGCGGGCTGCTCCAGCGGCCGCTGGAGCGCGACCACCAGGCCAGCGGCAGCGCCGAGAGCGCGATCGCGGAGTCGAGCACCCGCATCGGCAGGAAGATCCAGGCGTAGAGCAGGAATCTCGGCTGCCGCTGGATCAGCGACACCACGCAGGTCAGCAGCAGGTCCGGCAGCACGATCCCGAGCACCAGGGCGGGCACCGTCAGGTAACCCGACACGGCCTCGTGCACCGCGGCGAACCACGGCACCGCCAGCACCCCGCCCGCGAGCTCCGGCACCAGCAGCACCAGCAGCACCAGCGGGAGCAGCACCAGCATGATCCCGCTGGTGAGCAGCTCCAGGAGCAGCAGCGTGAGCATCGCGGTGAACAGGTTCCACTTCGGCGGATGCCTGCGGACCGTCTGCCACAGGCCCAGCGACCACCGCTTCGACTGCCGCACGTAGTCCCGCAGGGTGCCGGGGTCCTGCGTCGCGGCCACCGCGGAGGGCGTGAAGCCGACCTTGCCGAGCCGCTTCTGGTAGACCTCGAAGGTCATGTTGAAGTCCTCGATGACCAGGCCCGGCGGGTTCACCTCGATGCTGGGCAGCACGTCGGTGCGGTAGATGCTGGCGAAGCCGGGGACGATGTGGGTGGCGTTGACGTGCCGCCAGGTCTGCCCGAACTTGAGCAGGTACTGGGTCATCGAGTAGATCCGCTGGCGGTGGAAGGCCACCACCCGGCCCGCGAAGGACAGCGAGCGGTCCCGCCACGAGGTGCGCACGCACCCGGCGACGGCCACGACCCGCTGGTCGTCGAACAGCGGCAGCGCGGCGCCGAAGTAGCCCGGTTCCACCCGCGTGTCGGCGTCGAGCAGCATCACCAGCCGGTACCGGCGGACCAGGCGGAAGCGCTGGATGCCGACCTGCAGCGCCCCCGCCTTGCCCACGTTCCGCTCCGTGCTGATCACGTTCACCCCGGCGCGGCGGGCGTACTCGACGGTGCGGTCAGCGGACCCGTCGGAGACCACGTGCACCTGCTTGACCGGCACCAGCGCGGTGATCGCGCGCAGGCTGTCCCGGATCACCAGCTCCTCGTCGTGGGCGGCGATGAGCACCGCCACGTCGGTGATCTTCAGGTTGGTCGCCCGCCGCAGCCGGTGCCTCCCCGGCAGATCCATCTTCTCCCGGTGCGCCTGCAGATCCGCCACCGTCGCCCGGTGCGGCCGCAGCCGGCCGGCCAGCGCGCCGATCCGCCCGTCGAGCACCCGCAGCAACCCGATCAGTCCCCAGAGCGTGAAGTTCGCGCCGAAGACCACGATCGCCAGCACCCACCACGGGATCATCGCCCGCTCCCCCTCACTCGCCGACCGGCAGGCTCTCGGCCAGCCGGTTCCAGGTGGCGGTGTCCTCGTAGCCGTACATCCACAGGTAGACCCCGCGGATCCCCGCGCCGCGGGCCACCTCGAACTTCGCCTTGGAGCTCACCGAGTTCTCGAACCACACCTCGTGCTCGCGGCCCCGCTCGTCGGTGTAGCGGAACCACGGCGTCTGGCTCCGCGGGTCGTAGTGGGTCTCGGCGCGGTGCTGGGTGGCGAGCTGGAACGCCTGCAGCCAGGTGACGTTCGAGCCCCGCTCGTCGACCCAGTCGTAGCCGTAGAGCGGGACGCCGAGCACGATCCGCTCCGCCGGGATCGTGGACTTCGCGTACTGCACGACCTCCCGCACCCAGCCGATCGGGGCCACCGGCCCGGGCCCGGAGGTCCCCCAGTGGTAGTCGTAGCCCATCAGCCGGACCTGGTCGGCGGACCGACCGATCGCGACGTAGTCCTGCGCCTGGTTGCGCTCGTCGTAACCCGCGTCGCTCGCCTTCGCGAACACCGCCACCGACAGCGTCTTGCCCCGCTCGTGCAGCGCGGCGCCGAGTTCGGTGACGAAGGCGCTGAAGACCTCGCGGTCCGCGCCGCGCAGGTTCTCGTAGTCGATGTCGATCCCCTCGTAGTCCTCCCGCTCGACCAGCGCGACGATCTCGCGCACGTGGCGGTGCCGCAGCCGCGGATCGTGCAGGACCTGCGCCACCGGCTCGTAGGCCCACCGGCCGTCGGTGATGTTGGCCAGCGAGGCCACGATCGGCACTCCCGCGTCGCGCAGCGAGCCGACCTGCTCGGTGACCTCGGCGGCGCGCTCCGGCGGGAACTGGTGGATGATCCGGCCGTCCGGTCCGAGCCCGTAGATCCACGGCGAGACCTCGTTGACCGAGTCCCGGTTGGCCACCACGGTCTGCACGCCGTTGCCGAGGTTCCAGAACGGCAACGAGGCCACCACCAGGGTGTCCGGTTTGGACGGCGCCATCATGCGCGGCACGGCCATCACCACCACCAGCAGCGCGGCGAGCGCGATGAGCGCGAGGAACCAGAGGGAGCCGCCGAAGTTGCGGACCCGGCGCGCCCGGGGGCTGGGCTCGGAGTCCAGCAGCCACGGCCCCACCGGTCCCGGATCCGATCGCCCCGCGCCGGCCCCGGGGCGCAGACCCCGCCACCAGGCCGCCACCTTCGCCCCCAGCCCGGGGCGGCCCCCGCCGGGCTCCACTCCCGTCGTCGCATCCCGCTGTCCCTCCCGCACTCCGTCGTCCTGCATGGCTCTCCCGGGCTAGGCGGTCACGACCTGCGCGGTGCGCGTCTGCTCGTCGATGACCGCCCGGATGATGTCGTCGAGCGTGCGCTCGGGGCGGAAGCCGATGAGCTCCCGCGCCCGGGTGCAGTCCGGCACGCGGCGCTGCAGGTCCTCGTAACCGGCGCCGTAGGCCTCCTCGTAGGACATCTTCACGATTCCGGATCCCGAGCCGGTCAGCTCCAGCACCCGGGTGGCCAGCTCCAGGATGGAGACCTGTTCGGTGCTGCCGAGGTTGACCGCGATCCCGTTCACCTCCCGCGCCTGCGCGAGCCGCACCAGCGCGGGGACCACGTCCTGCACGTGGCAGAAGCAGCGGACCTGGCGCCCGGTGCCGAACACGGTCAGCGGCCGCTCGTGCAGGGCCTGGTTCACCAGCCTCGGGATGACCATCCCGTAGCGCCCGCTCTGGCGAGGGCCGACCGTGTTGAACAGCCGCACGATCACCGCGTCCAGTCCGAGCTCGCGGACGTAGGAGCAGGTGAGGCTCTCGTCGATCGCCTTCGCCTCGGAGTAGGTCCAGCGGGTCTTCAGCGGCGAGCCGACCAACCGGTCGTCGGACTCGGTGAGGCCGACCTTGGTGTTCTTGCCGTAGATCTCGCTGGTGGAGGCCACCAACACCCGGACCCCGTTGCGGTGCGCCGAATCGAGCACGTTCTCCGTGCCGTGCACGTTGGTGAGCAGGCTGCGCAGGGTGCGCTCCTGGATGACGAACGCGCCGACCGCGGCGGCCAGGTGGAAGACCACGTCCACTTCGGACACCAGGTCGTCGATCAGCGACGCGTCGAGGACGGTGCCCTGCACGAAGCGGAATTCGGCCGCGTGCCCGGGCAGGTTCGCCCGGCCGCCGGTGCTGAGGTCGTCCACCCCGATCACCGCGTGCCCGTCGGCCAGCAGCCGCTCCACCAGGTGCGAGCCGATGAACCCGGCGGCTCCCGTGACCAGCGCCCTCATCGCGATTTTCCGCCCTGCTCGGCCGCCAGCGGCCGGGCGGTGCGCCCGCCGCCGGTGCGCAGCCGCTCGTAGAGGTCGTCGATCCGCGCGGTCACCGCTTCGATGCCGTAGAGCTCCCGGATCGCGGGCACGTCGCCGCGCGGCCTCCGGTCGGTCACCTCGGCGGCCAGCGCCTCGCGCATCCCGTCCACGTCCCCGGGCACCTGCCGGGCCCGGTCGGTGTGCACGCCCTCCAGCGCGGGGCAGGTCGTGTAGAGCACCGGCATCCCGTTGGCCAGCGCCTCCAGCACCGACAGGCCGAAGGTCTCCTGCTTGGAGGAGGCGACGAACAGGTCCAGCGCCGACAGCATCGCCGAGACGTCGTGGCGCTCCCCGGTGAAGACCACGTGCTCGGCGACGCCGAGGTTCGCGGCCAGCGCCTCCAGGTTCTCCCGCTCGGCGCCGCCGCCGACGACGAGCAGCTTCGCGCCCTCGCCCAGCAGCGGGGCCGCGGCCTCGATGACGAGGTCGAAGCGCTTGTTCGGGTCCAGCCTGCCGAGCACGCCGACCACGTGCGCCCGCTCGTCGATGCCGTGCTCGGCGCGCACCCGCGAACGCGCGTCGGGGTCGAAGGCGACCCGGCCGAAGTCCACGCCGTTCGGGATCACGGTGATCTTCTCGGGGCGCATCCCCCAGCCGGCCAGCCGACCCGCCACCGTCTCGGACACCGCGATGGTGCGCTGCGCGAAGACGTCGGTGCCGAGGTAGAGCCCGCGCACCCCGGCGGTCATCCGCCTGCGCTCCAGATGCGTCTCGCCGATGGAGTGCTCGGTGCCGACCACCACCGGCGTGCCCGCCAGCCGCGCGGCGACCTTGCCGTACACGCACGCCCGGTACAGGTGGGTGTGCACCACGTCGTAGCCCCCGCCGCGGATCAGCGCGCGCAGCCGCAGCACGGCGCCCACCTGCGTGTTGCTGGTCATGCCGAGGTCGCGCACCCGCACCCCGTCCCCGAGGATCATGCCTGCGACGTCGCCCGGGTTGTAGAGCGAGAGCACCTCCGAGTCGTGCCGGGTGTGCTGCAGGATCGAGCGCAGTTGCAGCTCGGCCCCACCGACCCCCAGGCCGGTGATCACGTGCAGAACCTTCATTCCTGTCCTCCCCCCATCGCGGTGGCCAGCACGATGCCGACCGTCCTGGCCACGACGACGACGTCCAGCCACGGCGTCCAGTTCTCGATGTAGCGGTTGTCGAACTCGGCCCGGTCTGGGATCGAGGTGTCCCCGTGCAGGCCGTGCACCTGCGCCCACCCGGTCATCCCGCCCCGAACCCGGTGCCGGTCGCGGTAGCGCGGGATCTCGCGGGCGAAGCGCTCGGCGTAGCAGGGCCGCTCCGGGCGCGGGCCCACCACGGACATCTCGCCGCGCAGCACGTTGCCCAGCTGCGGCAGCTCGTCGAAGTGGGTACCGCGCAGCCAGCGGCCCAGCGGGGTGCTGTCCCGGCCGCGGACCGACCAGCACTGCTCGGTGCCGCCGGGCAGGGTGCGCAGCTTGACCACGGTGGCCGAGCGGCCGGGCCCGGTGACGCGGCGCTGCCGGAACAGCGCCGCCCCGCCCCCGCTGAGGCGCACCGCCGCCGCCAGCACCAGCAGCAGCGGGGCCAGCAGCACCAGCAGCACCCCGGCCAGCAGCACGTCGCAGGTCCGCTTCACCCCGGCCGCCACCGCGGTGTGCGCGAAGCGGCGCAACGGCACCAGCGGAACTCCCCAGACCTCGTCGAG
Source organism: Saccharopolyspora antibiotica (assembly GCF_047200635.1). Classification (NCBI taxonomy): domain Bacteria; kingdom Bacillati; phylum Actinomycetota; class Actinomycetes; order Pseudonocardiales; family Pseudonocardiaceae; genus Saccharopolyspora; species Saccharopolyspora antibiotica. Next base: position 227,074 of record NZ_JBJZOI010000003.1, on the reverse strand, counting down.
CAGCCGCTGCGGCACCGCGACCCCCAGCTCGGGAGTTCCGGGCACCAGCAGCACGTCGGCGGGCAGCGGGCGGCTGGCGCGCACGATCGAGACCAGATCGGCGGCGGTCTCCCCCGGGCAGAGCAGCACGCGGGTGGCCCGGTGCCGGTCGACCAGCTCGGCGAGCTGCGCCGGTCGCCCCAGCGCGCCCGCTCCCGGAGCGCCGTCGGTGAGCAGGCCGGCGCGCAGCCCGAGCTCCGGGTGCTCCCGCGCGGCGCGGCACAGTCGCTGGGCGACCGGCCCGGAACCGACGACGAGCACCCGCTCGACCAGCAGTCCCCGCCGGTGCGCCCCGCGCAGCACCGCCGTTCCGGTGCAGCGGCCCAGCACCAGCGCCGCGGCTCCGGCGGGCGCCAGCCACCCGGCTCCCGTCCAGGGCAGCAGCAGCGCGGCGGGCACCGCGGCCGTCAACGCCAGCCAGGGGACCTGGTCCCCGAAGCGCAGGCACAGCCGCGTCCGGTGCCCGCCGCCCGCCGCCACCGAACCGAGCACGACCACCGCGTAGGGCGCGGCGAGGGCACCGGGGGCGCCCGCCGCGATCGCGGCCGCGAGCAGCGCGGCCGCGTCGACCAGCGGCCACAGCAGCACCAGCAGCGACCTCGGGACCGCGCGTTCGCCCGTCAGCGCGGGGGAACGCACGGCGCACGAGGCCGGGCCGGGGCCGGACCGCAGGTCGGCGACGCTCATCCGGCCGCCCCGGCGAGCGACCTGGTGCGCGCGCCGGACATCCGCGCGGCGACCCGCCGGACCGCGTGATCGGCGCCGTAGACGAACCGCATCACCGGGCCGTGGCTCGGTGCGACGGCCGCGCCCACGAAGAACAGCCCCGGCAGCGAGGACTCGAAGTGGCCGTCCACCCGGGGAGTCCGGCCCACCGTCCGCAGCCGGCTGCGCAGCCTGGGGTTCAGGAAGCCGAAGCGCTCCAGGTCCGGCGGGTACCCGGTGGCGCACAGGACGTGGTCCGCGGTGAACTCGCGGCCACCTCCGCCGAAGGTCCGCACCCCCAACCTGACCTGCTCGCCCACCGTCTTCGCCCAGTCGACGGTGTGCCCGACGTGCACCGGGAGCACGCCCTCCACCCGGCTGCGCAGCCACCAGGCGCCGGCCGGGCCCAGCGCGGTGCGAGCCCGGAAGATCCGCTGCCGCTCGGGCAGGCGCCGGAACAGGTCGGGGTGCTCGGAGTAGAACCACGTGGACAGGCCCGAACCGAGACCCGCCTCCGGCTCCCGCATCCGCCGCAGCAGCGGCCGGTCCGGCAGCAGCGGCCTGCCGTTCCACGCCACGTCCCTGGCGCGGGCGATCAGGCGCACGGAAGCGCCCTGCTCGTGCAGCAGCGCCGCGGACTCCAGCCCGGACTGCCCGGCGCCGATCACCAGCACCGAGGAGCCCTCGAAGCGGGCGAGGTCGGTGTGCTCCGAGCTGTGCGTGCACAGCTCGGGCGGCAGGTCGGCGAAGACCTCCGGGACCCGGCTGAAGTGCTGCACCCCGGCGGCCACCACCACCGAGCGGGCCCGCGCGGTGGTGCCGTCGGAGAGCTCCAGCTCGAACCGACCGTCGCGCTGGTCCACCTCGGTGACCAGCAGCTCCTCCACTTCGAGCCCGCGCTGCTCGCGGAACCAGTCCGCGTAGGCGGTGAACGTGTCCAGCGAGACGGGCACGCCGTAGTCCGCGTAGCCGCGTCCGGTCTCCCGGCAGAAGTTCCGCAGCGTGTGCGACCGGTCCGGATCGGACAGGTTCGACGCGAAGCCCTGCGACTTCAGGTACATGCCCCGCGGCATCCTGCTGCGCCACAGGTCCATCGGAACGCCGAACTGCCGGTAGCTCACCCCGGCCGAGCGCAGGTGCGCCGCCAGCGACAGCCCGTACGGACCGGCGCCCACGACGGCGACGTCGACGGTGTCGTTCATCAGTGACCCTCCTTGACCGCATACGGCGACCGTCGCCGCTGCCGAACTCCGGACCCCGCGACCCGCTCCGCGCGGGCTCGGTAGCGCGGGGGTTCCACGACCCGGGCGGGCCGGGGGGCGATCCGCCGCGTGAGGGCGCGCGCGCCCATCCACCCGCACATCAGCGCGAACGGCGCGAGGTCGTCGCGGGCGAACCAGGCCGTCTCCTCCACCCGCCACACCGACCGGATCCACTGGCGCAGCCCGAGTTCCCCGCGCCGCCGGTAACCGAGCGCGCCGATCGGGTCGTAGTTCTCGACCAGGAACCGGCGGCCCACCGGTGGCAGTCCCTCCGGCACCGGCTGCCCGGTGAGGTCCAGGTACGCGGCCAGCACCACGTCCACGCCCGCGGAATCCCGGAACAACCGGAACTGCGCGCCGAGCCGGGGGTTGAAGTCCAGCAGCCGGTAGCTGCCGTCCCGCCGGTCGAAGCGGAAGTCGAGGTCCGCGATGCCCCGGAAGTCCAAGCGCCGCAACAACTCGACCGCCTGGGTGCGCAACACCGTGTTCGAGGCGCACCGGCCCAGCGTGGTCAACCCGGCGTGCGCCGGGTAGGAGCGCAGCTTCACCCCGGTGAACGCGGGCCGGCAGCCGCCGGAACCCCGGTAGGCGTGCACGAACCAGTCGTTGCCGCTGCCTCCGGGCACGTACTCCTGCAGCATCAGCAGCCCCGACCGCTGCTCCTCCCACGCCTGCCCGAGCGCTCGCAGGTCCGCGCGATCGCGCAGGATCGAGGTGCTGCGCACCTTCGCGCGGCCGCCCGAGGTCCACGGCGTCGCGAGCTTGGCCACCAGCGGGAAACCGGTCTCGGCGGCGAACTCCGCGGCCTCGGCCCTGGTGCGCACCAGCTCGGCCCGCGGCGTCGGAACGCCGAGCTCGCGGCAGATGTCCTGCAGCGTGAACTTCCCGGCGACCTCGCGCGGCAGCTCCGGCGGCGGGTCCGGGAACCGGAACCAGTGCCGCAACTCCGCGCCGTGCTCGGCGAGGTGGATCGCGGCGGCGTCGTCGGTGGGGAACAGCACGGCCGGTCTGCCCAGCCGCTCCGCCAGCGTCGCCAGGCCCAGGTTGATCCGCTCCGCGTCCCCGGGATCGGGCCGCCACCACCAGCGCCCGCGCAGGTGGCGGGAGTGCGCGGCCGGAGCCAGCGGGTCCTCGTGCACCGCGTACACCGGCACGCCCGCGCGCCCGAGGCTGCGGATCAGCCCGAGCCCGCCGTGGTGCAAGACGTTCGGATCCAGCTTGAACACCACCGCGGGCGTCGCGGTGTCCATCCCGTCCTGTTCCGGAGCGCGCATCCCCGCCTCACACGACCTGCCGGTGCGGGGCCAGGTCGAACTGGAACGTCGCGTCCAGCACCTGCGGGCAGTCCCCGGCCCAGGAGTAGTCGAAACCCGGGTGCACCGTGTGCACCACGACGAGGTCCCAGTCGGCACCGCGCGGCTCCGGTTCCGCGGCCAGCCGGGTCCCGTCCGGCAGCACGAGCTCGTCGATGAGCGGATCGTGGTAGCGCACGTCCACCCCGCGCGCGGCCAGCCCCGCGATGATCGGCAGCGCCGGGGACTCCCGCAGGTCCCGCACCCCGGCCTTGTAGCTCACCCCGGCCACCAGCACTCGCGCCCCGGCCGCCGCGACGCCCGCGGCCTCCAGCAGCTGACCGGCGCGGTGCACGACCTGCTCCGGGCGCCGCTCGATGCAGCGCATCGCCTGGTCGATCATGGGCGCGGCCACTCCCCGCTCCCGCAGCTGCCACAGCAGGTAGTACGGGTCGCAGGGGATGCAGTGCCCGCCCACGCCCGGCCCGGGGAAGCTGCCGAGGAAGCCGTAGGGCTTGGTGCCCGCCGCGAGGGTGACCTCGATCGGATCCAGGGCCAGCACGCCGCAGACGTCGGCCATCTCGTTGGCCAGCGCCAGGTTCACCGCGCGGAAGATGTTCTCGTAGAGCTTCGTGAGCTCCGCGGCCTCCGGGGAGCCGACCAGGAACACGGAGTCGGTCAGGTCGCCGATCACCCGCGCCGCCCGGGCGGAGCACTCCGGGGTGACGCCGCCGACGATGCGCGGGGTGTCGCGCTGCACGTGGTCGTGGTTGCCGGGGTCGATGCGCTCCGGGCTGAACGCCACGTGCACCTGGCTGCCGACCACGAGGCCGCGCCGGTTCAGCGGTTCGACCAGCAGCTCGCGGGTGGTGCCGACGAAGGTCGTGGAGGTGAGGATGATCGTCTGTCCCGCCCTGGCGCGCGCGACCACGGTCGCGCAGGCGTCGCGCATCGCCGCCAGGTCCGGCACCCGGTCCTCGTCGACCGGAGTGGGCACGCACACCACCACGGTGTCGGCCTCCTCCAGCGCACCGGGGTCGGCCGTGAGCCGCAGCGATCCGTCGGCCAGCGCCTCCCGAAGCACCCCGCGCTCGGCCGGGGGCAGGTCCACGTCGCCGTCGGCGACCGCGCGCAGCCGGGGCGCGCTGACGTCCACGCCGACGACGCTGGAGCGCCGGGCCGCGAGCTCGCAGGCGGTCGGAAGGCCCACGTAGCCGAGACCGAGGATCACCACCGCCTCCTGGCGGGCCCTCGGGACGGGAGCGCTGAGCCCGGCCGCCTGCCGCACCGCGTCCTCCTCCGTGCGGTCCTGGTAGGCCACGAGCCGGTCGGACAGCAGCCGTTCCCGGCCGTTGACCGCCAGCGCGAGGTGGTGCTGGGTCACGTTTCCTCCCCCGGTAGCGCCTTCCCTGCGGTGGCCGCGCTCCGCCGCGCGGGCCGTGTCGTCGCGGGAACCAGAGTCGCAGCGCAGCGGGGGTGGACTGCTCCTCCAACGGCGGTAGCGCCCCTACCGAAACCGCAGGAATCGCGGTCCGGGGATCTCGGCCGCGCGGGTCGCGGTCAGGCCGTGCCGGACGCGCTTGGCGTCCAGCCGCAGCGTGCCGTCGCGGTCGCCGACGTAGGTGCGCGGCAGCGCGTGCGGGCCGGACAGCGGGGAGCGCCAGATCGCGCAGCCGTAGCCGTACCCGGCCTCGCGGACCGCGGCCACGACCGCCGGATCGACGGCTCCGTAGGGGTAGCAGAACCCGTCGACCGGTTGCCCGGACAGCGATTGCAGCAGCGGGCGGCTCTTGCCCACCTCGGCCGCCAGCTCCGCCGTTCCGAGCTCGGTGAGCCTGCGGTGCCGGACGCTGTGCGAGCCGATCTCCATGCCGCCGGCGGCGACCCGGGCGACCTCGTGCTCGGTCATGAGCGGTTTGCGCGGCCCGGCCGGATCCCAGTCGTTCTGCCCGCCGAGCATCCCGGCGATGACGAACACCGTCGCCGTCCAGCCGAACCGGCGCAGCAGCGGGAACACCGTGTCGGCGAAGTCGGCGTAGCCGTCGTCGAACGTCAACCCCACCAGGCCTCGGCCGCGCCCGGCGCGGCGGGCGGCGATCAGGTCCCGCATCGACACCCCGACCTGGCCGCGCGACCGCAACCACCGCAGCTGCCGCTCGAAGCGGGACGGGTCCACCGTCACCAGGTACGGGTCGTCGGTGTACTCGGACACCGAGTGGTACATCAGCACGTACGGATGCGACTGCGGCACCCGCTGCCGGGTCGGCCGCTGCTCTGTCCGGGTCATCGCCGTCCCGCCCTCCTGGTCACGCCCTCCGGCGGACCGTCGCACGCCGGGTCGCCCCCCCGGACCGTGCGCGCGGGTGAGCACCGCTACCCCCGATGCGGGAGGCCGCGCGCCGGGTGAGCGGCCCGCCCGTTTCGCGCGGATCGGTAGGATCGGTCGGATCCACGCCCCCACCTAGGAGTTGAGCAGTGGCCGCGGTCTCCCACCAGGAACCACCGGAGCAGGACGGACGGCCGACGGACGGCGGAGAACCGGAACCGGCGGGATTGCGCGAGCTCGTGGCCGCCTATCCCTGGCTGCCGGTGGCGTTCGGGTTGCTGCTGAGCGCGCTCGGCGTCTGGGCCTTCGCCGAGCTGGCCGAGGAGGTCTACCGGGGCGGTCCGGTGATCCGGGTCGACGAGCACCTGCTGCGCGTCTCGCTGGAGCTGCGGTCCGGGGCGCTGGTGGGGGCGCTGTCGGTGCTGACCTGGCTGGGAGATGTGCTGGTGGTGCTGCCGGTGAGCCTGGTGCTGGGCGTGCTCATCGGCGTGCTGCGGCATCGCTGGGGGCCGCTGCTGCTGCTCGCGCTGTCCTCGGCGGGCACCGGTCTCGCGGTGTACCTGTTCAAGATCATGATCGCTCGGCCGCGTCCGCGGGTGGTGGACGCGCTCGTGCTCGAGGACGGCTTCGGCTTCCCCTCGGGGCATTCCGCGCACGCCGCCGCGCTGTACCTGATGCTCGGCGCGTTCGGGCTCCGGCTGCTGAGCACCCGGTGGGCGCGCACCGCCGCCGTGACGGCGGCGGTGCTGGCCGTGGTCCTCACCGGGTTCAGCCGGGTGATGCTGGGGGTGCACTCCCCCACCGACGTGCTCGCGGGCTGGACGCTCGGCGCCTCCTGGTCGGTGCTGCTGCTGAGCCTCTGGCTCTCCGGCGAGCACCTCCCGCGCGTGATCAACACCCTGGTCGCCCGCAAGCGGCCCGGCTGATCGGCGCGAGCGCCGCTCACGTCCGGTCGCCGGTGCCGAGCCGCGGCGGGAACGGTCAGATCGTCCAGGTGTCGTGACCGGCCAGCAGGGCTTGCAGGTCGGGCGGGTTGACCTCGGCGGCCCGGGTGGTCTGCGCGCGGGCCGCGTCGTCGTAGGTCGGGCGGGACACCGAGCGGAACACCCCGGTCACCGTGGGATCCAGGCTCACCCCGCCGAGCCGCGAGAGCGCGTAGGCGAAGGAGCTGTCCACCCGCTCGGCGTCGTGCACCACGATCCGCGAGGAGTCCACCGAGCCGAGCTCGGCGATCTCCAGCTCGCCCTCCGCCCCGCGCACGACCGCCTGCTGCGCGTCCTCCGGCCCGAACACGATCGGCTTGCCGTGCCGCAGCGGGATGATCCGGCGCTGCTTCTCCTCGGCGTCCTTGAGCACGTCGAACGCGCCGTCGTTGAAGATCGGGCAGTTCTGGTAGATCTCCACCAGCGCGCTGCCCCGGTGCTCGGCGGCGGCCCGCAGGGTCTCGGTCACGTGCGCCCGGTCGGAGTCGAGGGTGCGGGCCACGAAGCTCGCCTCCGCGCCCAGCGCGAGCGACACCGGGTTGAACGGGGTGTCCAGCGAGCCGGCCGGGGTCGACTTGGTGACCTTGCCGACCTCGGAGGTCGGCGAGTACTGGCCCTTGGTGAGACCGTAGATCCGGTTGTTGAACAGCAGGATCTTCAAGTTCACGTTGCGCCGCAGCGCGTGGATCAGGTGGTTGCCGCCGATCGACAGCGCGTCCCCGTCCCCGGTGACCACCCACACCGACAGGTCCGACCGCTGGGTGGCCAGGCCGGTGGCGATGGCCGGGGCTCGGCCGTGGATGGAGTGCATCCCGTAGGTGTTCATGTAGTACGGGAACCGGCTGGAGCAGCCGATGCCGGAGATGAACACGATGTTCTCCCGGCGCAGCCCGAGCGTCGGCAGGAAGCTCTGGACCGCGTTGAGCACGATGTAGTCCCCGCACCCGGGGCACCAGCGCACCTCCTGGTCGGACTTGTAGTCCTTCGCGGTCTGCTTCTGGTCGCTGGTGGGCACGCCGTGCAGGCCGCCCACCTCCGGCAGTCCGAGGTCCGTGGTCGTCACGCCGACACTCCTTGCACCACATCGGTGAGCACGTTCTGGAGTTCTTCCGCCTGGAAGGGCAGCCCCGCCACCTTCGTGTGGCTGCGCACGTCCACGAGGTAGCGCGCCCGCAGCAGCATCGCCAGCTGCCCCAGGTTCATCTCCGGCACGATCACCTCGTCGTACCGCCGCAGCACCTCGCCGAGGTTCCCCGGCATCGGGTTGAGGTTGCGCAGGTGCGCCTGCGCGATCGGGAGGCCCTGCCCGCGCACCCGGCGGCAGGCGGCGCCGATCGGGCCGTAGGACGAACCCCAGCCCAGTGCCAGCACCCGCGCGTTCCCGGACGGGTCGTCGACCTCCAGGTCGGGGACCTCGACGCCGTCGACCTTGGCCTGGCGCAGCCGAACCATCGCGTCGTGGTTGGCCGGGTCGTAGGAGATGCCGCCGGAGCCGTCCGCCTTCTCCAACCCGCCGATCCGGTGCTCGGTGCCCGGGGTCCCCGGCACCGCCCAGTCCCGGGCGAGGGTCTCCGGATCCCGCACGTACGGCCAGAACTCGCCGGAGCCGTCGGGCGCGTTGGGTTCGGTGGCGAAGGTGGTCCGCAGGTCCGGCAGCCGCGTGACGTCCGGGATCAGCCACGGCTCGGAACCGTTGGCGATGGCGCCGTCCGAGAGCAGCAGCACCGGGGTGCGGTAGCGCAGCGCGATCCGCGCCGCCTCCAGCGCCACGTCGAAGCAGTCCGCCGGGGAGCGCGGCGCGAGCACCGGGACCGGGGACTCGCCGTTGCGCCCGTGCAGGGCCTGCAGCAGGTCGGCCTGCTCGGTCTTGGTGGGCAGGCCGGTGGACGGGCCGCCGCGCTGGATGTCGCAGATCAGCAGCGGCAGCTCCAGGGTCACCGCCAGCCCGATCGTCTCCGACTTCAGCGCCAGCCCCGGACCGGAGGTCGTGGTGACGCCCAGCGAGCCGCCGAACGCGGCGCCGAGGGCCGCGCCGACCCCGGCGATCTCGTCCTCCGCCTGGAAGGTGGTGACGCCGAAGTTCTTGTGCTTGGCCAGCTCGTGCAGCACGTCGGAGGCCGGGGTGATCGGGTAGGTGCCCAGGAACATCGGCAGCCCGCTGCGGCGGGCCGCGGCGACCAGGCCGTAGGCCAGCGCGACGTTGCCGGTGATCTGGCGGTAGGTGCCCTTCGGCAGCGTGGCGGGGGCGACCTCGTAGGTCACCGCGAACGCCTCGGTGGTCTCGCCGTAGTTCCAGCCCGCGCGGAAGGCCAGCACGTTGGCCTCGGCGATCTCGGGCTTCTTGGCGAACTTCTCGCGCAGGAACCGCTCGGTGCCCTCGGTGGGGCGGTGGTACATCCAGGACAGCAGGCCGAGCGCGAACATGTTCTTCGCGCGCTCGGCGTCCTTGCGCCCGACGCCCGCGGGTTCGGCCGCGGCCCTGGTCAGCTCGGCCATCGGGACGCGGTGCACCGCGTACGGGTCGAGTTCGCCGGTGTGCAGCGGATCGGCCGCGTAGCCGACCTTGGTCAGGTTGCGCTTGGTGAACTCGTCGGTGTTGACGATGAGCGTTCCGCCGTGCGGAAGGTCCGCGAGGTTCGCCTTCAACGCCGCCGGGTTCATCACGACCAGCACGTCCGGCCGGTCGCCGGGAGTGAGGATGTCGTAGTCGGCGAAGTGCAGCTGGAAGCTCGACACTCCCGGCAGGGTGCCGGCGGGGGCGCGGATCTCGGCCGGGAAGTTCGGCAGCGTCGCGAGGTCGTTGCCGAAGGCCGCGGCCTCCGAGGTGAAGCGGTCCCCGGTGAGCTGCATCCCGTCGCCGGAGTCACCGGCGAAGCGGATCACCACGCGGTTGAGCTTGCGCGGTTCGCCGCCCGAGCCGACGCCGTGGCCCGGGCCGCCCCCGCGCGAGGTGGCCGTCCCGGTCTCCGGCGGCTGGTGCCCGTTCGTAGTCGCCAATGGACCCGTTCCCCTTTCAGCTCGCGGGCGTCCGCGAGCCCGTGCTCAGCCCTGTGACGCACGATACAGCTCGCTGCGGCGTTCCTACGCCGAGCGCCAACACGTCTCAAGGGGCGGACGGACACCGGGGCTCGGGCAACACCCATTTTCGCGACATTCCCGGAGCGTTCCGGCCCGGCGTTCGCCTACTGCCGCGTAAAGCAACGGCCCCCGGGACCGAGAACGGGACGCGGGCGGGCCGACGGGCAGCGGCCTCGCTTTCCCGGCTCCGTTTCCCCGTCGCGGGCGAATCGCCCGGCCCGATCGCCGCGGAGTCACCGGACCGACACCAGGAGTGATCGCGGGAGCCAGTTCGAGCCTACCCCGCAGCGGCCTCGCGGGCGCCCGCCCGGCGGAGCAGGCGGCATTCGCCCGAACGACCGCACCGGAGCGCGTCCGACCTGCTCGGACCTCGCGCACGACCGTCCGGTCCGGACGCCGGGAAGACCCCGACCGGAATGCGCGGTCGCATCCCGGCGCCAGACCCACCGGCACTTCCGCGGCCGCGATTCCCGACACCCCCACCGGCTCACCGGAATTCGCCCTCCGGGTCCATCCGGGATCCGCCGCGGAGCCGCGGAACGACAATTCCGGGCGGCCCGGGAATCAGATCACCCAACCCGGAAAGCACTTTCCGAACAACACCACCAGGACCACCGGGGCAACATCCGAACCCGGCCGATCAATCCAGCGAGGAGGGCGCCGCGAATTCATCAAATTCGATCATGTGATTTCCATCATATTAGTTCGCGCGCGCATTCGGGAGTCGCTCGCGCTGGGCCGAACGAGCGAGACCGGGCGGCCATCCCGCCCGGAAAACGCGGACGACCCGGCCCACCCCCTCGGCCGGGTCGTCCCGCGCGCGTCGCTGGTCCTGGCCGTCCGGTCAGGCGCCGGGCAGGCCGAGCAGGGCCGCGACGCAGGTCGTCAGGTCCCCGGCGCGGTCCCACAACACGTCGCCGGGGTCCGCCGCGGCCGCGCGCAGGAATCGCGCCGCGCGGCAATCGTGCTGGTCGAAGATCCAGAGCACGTCCAGGCACGCCGCGGTCTCGCGCCAGCCGACCAGGCCGCCGATCTCCCCGTCGTCGTCCGCGAACGCCCGGAAGCTCCACCCGGCCGCGCGCAGGTCGTGCAGCCCCGCCAGTTCCGGGTAGGCCCGCACGGCGGAGTCCGCGACACCTCCTCCTCCCGTCTCCTCCGCCGCTCCGCCCGGGCGGGAATGGAGGAATGCGCGCCGATTCTCAGCTGCTGATCGCATACGCTGACAGTGGCCCGGAATCGGATAGCGGAGTGCCACACAATCGCCACAGCCGAGGGCTTCTGATTGCCCGGAGGTGGACCCGTGCGGTTTCGTGGTCCGAGCGCACGAGGGGGAATGCAGCATGACGCACGACGACGACGCGGAAACCGACATCGCCCCGGAGGGTCCCGGGGACGGCACCGAGGCGGGCGATCCGACTCGGATCGGATCCCGCATCGCCGAACTGCGCAAGATCCACGGGGTCACGCAGCGCGCGCTGTCCGTGCGGGCCGCCGTTTCCTATTCCCTGCTGCGCAAGGTCGAACGCGGGGAGCGAGCGGCCAGCCACTCCTTCGTCGCCGCCGTCGCCCGGGCGCTGTCGATCAACATCACCGATCTCACCGACCAGCCGCTGCACACCCGGATGGCCGCTCCGTCCTCCGAGCAGGCCGGGGTGCCCGCGCTGCGGCAGGCGCTGGTCGAGGGCGACGACCCGCAGCTCGACACCGAACCCCGCGACGTCGAGGACCTGCGCGCGGAGGTGGCCCGGCTCAAGGAGCAGGACCGCCGCACCCGACATGCCGAATCCGTCCAGGCGCTGCCCGACCTGCTCCGGCACCTGCACCGCGCGGCCAGCGAGCACCCGGATGACGCCTCGGTGCACGAACTGCTCGCGACCGCCTACTCCTACACCGTGATCGCGCTCTACCGGCTCGGCCACCTCGACCTGTGCCACCTCGCCGACGAGCGGGCCCGCGCCGCCGCCGCGCGCGGCGCCGATCCGGTGCGCGGCTCGGTCACCGAGTGGAATCACGCGCTGGTGCTGCTGTTCGACGGCTCCTACACCGCCGGGCTGCGCTCCCTGGACCGCTCCCTGGACCTGCTGCGATCCGGGTCCGACACCTCCGCGACCGCGGCCGTGCGCGGTGCGGTGCACCTGCGCGCGGCGATCCTCGCCGCCCGCACCACCGACGCCGATCTCGCCGAAACGCACCTGCGGGAGGCCCGCGCGATGGTGCGGGACGGGCAGGACGAGGCCAACCACTACGGCACCAAGTTCGGCGCCACCAACGTGGACATCCACGGCGTCGCGGTACCGGTGGAGCTCGCCGATGGCACCACCGCCGTCACCCGCGCGGCGACCGTCGCGCTGCCGGAGCACACCGCGCCCAGCCGCAGCGGGCACTACTGGATCGACCTCTCCCGGGGCTGGCTGCTGCACGGCGACCGGCGCCGCTCGCTGGAGTGCTTGCAGACCGCGCGCCGGATCGCGCCGCAGCTCACCCGCTTCCACCCGCAGGTGCACGAGACCGTGCAGTCGCTGGCCGCCTCCGACGCGCGCTCGACCAACAGCCTGTCCCACTTCGCCGCCTGGTGCGGCATGCGACGTTGACGGGGCGCGGCGCGCGCGGAGGGCGTGTGCTCTACGCGCTCGCGATGGGATCCCCCGCCGCCCGGGACATCGGCAAGCTCGTGGAACTCGCCCACGCCGACGGCTGGGAGGTGTGCGTGGTCGCCTCTCCCGACGGCGCGCGGTTCCTGGACGTCGAGGCGCTCGCGGAGAAGACCGGGCACCCGGTCCGCAGCACCTACAAGGCACCGGCCGCTCCCGACGCCCTGCCCCCGGCCGACGGCATGATCGCCGCGCCGATCACCTGCAACAGCCTCGCGAAGTGGGCGGCGGGCATCTCCGACACGCTGCCGCTGGGCCTGCTGGTCGAGGCGGTCGGCAAGGGGCAGCCCGTGGTGGCGATGCCGTTCTCCAACCGCGCGCAGATCGCGTTCCCGGCCGTGCGCGAAGCGATGCGACGGCTCTCCGAGTGGGGCGTGGCGGTGCTGTCCGGCCCCGAGGTCTACGAACAGCACGAACCCGGCACCGGAGACCGGCACCTGCACCGCTTCCCCTGGGAGCTCGCCTGGCGGACCTTCCTGACCCACCCCCGGCAACCGAGCTGACCGCCGCGCCGACCCGGCCGTCGTCGGTCGAATTCGCCCACCCCGCGCGACCGCGGGCCTAGACTCGCCGCCGCGGAGGAGCTGTTCAGGGGGTGGGCATGGCAGCACCGAGCGCGCAGCGCACCGCCGGGCGGGAGCTCGCCCTGCGGCCGGTGCTGCTGATCGCCGGGCTCACCGCCCTGCTGCTGGTGCTGCTCAGCCACCGGTACGGGCCGCTGTCCGACGAGCTGTACTTCATCGCCGCCGGGCGGCACCCGGACTGGGGCTACATGGACCAGCAGCCGCTGGTCCCGCTGCTGGCCGCCGCGATCGACACCGCCGCGCCCGGCTCGCTGTTCGCGCTGCGGCTGCCCGCCGCGCTGATCACCGCCACCGGGATCCTCGGCACCGCGCTCGTGGCCCGCGAACTCGGCGGGGACCGGCGGGCCCAGGTCCTCGCCGCCGCGGCCTGGGCCCTCTCGCCGTGGCTGTTGCTGAGCGGGCACTGGTTCGCGGCGGCGACGCTGGAACCGGTGCAGTGGCTCGGCGTGCTCGGACTGGTGGCGCGCTGGAACCGGTTGCGCGGTGAGGGCGTGCGCCGGGACCGGCTGCTGCTGCTCGCCGGGCTGGTGGCCGCCGCCGGAGTGCAGACGAAGCTGCAGATCGGGGTGTTGTGCGCCGCGCTGCTGGCCGGCCTGCTCATCGCCGGTCCGCGCGAGGTGCCGCGCGGACCGCGGCAGTGGGCGGGCCTCGCCCTCCCGGCGATGGCCTCGATCCCGGCTGCGGGCTGGCAGGTGGCGCACGGCTGGCCCGCCCGCGACATGGCCGCCGTGGTGGGTTCCGAGACCAGCAGGCTCCTGCTGCTGCCGGGCGCGCTGCTCTACGCCGGGCCCGTGGGCGGGCTGCTGTGCTGCTTCGGGCTCTGGTGCCTGCTGCGCGACGAGCGGCTGCGGCCGGTGCGGTTCCTCGGCTGGACCGCCGCGCTCGTCGTGCTGACCTACCTGATCACCGGCGGCCGGCCGAACTACCTGGCCGGTCTCGGCGGGGTGCTGTTCGCCGCCGGAGCGGTCGGCCTCCAGCACCGCCGCTGGAACCGCGCGTGGGTGGTGTGGCCCGCCTGCGCGCTGTCGGCGGTGCTGCCGCTGGTGCTGCTGCCGATCGCTCCCCTGCCGCTGGTGGCCCGGCACCCGCAGCTCGCCTCCTACAGCAGGCTGTACGAGACGGGCTGGCCGGAGCTCGCCCGGACCGTAGCCGACGCCTACCGGGCGGTGCCGCCCCCGCAGCGGGCGCGCACGGCGATCGTGGCCGAGAGCTACCACCTCGCGGCGGCGCTGGACGTGCTCGGGCCGGAGCTCGGCCTGCCCGAGGTGCACAGCCCGGACCGCGGGTACTGGTTCTTCGGCGCTCCCCCGGATGACGCCACGGGCGCGCTGTACGTGGGGGCGGCGGAACCGCTGCGGCCACACTTCGCGAGCGGGCGGCGGGTGGCGACCGTGCGCACCGAACTGGACCTGGTGAACCTGGCCCAGGGCGTGTCGGTCCGCCGCTACGAGACCCCGCGGCTGCCGTGGTCCCGGTTGTGGCCGCTGCTGCGCACCGGCTAGCCGGTCAGCGCGGGGGTTGCTGGTTGGGCGGGGGTTGCTGGCCGGGCGGGAAGCCCTGCTGCTGCGGCCCGGGCTGCCCCCGGCTTCCCTCCGGAGGCCGCCGCAACCGCCGCGTCATCTGGTCCTGCGGCTGCTGGCCGGGCCGCGGCGTCCCGGGCGGCGGGGTCGGGGGCATCCCGGCCGGCCGCGGCACCCCGCGCCCCGGCGGGCCCGCGCCCGGCGCGGGTGGCACCGGCCGGTACACCGGCATCCGCGTGGTCCGGAGCTCGGCGGTCCGGAAGAACCCGGACTGCTCCGCCCCCGCCCACGGCGGCGGCGCCACCTGGGGCTGCGGCCGGCGGCGGAAGAACGCGTCCCGCGCCACCCGCATCAACCAGAGGATCGCGTCCCGCCGCGCGTGGAACATCGGCACCGGGATCGTCGCCCGCATCGCGTGGTCGTGCAGCAGCGCCAGCTCGGTGGCGGCCAGCTGGTAGTCCGACATCGCCCGCATCCCGGGCAGCCCGGCCTGCGCCACCGCCCACTGCCTCGCCTGCTTGCGACCGGCCATCGTGGCGAGCATCCGGACGTCGTCGGCGTGCACCAGTCCGCTGGGGATGTAGGGCGGCAGGTGCGTCGCGATCAGCCCGACCAACCGCCTGCGGTCCCGCAGCACGATCGCGATCAGCCCCGCCAACACCCCGAGCTGGATCAGGTAGGCGATCGCCAGCCCGCCGTAGCCGAAGACGGAGGCGAAGTTCCACAGCGCGTGCAGCAGCACCGCCGCGAACCAGCCCAGCACCACCACCAGCCCGCGCCCCGCACCCCGGCTGCGCGCCGCGTGCGCGACCGCCAGGCCCGTCATCGCCGTGTAGATCGGATGACCGAGCGGCGCGATCACCCCCCGCACCAGCACGATGGCCGCGACGCCGCCACCGTCGTCGAGCAGGCCGTTCTGGTAGTACAGGACGTTCTCCACGAACGCGAAGCCCAGCGCGCACAGCGCCGCGTACACCAGCCCGTCGGTCGGCCCGTCGATCTCGAACCGCCGGAACCACAGCATCAGCAGCAGGAAGAAGCCCTTGAAGCTCTCCTCCACGACCGGCGCCACCACCGACGCGGTGAGCACTCCCGCGAGCCGCTCGCCGTAGAGCGGCAGCAGCATCGACCCGCTGAGCGTGTTCACGATGAACGAACCCACGATCGCCACTCCGGCGCCCCAGGCGAAGGCCAGCACCAGCAGCACGCGGGGTTCCGGCTCCAGCCGGTCGATCAGCAGCACGAGCGCGACCAGCACCACCACGGTGGGCAGCGCCAGCAACCCGCTGACCACCGTGGTGTGCACCCCGCCGACGAGCACGTAGTAGGTCAGGGCGAGCAAGCTGCACACACCGCACACGATCAACCCGAGGATGAACGGGAGCGGGATCCGGTCGGTGCTTCGGCCTTCGAGGACCGACTTGGGGCTGAGCGCGGGCATCCGGCGAGACTAGGCGACCGGGACCACGCGGCGGGCCGGGACCACCGAAGCCGAGCGAGACCACCAGGGCCTCAGTTCCGCCGCGCCGCACCGCGCACGTCGACCTGCGCCGGGACGGCGACCCCGACAGCCTCCCCCGGACCCCCGCCCGCCGTGAGCGCCTTGACCGCGGCGGAGGTGCGGTCGGCCACCTCCAGCTTGGTGAACACCGCGCGCAGGTGGTTCTTCACCGTTCGCTCGGAGATGCCCAGCGAGCGCGCGATCTGCCGGTTCGAGTTGCCGCGCACCAGGTGCCCCAGCACCTCGCGCTCGCGCGGGGTGAGCCGCTGCAGCAGCGGCGCCGCCTGCGCGCCGGGGGCGGCACCGCCGGCCACCGCCGCCCGGTGCAGCGCATCCCGGTAGACCTCGCCGGCCACCAGCCCGGTGCTGCCCAGCCGCACCCGCAGGGTCACCAGCTGGTTGACCTGGCCGAGGACCTGCTCCAGCGCCGCGGAGTGCTCGATCGCTTCGCGCATCATCGCGGTGATCGCGGTGTCCAGAGCGCGCCGGTACGAACTGGCCATGAGGTGACTCCCAGAGGTTCGATGACGATCGGCCGCGCCGGGTCCCCGGGCACGGGGATGCCCGGTGCGGCGCATGTTGTGTCCGGCGCCGGACCTGGGCACCACGACGCACCTCCCGCCGTGTCCAGGTCGCTTCGAGCACCGTTCGCAGGCCGACGCTTCACCACCGGGCTAGGCCTTCCCACCCGCACCGGACCGGTCGCTGCCTCCACTGGCTATGTCGTCAGCAGCCCCGCCCGAAGTGACCGACCGGCCACCGATTTCGCCCGGATGCCGCAATCAAGGACACGAACGGGTCAGTTCTCCGGGGTCGCGCGGAGGACCAGGCCGGGCGCAGCAGGCCTTTGTGACCATGTCGGCCCCCGCCGATCGCCGCCTAGGTTTCGAGACGTCGCACGTCCCGATCCCTCCCGCTGCACCCGGCCGCGAAGCCACCTGGGCCCGCAGCCATCCGTGCAATCACGTCGCAGTCTTCTTCTAGGAGGTCTTCGCCATGTCGTGTCCGCAGGCGGAAAGCCGGGCGAGCGCACCACCCACGACGACCGCGCGAGCACCGGGAGCGATGCCCAGCAAGGGCTGGACGGCCTCGGCCGCGGCGAACGCGGTCCGGATCAAACTCCGCGACGACATCGCCCCGGAGACGAACCTGGCCACCTTCCTGACCAGCTCGATCGAACCGGAGGCCGAGCGCCTCTTCAGCGACTACCTGCCTTACAACATCATCGACCGCGACCAGTACCCCGGCGCGACGGAGCTGGAGCGCCACTGCGTGCAGACCCTCGCGGGGTTGTGGAACGCCGACCTCTCCGCCGCGGTCGGAGCGGCCACCACCGGCTCCAGCGAGGCCGCGCTGCTGGCGGGCACCTCGCTGCTGCGCCGGTGGCGACACCGCGGCGACACCGCCGGGCACAAGCCGAACCTGGTGATCGGGGCGAACGCGCACGTCTGCTGGCACAAGTTCTGCCGCTACTGGGACGTCGAGCCGCGCATCGCCCCCGCCCAGCAGGACCGGCTGCACCTCACCGCCCAGCAGGCCCGGGAGCGCTGCGACGCGGACACCATCGGAGTGGTCAGCGTGTTCGGCTCGACCATCGACGGCAGCTACGAGCCGGTCGCCGAGATCGCCGCGGAGCTCGACGCGCTCGCCGCCGAGTCCGGGCTGGACGTTCCGATCCACGTCGACGCGGCCTCCGGGGGGTTCGTCGCGCCGTTCCTGGACCCGGAGCGCGTGTGGGACTTCCGGTTGCCGAGGGTGCGCTCGATCAACGCCTCGGGGCACAAGTACGGCATGGTCCCGGCCGGTCTCGGCTGGATCGTGTGGCGGGACCCGGAAGCGCGCACCAACTGGCTCAGCTTCGACACCAACTACCTCGGCAGCACCCGGGCCAACCACGAGCTGAGCTTCTCCCGCTCCGCCGCACCGGTGGTGCTGCAGTACTACAACTTCCTCCGGCTCGGCTTCGAGGGGTTCCGGGCCATGCACGAGCGCAGCCGCGTCACCGCCATCGCACTGGCCGACGCACTGGCGGGCTTGGGGCCGTTCGACGTCCTCGGCGACGGCCGGGACCTGCCGGTGGTGGTGGTCGCGCTGCGCGAGGGCGAGCGGCGGTGGTCCCTGCGCGAGCTCTCGGCGCACCTGGGCACGCACAACTGGTCGGTCCCGGTCTACGCGCTGCCACCGGACCGGCAGCAGACCGAGGTGCTGCGCATCGTCGTGCGCAACGAGCTCACCGCCCCGCACGCCAAGCAGCTGCTCGACGCCGTCCGCGGCTACCTGTCCGGCGCCATGGCCACCCCGGCATGACGCGCAGATCCAGCAGAGAGGACGAACCCTTGCGCCCCATCCGCATCGCAAGCAGGCTCACCCGGACCGAACCCCCGCAGCCCGGCGCCGGCGTCCGGCTCGCGCTGTTCCAGGGCGAGAACCCGGTCGGCACCCCGGAGGCGGTGACGACGAACCTGAACCGGATGCGGGAGGTCGTCGAAGTCGCCGCCCGCTACCAGGTCCAGCTGTGCGCCTTCCCCGAGTGCTACACGACGGGCTACTCGCTGGGCGCCCAGGAGGCGCGGGCGCTGGCCCAGCCGCAGGACGGACCCGCCATCCGGGCCGCCGAGGCGGTCTCGGCGACGCACGGGCTCGGCATCGTGGTGCCCTACGTCGAGCTCGACGAGGCGGCGGGCACCGTCCACGACTCCATCGCGCTGGTGGTCGACGGCGAACTGGCGGCGAACTACCGCAAGACGCACCTGTACGGAGCGGCGGAGCGGATCAACTTCACCGCGGGCTCCGAGCTGCCGCCGGTGGTGAAGGTCAACCAGTTCCCGGTCGGCCTGCTCAACTGCTACGAGTGCGAGTTCCCGCCGCTCTACCAGAGCCTGGTCGGCCGGGGCGCGCGGCTCGTGGTCGGTCCGACC
Source organism: Saccharopolyspora antibiotica (assembly GCF_047200635.1). NCBI lineage: Bacteria > Bacillati > Actinomycetota > Actinomycetes > Pseudonocardiales > Pseudonocardiaceae > Saccharopolyspora > Saccharopolyspora antibiotica. The sequence continues at coordinate 208,215 of NZ_JBJZOI010000003.1, read as the reverse complement.
GCCGCCGACCACCACTTCACGCTGCACGACGGCAACCCCACCCAGGTTCCCTACCCGGACGCCACCGAGCACATCATCCCGGCGATGGCCTCGGTGTGGCGGGTGTTCGTGGCGTACGTGAACCGGCGCGGCTGGGAGACCTCGGAACGCGGGCAGTGGCAGTACCGCGGCAATTCCGGCGTCTGGGCGCCGGACGGCCGGCCGATGATCGCGGCCGGGCCCGACGAGCGCAGCGACGACACGCTGCTCATCGCCGACTGCGTGCCCGACGACGTGGCGCCGTTCAGCCCGGAGGGCGACCACTTCTCCGACAACCGGGTGGCGCTGCGGGAGGAGCTGCTGCCGACGACCTGATCCGGACGGCGGGGCCGGGCCGTGCCACGGGGCCGGTCCCGCCCGCCGGGTCACGCCGGTGCGGTCGCCGCCTCCCCCGCCGCGGCGGCCGCGCCGGTGCCCCCGCGCGGGGCGCCGTCCCCGTCCCCGGTGCCGCGCTGCCCGGTATCGCGGTGCCGCAGCACCTCGCGCATCGCCGCGAGCTCCACCCCCGCGGCGGCGAAGGCGTCCCGCACCGCTCGGGCGATCTCCACCGCGTTCGGACGGTCGCCGTGCAGGCAGATCGAGTCGGCCCGCACGGGCACTTCGGCCCCGCTGACCGAGGTCACCGTCCCGCGCAGGACGGCGATCGCCTGCGCGGCGCAGGCCGCCGGGTCCTTGGCGACCGGGTCGGGCTCGATGATGATCCGGCCGGAGTCGTCGTAGTCGAGGTCCGCGAAGGCCTCCCGCACGACCGGCACGCCGAGCGCCGCGACCCGGTCCGCGGTCGGGCCGGCCAGCAGCACCACCGGGACCCCGGGCGCGGCGGCGGCGATGGCCGAGCCGATGGCCGCGGCCACGTCCGGTTCCCGCGCGGCGAGCCCGTAGAGCGCGCCGTGCGGTTTCACGTGGGTGATCGGGACGCCCAGCTCGTCGCCCAGCGCCCGCAGGGCGCCGAACTGGTAGAGGCAGGCGTCTGCGGCCTCGCGCGGGCTCAGCGCCAGCGCCCTCCTGCCGAAGCCCGCCAGGTCCGGGAACCCGGGGTGAGCACCCGCCGCCACCCCCGCGTCCCGGGCGATGCCCAGGGCAGCGCGCATCGTCGCGGGATCGCCCGCGTGCCAGCCGCAGGCGATGTTCACCGATGTGACCAACGGGATCACCCGTTCGTCGTCACCGAGCCGCCAACGGCCGAAGCTCTCCCCCGCGTCGGCGTTCAGATCCACGAGTTCCTGCACCGGAAACCACCTCCCGCAGCTGCTGGCCGCGACCCGATGGGTGGTGTCCTGCGGGGATCCCCGGCCGCGCGCCGATGGTAGGCGCCATGTTCCCGCACCCCACCGCCTCGCGCAGTGCTCCTTTCAGTCGTCCCACGTGCGGAGCAGCCGATCTCGCAGCGTCCATTCCGCCCATTCCCCGTCCTCCGGCACCGCGTACCGATCATCGGGATCGCGGGCTATGGTGACCCGAACGTGCGATTTTTCCCGGGCGGGCCAAGCACTTCGCCTTCTCCAGTTCTGCGCCGGGAATCACTTCGGCGCATGCTCTGTGCACGGCAGATCACCTCCGCAACGGGTCGAGGAGGTCGACATGACAGCGACTCTGCCACCCGCTCGCTACGAGCACGGCGGCGATGAATTCATCTTCGTCGAGCTCGATCAGGAGATGAGCCTGGAAGCGAATTTCAAGGCGATGGCGATCACGAGTGCGCTCCGGGATCTGGCCATCGACGGTGTCGTGGACATCTGTCCGTCGAACGCCTCCTACATGGTCCGGCTCGACCCCGACCGGCTGCACCCGGCCGAGCTCGCCGCGGAGCTGCGCAGGCTGGAGGCCGCGGCGGGACGGCGAGCGGAGGACCTGGTCGTGCCGACCCGCCTGGTCGACGTCCCGATCCTGTTCGACGACCCGTGGACCCGGGAGACCCTGCTGCGGTTCCGGGAAAACCACCAGGACCCCTCCGGCACGGACCTCGAATACGCCGCCCGCATCAACGGCTTTCGCGGAGTTCCCGAACTGATCGAGGCGATCACGAGCGCGCCCTACATCGTGACCATGCTCGGATTCGTGCCCGGATTGCCGTTCTGCTACCAGATGGTTCCCCGCGAGCGGCAGATCGAGGTCCCGAAGTACGTGCGGCCGCGCACCGACACCCCCGAACGCGCTTTCGGGTACGGCGGTGCGTTCTCGGTGATCTACCCCGTGCGCGGAGCCGGCGGTTATCAGCTGTTCGGGATCGCCCCCGCTCCCGTGTTCGACCTCGCCCAGTCGCTGCCTGACTTCACCGAGCACATCGCCTTTCCGAGACCGAGCGATCTGCTGCGCTACCGCGCGATCGACCGCGCCGAGTACGACCGGATCCGCGCCGAGGTCGACGCGGGCACCTTCCGCTATCGCACCGCCGAGGTGGAGTTCTGCCCGGCGACCTTCCTCGCCGAGCCCGACGGCTTCAACCGGACGCTGCTGGAGGTGCTGCCATGAGCGAGGTCATCGTGCGCAACGGCGGTCTTCACACGACGGTGCAGGACGCGGGCCGGGACGGGCAGTACGCCATCGGGATGCCACCCTCCGGAGCGCTGGACCAGTACTCCTTCCGCGCGGCGAACCTGCTCGTGGGCAATCCGGAGGGCGCCGCCGCGCTGGAGGCCACCTACATCGGACCGGAGCTGGAGTTCACCGACGAGCGGCTGATCGCGATCACCGGGGCCGAGGCCCCGGCCCGGATCAACGGCGAGCCGGTCGCCCCGTGGGAGGCGCTGGCCGTGCGGTCCGGGGACGTGCTCTCCTTCGAGATGATCAGCGCTGGGGCCCGCCCGTACGTGGCGATCAGCGGCGGCATCGCCGTCCCGGAGTACCTGGGCTCGCGCTCCACCTACACGCTGACCGGCATCGGCGGCTTCCACGGCCGGTCGCTGCGCGCCGAGGACCGGCTGCCGCTGGGCCCCCCGCCAGCCGTCCGGCCGTCGGCGGGGACCGCGGTGCCGACCGGGCTGCGGGCCGCCCTGGGCGGGGTCGCCGAGCTGCGGCTGGTGGTCGGCCTGTGCTCCTACCGGCTGACCGCGACGGCGCTGGAGTCCTTCGTGGACACCCAGTGGCGGGTCACCAAGGACGCGGATCGCGTCGGCTACCGGCTGCGCGGCGGCACCCTCGACTTCGTCGATCGCGAGCCGCCCTTCGGCGCGGGGAGCGATCCGGCCAACGTCGTCGACCTCGGCTACCCCATCGGCTCGGTGCAGGTACCCGGCGGGAACGAGCCGATCGTGCTGCTCGGGGATGCCGTGACCGGCGGCGGCTACGCCACCATCGGCACCGTCATCTCCGTCGACCGGGACCGCATCGCGCAGGCCCGCACCGGCGACACGATCTCGTTCGTCCCGGTCGACGTGGACGCCGCGATCGCCGCCCGCCGAGACCGCGGCATCCGGTTGGAGAAGATCCGCGCCGCAGTGAGCTAGTCCCCCACCCCCAGCACCCGCAGCCGACAGCCACCGAGGAGGCCACCATGTCGACCGTCAACGCCGCGCTTCCCGGCGTGTTCTACCGCCGCCCCTCTCCCGAGCAGGACCCGTTCGTCGAAGTCGGCGCCGCGGTCCACGAGGGCCAGACCATCGCGCTCATCGAGGTGATGAAGACCTTCAGCGAGGTGAAGGCGGACCACGCCGGGACCATCGGTCGCTTCCTCCTCGACGAGGGGGACGAGGTCGAGGCGGGTCAGGGCGTCGTCGAGGTCGTGGGACCATGACCGGCCCGGGACGAGTTCTCGTGGCCAACCGGGGCGAGATCGCCGTGCGCGTCATCCGCGCGTGCCACGCGGCGGGGGTCGAGGCGGTGGCGGTGTACTCCGACGCCGACGCGCACTCCCAGTGGGTGCGCCAAGCCGACCACGCGGTGCACCTCGGCGGCTCCCCCGCGGCGAAGTCCTACCTGAACGCCGAGGCGGTGCTGGCGGCGGCGCGCAGCGCGCACGCGGACGCCGTGCACCCCGGTTACGGCTTCCTGTCCGAGAACGCGCGCTTCGCCCGCGCCGTGCACGACGCGGGCCTGGTGCTGGTCGGCCCGCCCGCGTCCGCGATCGAGCTGATGGGTGACAAGGCGACCGCGCGGGCCACCGCCCAGGCGGCGGGCGTGCCGGTGGTGCCGGGCAGCGCGCCGATCACCGACCTCGCCGCCGCCCAGGCCGCGGCCGACGAGCTCGGCTACCCGGTGCTGGTGAAGGCGGCCGCCGGCGGCGGCGGGCGCGGGATCCGGCCGGTGTCCTCGGCCGCCGAGCTCGCCGACGTGCTGCCCGCGGCCCAGGCCGAGGCGCGGTCGGCCTTCGGCGACGGCACGTCGTACCTGGAACGGGCGCTGCCCCGGCCGCGGCACGTCGAGGTGCAGCTGCTCGCCGACGACCACGGCGGCGCGGTGCACCTGTTCGAGCGGGACTGCTCGGTGCAGCGCCGCAGGCAGAAGTTGCTGGAGGAGGCACCGGCACCGGGGTTGCACGAGGAGACCCGGCGCCGGCTCTGCGAAGCGGCGGTCCGGCTCGCCCGGCACGTCGGTTACCGCAACGCGGGCACGGTGGAGTTCTTGGTCGACGAGGACCAGAACTTCTACTTCATGGAGATGAACACCCGCATCCAGGTCGAACACCCCATCAGCGAGGCGATCAGCGGGGTGGACCTGGTCGCCGAGCAACTGCGGATCGCGGCGGGCAAGCCGCTGTCGTTCGCCCAGGAGGACCTGGTCCGCACCGGGGCCGCGCTGGAGCTGCGGATCAACGCCGAGGATCCCGCCCGGGGCTTCGCGCCCTGCCCCGGCGAGGTGACCGCCTTCGACCTGCCGGGCGGCCCGGGGGTGCGGGTGGACACCGGACTGGTCCGGGGCGACCGGATCAGCCCGTTCTACGACTCCATGATCGCGAAGCTGATCTGCTGGGGAGCGGACCGCGAACAGGCCTTCTCCCGGGCCGAGCAGGCGCTGAGGGAGTTCCGGATCGAGGGGGTCGCCAGCACGATCCCGCTGCACGTGCAGCTGGTGGGCAGCGACAAGCTGCGCAGCGGGCCGGTGCACACCACCTGGCTCGAGGAGCAGCTGGACTGATCAGCGCGGCACGACCTCCTCGCGCAGCACGCTGTAGCGCACGCAGTCGCGCCACCGCCCGTCCCGGAACAGCCAGCCGCGCAGCACGCCCTCCCGGGTGAACCCGGCCTTGTGGAGGGCGCGCTGCTCGGCGAGGTTGTCGATCTCGGTGCCCGCTTCCACCCGGTTCACCTGGGTGTGGGCGAACAGGTAGGCGGCGAGCTGGCGCTGGGCGTCGGTGCCGTGACCGCGCCCGCGCGCCTCCGGCAACAGGGTGATCCCGATGTTCCAGCAGTACGAGGTCTGCCCGGTGGGGTTCTTCGCCCAGGAGACGAAGCCCAGCCGGTGCTGCGGGTCCTGCTCCGCGACGACCAGCAGCACGCCCTCCTCGGCGGAGAGCAGCCCGGATTCGCCCCAGCGGCGCTGGAAGTGCCCGGCGCCCTGGTAGCCGAACCAGTTGTAGGGCTGGGCTGCCCCGGGTGTGTTGAGCATCCGGTCGAGCTCGCTCAGATCGCCTTCGAGCACCGGCCTCAGCAGCACTGTGGTCCCCACATCGCGACCGTAGACCGCTCACGCTCCGCTGGACATGCTCTGTTCCGGTGGTCGCGGCACCGGATCGGTCAGGAGAGCGGGCGGCGGCAGGTGTAGATCCGCGCGGGCGGCACGTTGCGCCACACCGTGCGGCTGGTGAGCACCTCGTCGAAGGCGCCGTCGAGGCGGCGGCGGAACGCCCGCGCACCCGACATGCCGAGCGCGTGCACGTAGGCGAAGGTCGTGAACGCGCCACCGGGAGCGAGCACCCGGCCGACCTCGCCGAGGATGTTCCGCTGCAGCTCGCCGGGGAAGATCGACCACGGCAGCCCGCTGATCACCGCGTCCACCGAGTCGATGCCCACCTCCTCCAGCAGGGAGCGGAGCTTCGCGGCGTCGCCCTGCACCACCTCGAGCCAGGGCAGCTCGGCGCGCAGGTGCTCGACCATGCCGTCGTCGATCTCGATCGCGAGGTGCCGTCCGCCCTCGGGCAGCCGCTCGCGCACCGCGCGGCTGAGCGCACCGGTACCGGGGCCGAGTTCCACGACCACCGGCCCGTCCCCCTCGGGGCGGGAGCGCGGGACGATCGCGGCCATCTCCCTGGCCAGGTAGGGCGAGCTCGGCGCCACCGCTCCGACGAGGCCCGGTCTGCGCGCCGCGCGCGCGGCGAACCGCCGGTAGTCCGCGAACATCGATCCGGACTTGCCGGACTCGGGCCGTTGCTGGGATGTGGTCACGGTGGCCTTCCGCGGTCGTCGGGCGAGGTCCGGGTCACCCTATCGGTCGCGGGGGCGCCGTCGACGGCGCCCGAGTCGGCGGCGCACCACCATCACGCGAAAGGAATTCGGATTCTCGCCCGCCGAGCGCGGGCCGGAGAGCGCTGCACCGAGGAAGCGGCGCGGAAATCGCGCCGCAATTCACTCGAATAGCGTGTAACGCCGAAAGAATGTTCTGCGATGTTCTGGGATCGCGCCAGGGGCTCGTCCGATCCGGACAAGCCCTCGGCGGCTCGCTCAGGCAGGTTGCTCGAGGAGCGGACCGGTCGGCTCCGCGGCCGGGACCTGCTCAGCGGTGCGCTGGGCGGGCTTGTTGACCCACCTGACCGCCGCGCCCGCCGCCGTCAGCAGCACGCTCGCCTCAATCACCAGAGCCACCCACACCGTTGCCACTTTCCCTGCCTCCTTTCTGCCGACCTCCCCGTCTCCCGAGCGCGCTAACGGGCGCGCACTGGTGCCCGCGCTGTGTTCCGTTCGGAAGAGGTTCGGGGTTGAAAACCCACTTGCACCTCGATACTAGGGCGTTGTTTCGGGCGCGTAAAAGAGGGGTGGCAGTGGCGTGCGTCGCACCCCTCCGGATGAATTGCGCGGTGTCGGGCACCACAGCGGGTGAGGGACGACCGAGGGCTCCCCCGACGTTACCCGGACGTGTCGGTGCACGAGGTGGAGATCGTGGTGGTCGGGGCCGGGCAGGCCGGGCTCAGCAGCGCCCACCACCTGCGACGCGCGGGCTTCGAGCCAGGACCGGGTTTCGCGGTGCTGGACGCGGACGCCGGGCCGGGCGGTGCCTGGCGGCACCGCTGGCCGTCGCTGCGGCTGGGCGAGGTGCACGGCATCCACGACCTGCCGGGGTTCGCGCTGACCGAGCGGGACGGCTCGCGTCCCGCCTCCGCGGTGCTGTCCGAGTACTTCGACCGCTACGAGCGGGAGTTCGGCCTCGACGTGCGGCGGCCGGTGCGGGTCCGCGCGGTGCGGCGCGGGCCCGGGGGACGACTCCTGGTGGAGTCCGGGGACGAGACCTGGTCGGCCCGCGCCGTGATCAACGCGACCGGGACCTGGAGCAAGCCGTTCGTGCCGCGCTACCCGGGCCAGGAGGAGTTCGCGGGCAGGCAGTTGCACGTGGCCGGCTACCGGGGCGCCGCGGAGTTCCGGGGGTCGCGGGTCGCCGTGGTCGGCGGCGGCATCTCGGCCGTCGAACTGCTCACCGAGATCGCGGAGGTCGGTGCGACCACCTGGGTGACCCGGCGGCCGCCGGTGTTCGGGGATCGCGAGTTCACGCCCGAGCTCGGACGACGCGCGGTGGCCGAAGTGGAGCGCCGCGTGCGGGACGGGCTGCCGCCGGGCAGCGTGGTGAGCGCGACGGGGCTGCCCCCGACACCGGCGGTGCTGCGGGCGCGCGAGCGCGGCGTGCTCGACCGGCTCCCCATGTTCGAGCGCATCACCCCGGCCGGGCTGCGCTGGGCGGACGGCCGCGAGGTGGAGGTGGACGTGATCCTCTGGGCGACGGGGTTCCGCGCCGCCCTGGACCACCTCGCCCCGCTGAAGCTGCGCGAGCGCGGCGGCGGGATCCGGGTGGAGGGCACCCGGGTGCTCGCGGAACCGAGGCTGCACCTGGTCGGCTACGGCCCCTCGGCCAGCACCGTCGGGGCGAGCAGGGCGGGGCGCGCGGCGGCCCGCGAGGTCCGCGAGCTGCTCGCGCCGGTCACGGAGGCGTGATCCGGTCGCGACCGGGCGCGAAGGCGCGCAGCAGGTGATATCCCAGGACCGTGATCAAGGTGCCCAGTGCGATGCCGCTCAGGCTGAGGCTCGGGGTGAAGGTGAGCGACACCCCGCCGATGCCCGCGATGACCCCGGCCGCCACCGGCAGCAGGTTCACCGGATCGGCGAAGTCCACCCGGTGCTGCACCCAGATCTTCACGCCGAGCAACCCCACCATGCCGTAGAGCACCACGGTGATCCCGCCCAGCACACCGCCGGGCACGGCTGCCACCACCGCGCCGAACTTGGGGCACAGCCCGAAGCAGACCGCGACGACAGCGGCGACCCAGTAGGCGGCGGTGGAGTACACCCGGGTCGCGGCCATGACGCCGATGTTCTCCGCGTAGGTCGTGGTGGGCGGACCGCCGAGGGCGCTGGAGACCGTGGTGGCGAGACCGTCCGCGAACACCGCCCGGCCCAGGCTGCCCTGCAGGTCCGAGCCGGTCATCTCCTCCACCGCCTTGACGTGCCCGGTGTTCTCGGCGAGCAGGGCGATCACCGCTGGCAGCACCACGATGATGGCCGAGGCCGAGAAGGACGGAGCGTGCACCTCGGGCAGGCCGAACCAGGCCGCGTCGGCGACCCCGCCGAGATCCACCCTCGGGTGGGTGCTGACCACGCCGTTCGCGTCCGGTGCGGTGATCGGCCCCAGCAGCACGTCGAACAACCAGGACAGCAGGTACCCGCCGACGAGCCCGAGGAACACCGCGATGCGCCCCCAGAACCCGGGCAGCAGCACGCTGCCGGCCAGCACGATGATCATCGTGAGCAGCGCGGTCCACTGGTCCTGCGGCCAGTACGTCTCGGCGACCACGGGTGCCAGGTTGAACCCGATCAGCAGCACCACGGCTCCGGACAGCACCGGGGGCAGCAGCCGCTGCACCACCGCCGGACCCGCGTAGTGCACCACCGCGCCGATGACCGCGAGCACCACCCCGGACACCAGGATCGCGCCGGTGACCGTGGCGCTGTCCCCGCCTCCCGCGCGAATCGCGGCGACCGCTCCGACGAAGGAGGCGCTGCTGCCCAGGTAGCTGGGGATCCGTCCCTGCACCACGAGCAGGAACAGGATCGTCGCCCCGCCCGAGACCATGATCGCGAGGTTCGGGTCCAGCCCCATCAGGACCGGGAAGACGAAGGTCGCACCGAACATCGCCACCACGTGCTGGGCGCCGATCCCGACCGTGCGGCCCCAGGTGAGCCGCTCGTGCGGGGCCACCGATTCCCCTGGGCGCGGCGTGGTGCCGTCGCCGTGCAGCGTCCAACCGAAACCCGTCAGCCCTCGCATGGCGCTCAGTCTGCCCCGGCGGCCCGCTGGGCTCCGCAGGCAGGTCGGCGTCCGCTCAGGACCGGGGGATGATCGAGCTCCCGTACTCGCGCATCGCGTGCTCGACGGCGTCGTGCATCGCGTACGCGGCGAACTGGTCCACCCCCGCGTCGGCGAGCTCGGCCAGCCGGTCGCGGTGCGCTCCGGGCGGGCCCAGCAGGCAGAAGCGGTCCACGACGTCGTCGGGCACGAACTCAGTGCTGGGGTTGCCCGCCCGACCGTGGTGGGAGTAGTCGTAGCCCTCCCGGCCCCGGATGTAGTCGGTGAGCGCGGCAGGCACGGCCTCGGAGCGGTCCCCGTAGCGGCGGACCAGATCGGCGACGTGGTTGCCGACCATACCGCCGAACCAGCGACACTGCTCGCGCGCGTGCGCGAGGTCGGTGCCGACGTAGGCGGGGGCGGCGGCGCAGACCGTGATCGAAGCGGGATCGCGCCCGGCGGCCCGGGCGGCGTCGCGGACGTGCTCGACCATCCAGCGCACCAGCAGCGGGTCGGCGAGCTGCAGGATGACGCCGTCGGCGACCCGGCCCGCGAGCTCCAGCGCCTTGGGCCCGTAGGCGCCCATCCACACCGGCAGCCTGCCGCCGCGCACCCACGGGAGACGGACGGCGGTGCCGTCGAGGTCGACCTCCCTGCCCTCGGCGAGGTCGCGGATCACCGCGACGGCCCGACCGAGCGAGGCGAGGGTGGTCGGCTCGCCACCGGTGACGCGCAGCGCCGAGTCGCCGCGCCCGATGCCGCAGACCGTGCGGTCCCCGAACATCTCGTTGAGGGTGGCGAAGGTGGAGGCGGTCACCGTCCAGTCCCGGGTGCGCGGGTTGGTGACCATCGGGCCGACCACCATCCGCTCGGTGGCGGCGAGGATCTGGCTGTGGATCACGAATGGTTCCTGCCAGAGCACGCAGGAGTCGAAGGTCCAGCCGTGGTCGAAGCCGAGCTCCTCGGCACGCCGCATCCGGTCCACCACCTCCCAGGCCGGCGGATCGGTCTGCAACACGATCCCGAAGCGCATCGCGCCCCCTCGCTGCTAGGTCGCTAGGTCAGGTACTGGCAGGTGTCGCGGGGCAGGAACCGGCCGCGCCCGGGGCGCCCCAGGTACCGGTCCTCGTCGAGGATCACCTCGCCGCGGGAGAGCACGGTGCGCACCCGGCCGGTGATCTCGCGTCCCTCGTAGGCGCTGTAGTCGACGTTCATGTGGTGCGTCGCCGCCGAGATCACCTGGGTGGCGACCGGGTCGTAGAGCACGACGTCCGCGTCGGATCCCGGGGTGAGGGCGCCCTTGCGCGGGTGCAGCCCGAACATCCGCGCCGGGGTGGTGCTGGCCAGCTCGACCCAGCGGCGGCGGCTGATCCGGCCCTCGACGACGCCCTGGTGCAGCAGGTCCAACCGGTGCTCGACGCCGGGCATCCCGTTCGGGATCTTGGAGAAGTCGCCCCGGCCGAGCTCCTTCTGCGAGGCGAAGCAGAACGGGCAGTGGTCGGTGGCGACCACCGACAGGTCACCGGTGCGCAGGCCGCGCCACAGCCGCTCGCGGTGCTGCTCGGGCCGCAGCGGGGTGGAGCAGACGAACTTCGCGCCCTCGAACCCTGGGCGGGCCAGCTCGTCGACGGTGAGGAACAGGTACTGCGGGCAGGTCTCGCCGAACACGTCGAGCCCGGAGTCGCGGGCGGCCGTGATCTCGTCGAGCGCCTCGGCCGCCGAGACGTGCACGACGTAGAGCGGGGCGCCCGCGACGCGGGCCAGCTGGATCGCCCGGTGCGTCGCCTCGGCTTCCAGCAGCGGGTGCCGCACGGCCCCGTGGTGACGTGGATCGGTGCGCCCCTCGGCCAGCGCCTGCCGCACGAGCACGTCGATGGCGATGCCGTTCTCCGCGTGCAGCATGGTCAACGCCCCGTTGCCCGCGGCGGACTGCATCGCGCGCAGGACCTGTCCGTCGTCGCTGTAGAACACCCCGGGGTAGGCCATGAACAGCTTGAAGCTGGTGACGCCCTCGTCCACCAGCCCGTCGAGCTCCGCCAGCGAGTCGGTGCGGACGTCGGAGAGGATGAGGTGGAAGCCGTAGTCCACCGCGCACCGCCCCTCGGCCTTGGCGTGCCAGGTGTCCAGGCCCTCCCGCGCGGAGCGTCCGATGCTCTGGATGGCGAAGTCGATGATCGTCGTGGTGCCGCCCCAGGCCGCGGCGCGGGTACCGGTCTCGAAGGTGTCGGAGGAGAAGGTGCCGCCGAACGGCATCTCCATGTGGGTGTGCCCGTCCACGCCGCCGGGGATCACGTAGCGGCCGGTGGCGTCGAGCACGACGTCGGCGTCCGGCAGCCAGCCCTCGGCGACCTCGGGGGTGCCCAGCGCGGCGATCCGCTCGTCGAGCACGAGCACGTCCGCCGCCACCTCCTCGGTCGCCGTGATCACGAGCCCGCCCCGGATCACCGTGCGGGTCATGACCGCGGCCCCGTCGCGGCCAGGGCGTCCGCCACGATCGCCGCGCCCTCGCGCGCTTCCCGCTCGGTGAGGCTCAGCGGGGGCGCGATGCGCAGCACGTTGCCGTCCAGCCCGCCCTTGCCGATGAGCAGCCCGTCGCGCCTGGTGCGCTCCAGAACCTCGGTGGCCGCGGCCGGGTCGGGTTCGCCGCTGTCCGGGCGCACCAGCTCCACGCCGATCATGAGCCCCTTGCCGCGCACGTCGGCGACGTGCGGGGAGCGCTCCCGCACCTGCTCCAGCTCGGCCCGCAGCACAGCGCCGACCTTCCGCGCGTTGCCCTGCAGGTCGTGCGCCAGCAGGTGTTCGAGGTTCGCCAACGCCCCGGCGGTGGTGACCGGGCTGCCGCCGAAGGTGGACAGCGAGCTCGCGCGGAGGCTGTTCATCACCTCGGCCCTGGCGACCACTCCGCCGATGGACAGCCCGTTGCCGAGGCCCTTCGCGAAGGTGACGAGATCGGGCGGCCCGGAGTCGGCGTGGGCCTGCCAGCCCCAGAAGTGCTCGCCGGTGCGCCCCCAACCCGTCTGCACCTCATCGCTGATCCAGAGGATGCCGTGCTGGTCGAGCACCTCCTTGAACCGGGCGAACAGCCCGTCCGGCGGCACGGCGAAGCCCCCGACGCCCTGGATCGGTTCGGCGATCAAGCAGGCCACGGTTCCGTGCAGCTGGCCGAGCACGTCCTCCAGATCGCTCGTGCAGGCCGCGCGGAACTCCTCGTCGGGCAGGTCGGCGAAGGGAGTCCCGCGCCGCCTGCTGCCGTGCACGTAGTGGGTCTGCACCGGGGAGAGGCTGGTCGGCGACCAGGCGCGGTTGCCGGTGATGGACAGCGCGGAGAAGGACCGGCCGTGGTAGCTGTTGCGCAGGGCGAGCACCTGGTTCGATCCCCGGTACCCGGTGGCCAGCAGCAACGCGGTGTCGTTGGCCTCGGTCCCGCTGGCGGTGAAGAACACCCGGGGGTCGGGCACGCCGGAGAGCTCCGCGACCCGCTCGGCGAGTTCGATCATCGGGCGGTTCAGGTACAACGTCGAGGAGTGCAGGATGCGCCCGGCCTGCTCGCTGACGGCGGCGGTGACCTCGGGCAGCGCGTGCGCGGTCATCGTGGTGAGGATGCCGCCGAAGAAGTCCAGGTAGCGGTTCCCCTCGGCGTCCCAGACGTGGCGGCCCGCGCCGCGCTCCAGGTCGATCGGATCCTGGTAGTAGGTCGTCAGCCAGTCCGGCAGCACCGCCGCGCGCCGCTCGGCCAGCTCGGCGTGCCCGCTCACGTCGGCCATCCCCGTCCTCCCCTTGGTGGTGGTGCCCGCTGAGCCCGTCACGGGCTGGTCAACGGGTCGTAGGCGTCCGGTCGGCGGTCCCGGTAGAACGCCCACTCGGCTCGGACCTCGTCGACGAGGTCGAAGTCCAGGTCCCGCACCAGCAACTGCTCCTCCTGGTCGTCGGCGACCTCCCCGACGAACCGCCCGCGCGGGTCGACGAAGTAGCTGCTGCCGTAGAAGTCGTCGTCGCCGTACTCCTCCACGCCGACCCGGTTGATCGCGGCGACGAAGTACTGGTTGGCGACCGCGGCGGCGGGCTGTTCCAGCTTCCACAGGTGCGAGCTCAGACCGCGGCTGGTGGCGGAGGGGTTGTAGACGAGCTGGGCTCCGCCGAGCCCGAGCGCCCGCCACCCCTCCGGGAAGTGCCGGTCGTAGCAGATGTAGACGCCGATGCGGCCCACCGCGGTGCGGAACACCGGCCAGCCGAGGTTGCCGGGCCGGAAGTAGAACTTCTCCCAGAAACCGGGCAGGTGCGGCAGGTGGTGCTTGCGGTACTTGCCGAGGTAGGAGCCGTCCGCGTCGATCACGGCGGCGGTGTTGTAGCAGAATCCCGGGCCGTCCCGCTCGAACACGGGCAGCACCAGCACCATGCCGAGCTCGCGGGCCAGCGCCCGCATCCGCTCGGTGGTGGGCCCGTCCGGGACGGACTCGGCCCAGCGGAGGTGCTCGTTGTCCTGCACCTGGCAGAAGTAGGGCGCGTTGAACACCTCCTGGAAACCGATCACCTGCGCGCCCCGGGCCGCGGCCGTGCGGGCGTGCCGTTCGTGCGCGTCGACCATGGAGGCGGCGTCGCCGGTCCACTTCGCCTGGACCAGTGCGGCGCGAACGAGGTTCGTCATCGGAGACCCCCTGGAGCGCGTGGCGGGTGGGAGACGCCCTCGAACATATGGGGCTCCCCCGGCGCCTGCCAATCACCGCTGCGCCCAGGATCCGTTCCGCTGAGCACCGCCGCGCCCCCGTACCCGGCCGCGCGCAGCGGGAACGCGCGCGGCCAACCCGCCGCGGTTCGCTCGAACGGAGGAAGCGCTGGTGTGTCGGGCCTGGCCGGTCCGAGTGCGTCCGCGACCTCCTGCGGTGGTCAGCTGCCGAGGCCGAGGCCGTGGCGGTCGAGCAGTCGCAGCCAGGGGCCGAGCCGGCCGCCGGAGGCGTCGGCGCGCTCCAGCGCCCGGTGGGTGAACCGCACGAGCGGCCAGCGCAGCGGTTCCGGCGGGTACGGCAGCGGCCGGGTGCGCACCAGCGCGCTGCGGGTGCGCTCGGTGACCAGGCCGTCGAGCAGGTCCAGCGCCACCTGTCCGCCGAACCGGGCGGCGGCGATGCCGAGCCCGGTGAACCCGACGGCGCAGGCGATCCGCCCGCCGCAGGCGGTGCCGAACACGGGTGTGGCGCGGGTCGTGGCGTCGATCGGCCCGCCCCAGCGATGGCTGAACCGGACGCCCTCCAGCTGCGGGAAGGTCGCGAAGAACCGCGCGGCGAGCGCGCGGTGCGGCTCGGCCCGGGCGGCGAACCGGTCGTCGGTGCCCCCGCCGAAGCGGTATCCGACGGCACCACCGCCCCACAGCACCCGGCCGTCGGGAGTCGGCCGGAAGTAGTGGAACAGGTGGTGCGAGTCGGTGACTCCCTGCCGCTCGCGCCAGCCGAGCGATTCCCAGGCGGCCGACGACAGCGGCTCGGTCACCAGCACGTGGTCCCAGACCGGCAGCACCCGGTGGCGCACCCGGCGCAGCGGGGCGGGGAACGCGTTGGTGGCGAGCACCGCCCGCCCCGCCCGAACCGTCCCTTGTGGACACCGGAGGCGGAGTCCGCCGCGCTCGCGGCGCAGCCCGCGCACCGGGCTGCGCTCGTGCACCCGCACCCCGAGCCGCGCGGCGGCGGTGAGCAGGCCGCCCAGCAACCGCGCCGGGTCCACCAGACCTCCCGCGTCGGGCAGTCGCAGGCCCGCCCGGAAGGACTCCGAGCGCAGGTCGGCCCGCACCCCGCCCGCGCCCTGGAAGACCGCCCGGATGCCGTGCTCGCGGTAGAGGTCGGCCTCGTCGCGCAGCTCCCCCACCTGGTGCGGTTCGGTGGCCACGGCGGTCTTGCCGCACCAGCTGAGGTCGGCTTCGATCCCCTCGGCGCGCACGAACTCGTCCAGCTCGCGCAGGTTGCTCCTGCCCAGCGCCACCAGGCCGTCGGAGCCGGCCAGCTCTCCCGGCCACAGCCGCGCCCCGTGGGCGAGACCGTGGGTGAGTGATTCGGAGACGAAACCACCGCTGCGCGCGCTGGCGCCCGAACCGACCCGCGCCGCCTCCAGCACGAGCACGTCGAGCCCGGGCTCGCGCTGCTTGGCCAGCACCGCCGTCCACAACCCGGTGAATCCCGCGCCGATCACGACCAGGTCCGCCGAGTCCGCGCCCGGCAGCTCCCCGCGCGGGGGGATCGGGCTGCGCTGCGGCCAGAACGCGGCGGGCTCGGCGTCGGCCAGCGCGCGGGTCAGCCCCGCCACGGCCGGAAACCCGCGCCGCGCCCGCCCGCCCGTTCCGCGTCCTGGCGGATCCGCCGGGTCTCGCGGCCGAGCCCCGGCGGATACCCGTGCTTGATCACGCGGTGCTCGCAGGCCTCACCCATCAGGCACACCGAGTAGAACAGACCCACGAACAACCCCATCCCGACCGCGGTCAACCTGATCGACCACGGCCCCGGCAGCAGCAACAGCAGGAAGCACGGCGCGAGCTGCGTCAGCGCCCGCGCCAGGTGGCGCAGCACCCAGGTCCGGCAGGTCACGTCGTGCAGCACCCACTCCGCGCAGCGGTCGGGCAGCCGCCCGCCGAAGGCGTACCAGACCCACCGCAGCGGCCCGGGGCGGCCGGGAACCGGCCGGGGTCGATCGGGATCGGGAGCGCGCACCCCTCCAGGTTAGTGGCCGCCCCCGCGGAGTCGCGCGGATCACTCGGACGCGAGGTAACGATCTCCCCAGCAGGCCGATGATCAAGGTGAAAGGGGTAGCGCTGATGTTCATTCTCGTTGTGGTGATGCTGTTCGTGCTCGTGGTGGGCGCGGTGATGTTCACGGATCTCCTGGACGACGGGTTCCGGGGAGCCGGTGCCGCGATGGCCCAGCTGGTGCGGGAGTCCCGCGACCGGCCCTGAGCCGTCCGATGTGGACTGGTCCGGCAGGCGGGTGCCGCCGGATCGGTCCGGCCCCCGCCTGAGCGCACCCGTCGGCCGCGCTCCTAGAGTGGACGCCGTGAGCGACGCGGAACGGGAAGTCCAGGAGGAACACGGCTGCTGCGCCCCCGGGCGCACCCGGCCCGAGGGCACTTCCGCCCCGTCCGCCGCACCCGCCTCGACCGCGCCCGAGCGGAGCTGGATCGCCCTCGACGGCGGCGCGTTCCTGATGGGCACCGCCGACGCGGACGGCTTCCCCCAGGACGGGGAGGGCCCGGTGCGCGAGGTGCGGGTGAGCCCGTTCGAGATCGGCCCGCTGGCCGTCACCAACGCCGAGTTCGCCGAGTTCGTCGACGACACGGGCTTCGTCACCGACGCCGAGCGCTTCGGCTGGTCCTACGTCTTCGCCGCCTTCCTGCCGGGCTCGCTGCGTCGCGCCGCTCCGCGCCCGGAGCAGACCCCGTGGTGGTGCGGGGTGCGAGGCGCGACGTGGCGGGCCCCGGAGGGCCCGGGTTCCAGCGCCGAGGACCGCGCCGATCACCCCGTGGTGCACGTGTCCTGGCACGACGCCGCCGCCTACTGCCGCTGGGCGGGCGGGCGGCTGCCGACCGAGGCGGAGTGGGAGTACGCCGCGCGCGGTGGCCTGGAGCAGCGCCGCTACCCGTGGGGCGACGAGCTCACCCCCGGCGGCGAGCACCGCTGCAACATCTGGCAGGGCGCGTTCCCCACCAAGAACCTCGCCGAGGACGGCTATCGGGGCACCGCGCCCGCGGACGCCTTCCCGCCCAACGGTTTCGGCCTGCACAACACCGCGGGCAACGTCTGGGAGTGGTGCGCCGACCGCTGGGGGACCGAGCACGCCCCGGCCGGGACGCTCGACCCGCGGGGCCCGGCGGAGGGCGAGAACCGGGTGATGCGGGGCGGCTCGTACCTGTGCCACGAGTCGTACTGCAATCGCTACCGGGTCGCGGCGCGCACCTCGAACACCCCCGACAGCTCGGTCGGCAACCTCGGTTTCCGCTGCGTCCGGGCGCGCTGATCCTCCCGAATGGTGAACGCGGTGTCGCTCCGGCCGTCGCGGCGCTAGGCTCCGCGACATGATCCGCTTGGTGGAGCGCAGGCACGTCGACCTCGTGCGCGTGACCACGGCCGCCTGTCGCGCCCGCTGATCCACTCCCGGGGCGACCGCCCCGGCGCTGACCGACGAGCGCACCCGGCACCTCCGGTGCCGCTCGCGGCCGCGCCGCTCCCCCGCACCACACCCGGCGCCGCTCCCGCGCCGGGCTTCCCCCTCCGTGGCGCCACCGCGCGCCACCGCTGACCGTGGAGTCGCCATGTCCGCTGACGCTTCCGCCCCCGAGGCCAACTGGTCCTTCGACACCCTGCAGGTGCACGCCGGGGCGCAACCCGACCCGGCGACCGGCGCCCGCGCCACGCCGATCTACCAGACCACCTCCTACGTCTTCCGCGACACCCAGCACGCCCAGGACCTGTTCAGCCTCGCCGAGCCCGGCAACATCTACACCCGCATCAACAACCCCACCCAGGACGTGCTGGAGCAGCGGGTCGCCGCCCTGGAGGGCGGGGTCGCGGCGGTCGCGGTGGCCTCCGGGCAGGCCGCCGAAACGCTCACCGTGCTCACCCTCGCCCAGGCGGGGGACCACCTGGTCGCCAGCTCCTCGCTCTACGGCGGGACCTACAACCTGTTCCACCACACGTTGCCGAAGCTGGGCATCGAGGTGACCTTCGTCGAGGAGTTCGACGACCCCGAGGCCTGGCGCGCCGCGATCCGCCCGAACACCAAGCTGCTGTTCGCGGAGTCGCTGGGCAACCCGCGCAGCAACGTGCTCGACGTGCGCCTGGTGGCCGACCTCGCGCACGAGGCCGGGGTGCCACTGGTCGTGGACAACACCGTCACCACCCCGTACGTGCTGCGCCCGCTGGAGCACGGCGCCGACATCGTCGTGCACTCGGCCACCAAGTACCTCGGGGGTCACGGCACCGCCGTCGGCGGGATCGTCGTGGACGGTGGCGGTTTCGACTTCGGAGCCGAGCCGGAGCGGTTCCCCGGTTTCAACGAGCCCGACCCGAGCTACCACGGGCTGCGCTACTGGCCGGCGCTCGGCCACGGCGCCTTCGCCGCGAAGCTGCGGGTGCAGGGGCTGCGCGACCTGGGCCCGGCGATCTCGCCGTTCAACGCCTTCCTGCTGCTGCAGGGCCTGGAGACGTTGTCGCTGCGCATCGAGCGGCACAACGCCAACGCCCTCGGACTGGCCCGGTGGCTGGAGGAGCGCGACGAGGTGGCGGCGGTGCACTTCGCGGGCCTTCCGTCGAGCCCCTGGCACGAGCTCGGCAGGCGCTACCTCACCGGCGGGTTCGGCGCGATCGTCTCCTTCGAGCTGCGCGGCGGCGTGGCGGCGGGCCGCCGGTTCGTCGAGGGCGTCTCGCTGTTCAGCCACCTGGTCAACATCGGCGACGTGCGCAGCCTCATCGCGCACCCGGCGAGCACCACGCACAGCCAGCTCGGCGAGCAGGAGCAGCTCGCGGCGGGCGTCACCCCGGGCCTGGTGCGGCTGTCGGTGGGCATCGAGCACCTCGACGACCTCAAGGCGGACCTGGAGCAGGCGTTCCGCGCGGCGAAGGCGGAGCTGGAGGTCTGAGCGATGACCGCGCCGCCCTCGCCCGCCACCGGCGCCTGGCGGGCGGGGCATCCGCCCGGCCGCCGCCGGTGGGTCGCGCTGCCCCCGCTCGACCTGGAGTCGGGGGCGCGGCTCACCGGGGCGCGGCTGGCCTACGAGACCTGGGGCGAGCCCGCGCCGGACGGCTCGAACGCGGTGCTGGTGCTGCACGCGCTCACCGGGGACGCGCACGTGCGCGGTCCAGCCGGGCCGGGGCATCCCAGCGCGGGCTGGTGGGAGGGCGTGGTCGGCCCGGGGCTGGCGCTGGACACCGACCGCTGGTTCGTGGTGGCCCCGAACGCGCTCGGCGGCTGCCAGGGCAGCACCGGCCCGGCGGATCCGGCACCGGACGGCCGGGCCTGGGGCGGGCGGTTCCCCGCGCTGGGCGTGCGGGACCTGGTGCGCGCGGAGCTCGCGCTGGCCGCCGAGCTGGGCGTGGACCGGTGGGCCGCGGTGATCGGCGGCTCGCTCGGCGGGATGCGCGCCCTGGAGTGGGCGGTGGACCAGCCGGAGCGGGTCGCCTCGGCGCTGCTGCTGTGCTGCGGTGCTGCCGCGACCGCTGAGCAGATCGCCTGGTCCTCCACGCAGCTGCACGCGATCCGCGCCGACCCGGACTGGCTCGGCGGGGACTACCACCACCTGCCTCCGGGACGTGGCCCGCACGCCGGACTCGGCCTGGCGCGGCGCATCGCGCACCTGACCTACCGCAGCCCGCAGGAGCTGCAGGACCGGTTCGGCGCGGCCGCGCAGGACGGGGAGGACCCGGCCGCGGGCGGGCGCTACGCGGTGGAGTCCTACCTCGACCACCACGCGGCGAAGCTGGTGCGCCGCTTCGACGCGGCCAGCTACGTGCGCCTCACCCAGGCCATGTCGGGTCACGACGTCGGCCGCGGGCGCGGCGGGGTGGCCGCGGCGCTGCGGCGGGTGCGGGGGCGGGTGCTGGTGGCCGGGGTGGACAGCGACCGGCTGTTCCCGCCCGCCGAACAGCGCGCGCTGGCCGCGGGGCTCGGCACCACCGCTCGGGTCCTGCGCTCCCCGCACGGGCACGACGGGTTCCTGGTCGAGATCGATCAGGTCTCGGCGGCGGTGCGCGCCGTGCTCGCGACGCCGTGACCGCCGCCTCGGCGGCCGAGGCGGGGGCTCGGGCGCCGGAGCCACCTCGTCCGCGAGCTCACCGAGACGACCTCGGCGGCGTTCGCCCGGCGCCGTGGCCCGGCGGCACCGTTGCGGCAGTCCGGCGGGGCGCTGTCGACGGGCGTCCCGGCGCCCGGGGATCCCGGGCGAGGACGGGCGGGAACTCCCGCCGGCAGAGATCGGCGAACTGGTCATCTCCGGTCCGCGGGCGGCGCCCGGGCTGCTGGGCCGGAGGAGACCTCCGCCGCGCCCACGCGGGTTGGTCCCACCCGGCGGGCCCTGATGAGGACAACACCAACGCCGGGCCACCAGGTGTGGCCGGGCGGGGTGGATCCCGTGCTCCACGACCCGACCGCCCGCGAGGCGGCCGTGGTCGGGGCGCCCGACGCCTACCGGGGCGAGACGGTGCTCGCCCGCTCGATCCCGCACCCCGGGCGGGCGGCCGACCCGGCGGGCCTGGCGGCCTTCTGCCGCGAACGGCTGGCGGCCTACCAGCACCGCGCCGGATCGAGGTGCTGCCGAAACCGCCCAGGACCAGCACCGAGCGCATCGCTGCGCCGCGAACTCCGCGGCCGGGACCAGAACGCGAGCGGCGGGACCAGGGCGACCGGGATCAGGGCACCGCGTCCGAGGGCAGCCCCGCGTAGTTCTCCGCCAGGGCCGTGGCCGCCGCGGTCGAGCTCACCGCGTAGTCCAGCCGCGAGCGCTGCAACCGGCGGGAGAACTCGTCGCCGTCCGGGTCGGCGTGCAGCATCGCGGTCATGGCGCAGGAGAAGTCCTCGGCTCGCCACACCCGGCGCAACGCGGTGTCCGAATAGGACTCCAGCGCACCGGGGTCCCCGCGCAGCAGCGCCGCGTCCAGCGCCCGGGCCAGCAGCGCCACGTCGGCGACGGCGAGGTTGAGCCCCTTGGCCCCGGTGGGCGGCACGATGTGCGCGGCGTCCCCGGCCAGCAGCAGCCTGCCGCAGCGCAGCGGTTCGGCCACGAAGCTGCGCATCGGCGTGACCGACCGGTCGGTGATCGGCCCGCGCCGCAACCGCCAGCCCCCGTCCACGGCGAGCCGCAGGTCCAGTTCCTCCCAGATCCGCGCGTCGGGCCAGTCGGCCAGGTCGGTCTCCGGCGGGACCTGCAGGTAGAGCCTGCTCACCTCCGGGCCGCGCATGCTGTGCAGCGCGAATCCGCGCTCGTGCTGGGCGTAGATCAGTTCGTCGGTGGAGGGGGCCACGTCGGCGAGGACGCCGAGCCACGCGAACGGGTAGGTCCGCTCGCGGGTGCGGATCCGGCCCGCGGGGACGCAGCGGCGGGCGATGCCGTGGAAGCCGTCGGCCCCGACGACGTAGTCGGCTTCCAGCAGGCGTTCGGCACCGTCGTGCCGGTAGCGGACCCGGGGTCGTTCGGAGTCGACGTCCTCGACCGCCAGCGCCTCCGCTTCGAACAGCAGCGGCGCCCCGGATTCCACCCGCAGCGCCACCAGGTCGCGCACCACCTCGGTCTGCGCGTAGACCACGACGCGGCGCCCGCCGGTGAGCGCGGCGAGATCGATGCGGTGCCCGGTCCCGCCGAAGCGCAGCTCGATCCCCTCGTGCACCAGCCCCTCGCGGTCCAGCCGGTCCCCCGCCCCGCAGGCGCGCAGCACCTCGACGGTGCCGTGCTCCAGGATCCCGGCCCGCTGGCGGTGCTCGACGTGCTCGCGCGAACGGGATTCGAGCACGACCGACTCGATCCCGCTCCGCTGCAGCAGCCGCGCCAGCAGCAGCCCCGCCGGGCCCGCTCCGATGATCGCCACGCTGGTGCGCATCGGCGCCCCCTCCGGATGCCTGCTCGCTCCGTGTGCGGATCAAACTCGTTCAAGGTCCGCCACGCGAGCGGCGTTGTCAACGGACTGGGCGCCGCTCGCTCGAACCACCACCGCTGCGCGCGCGGAGCGATTCGGGCGGGCAGCGCGGCGAGCGCGACGGCCCGCCGGGCGCAGCGGGTGCCGTGCGCGGACGCGGTCTCGGGGTAGATCTCGCCGCCGCGGTTCGCGGCGCTCGACGCCTCGCCGACGGGGCGGGCTCGACCAGCGCGCGGTCGCCGCGCGGACCGCGCTGGACCGCCGCGCGGCCGACGTCCGCGGGCTCGCCGAACGGCCCCGGTACCGCACCGACCGCAGGCCCAACGCGCCGCTGCTGACCGAGCGCGGACTCGACGCGCGCACCTCCGGCGCACCGAGCTGTCGATCGAGATCCTGTTGACGCCGCTGGACGGCGCGGAGCGCGAACAGCTGCTCGGCCCGCTCGACCGGCTCGCGCGGGGACGGGGAGCCGAGCCGCGATCCCGGCGGATCGGAGGCCCGAGTCCCCGGGCGGCCCTGCCCGCCGCGATCGGTCAAGACCTCGTGCCGGTTCCCACCCGGCCAGGTGACCGCGCAGTTCTGACTTCACCCGATGCGCGGGACTCCGCCTCCGGAACGACCACGCACCGATCGAAGTCCAGGTCCGGGAGACCACCGGCTCGCCGACGCGCCCGCTCGTTGTGGCGAACCTGCGGCACGCTCCGGCACCCAGCGTCCCCGACGTCCTCGCCGTCCCCGGCCCGCACCCAGCGCCGCGTTCCGCGCGATCTCACCATGGGACGGATCAACGCAGGTGGGAGACGTGATGACAGGTCGGGACCAGCGCGGCACGGGCACCGTCGTCGCACGCCCGGTGCTGGACGACGCGCTGCACGCGGCCGCCCGGAACCGGGTGTGCCTGGTGATCGCGGCGGCCGGTTGGGGCAAGACGACCGCGGTCCGCGAGTGGGCGGCCGGTGCCGGCACCGTCACGACCTGGTGGGCCCCGGAGGGCTCCGGGGATGACGCGGGCCGCCTGCTGACGGCCTTGCGCGAGGCCGCCGCTCCCCACCTGTCCGATCCCGCGCCAGCAGCGGATCGCGACGCGCTCTGCTCCTGGTTGCGGGGGCTGCCGCTGGACCTGCACCTCGTCGTCGACGATCTGCACGAGTGCGGGGAGCACGCGACCGCGCTGCTGGCCGACCTCTGCCGCACCGCGCCACCCCGGCTGCGGCTGGTCCTGCTGTCCCGGCAGGAACCCCCGTTCTCCCTGGAGCGGCTGCGCGGGCAGGGCAAGGTCAGCGAGATCGACGCCGGGATGCTGGCGTTCAGCGCCGAGGAGATCGCCGAGCTGGCCGGGCTGCTGCTCGGCGAGGCCGACCGCACCCTCGCCCAGGAGCTCAGCGCGCACACCGGCGGCTGGCCCGCGGCGGTCTGCCGGGCGATCGACTCGCTGCGCTCGGTGCCCGAGCAGCGCCGCAGCGGGATCCCGCCCGCGGCCCGCTTCCACCCCTACCTGGCCGAAGAGGTCCTCGACCGGGAACCGGAGCCCTCCCGGCACGCGCTGCACCGGCTGGCGGTGCTCGGGGAGACCGCCCCGGAGGAGGACACCGGGAGCACCTTCCTCGACCTCGCCCGCCGCGGTCTGCTGCGGCCCGGGGACACCGGCCGGTGGGCGCTGGTGCCGCCGCTGGCCGAGTTCTTCGCGGCGCCCCGGGCCGTCACCCCGGAGCTCCGCACCGGGCTGCACCGGCAGGCCGCCGAGGAGCAGCGGCGAGCGGGCAGGCCGGAGCGGGCGCTGCGGCACCTGGTCGCGGCCCGCGAAGCCGGCCGCTGCGCGGACCTGCTCGCCGAGGCGGGCGACCGGCTGCTCGACGAGGGGCACGTGGACGTGGTGCTCGACGCGGCCACCGTGCTCGGCTCCGCCGGCGGGGAGCGCGTCGCCCGCGTGCTCGGCCGGGCGCACCGGCTGCGGGGGCGCTGGCCGGAAGCCGCCGCGTGCTGGCGGCGGGCCGGCTCGCGGTCCGATCCCGGCCTCGGCTGGAGGATCGCCGAGGACGCGCTGGCCAGGGCCGAGCTCGAGGCGGCGCTCGCCGCCTGCGCCACCGCCGAGGACGGCCCCGGCGACGCGGCCGAGCGGGCCCGGTTGTTCGCCGCCGCCGCGCTCGCGCACCGGCTGCTCGGCGACCTCGCGGCGGGCCGGTCGGCGGCACGGCGCTCCGAGGAGTGCGCCGCGGACTGCCCGCCCGGGTCGGCCGCCACGGCCGCGGCCCGTCTCGCCCGCGCGGTGCTCGCCGAGGCGCTGGGTGATCAGCGGGAGGCCCGGTCCGCCTGGTTCGCCGCCGTCGAGGACGCCCCTGCCGGGCAACTCGGCAGGTCGCACGCGCTGCGCGCCCTGCACCGCACGGCGGCGGGCGATCCGGCCTCGGCGCTGGGGCAGGCCGACGCGGCGCTGCGGATCGCGGAGCAGCACGGCGATTCGCTGCTGCGCGCGCACGCCCTCACCCAGCGCGGCGACGCCCTGACCCGGCTCGGACGCTTCGACGAGGCCTCGGTCGCGGTCGACGGCGCCTGCGAGACCTTCGGCCGCTTCGGCACCGGCTTCCTGGCCTGGCCGCTGTGCGTGCGCGGCGACGTGCACCGGCGGCGCGGTCGGCTCGAACGCGCCCGATCGGCCTACGAGGAGGCGCTGGCGCTGTCCGAGTCGGGCTGCGAGGTGCTGGGCACCGGGGCCGCGCTGATCGGTCTCGCCCGGGTGCGCGCCGTGGACGACCCGGAGCAGGCACGGTCGCTCGCGCAGCGCGCGGTGGACCTCGGCGAACGCCTGCACGAGGTGCGGGCGCTGCTCACCCGGGGCTGGATCGCCTGGGAGTCCGGCGACCGGGAAGGCGCCGCGGCCGACGCGGCGCTGGCTGCCGGGCAGGCTCGTTCCCGGGGCGACGAGCCCGGCTTGGCGGAGGCGCTCGCGCTCGGGGCGGTCACCTCCCCGGATCCGCTGGACCACGGCCCGGCGCTCGACGAGGCGGTGCAGATCTGGCGGGACGGCGGCTTCGCCATCGAGGAGGCCCAGGCCGTGCTGCTGCGGCACCGCCTCGGTCCGGTGCGCGGTTCCTCGGCGAGCGCCGAGCTCGCCGAACGCACCCTGCGCGAACACGGCACCTCCCCCGACGCGCGCGCCGCGGCCGGACCGCTGGCCGCCGTGGCGCGGCTGGCGCCCCCGGTCACCCTGCGGGCGCTGGGCGTGTTCCGCATCGAGCACGCCGGAGTACCGGTGCCGCGCGCGGCCTGGCAGTCCCGCAAGGCCCGCGAGCTGCTCAAGATCCTCGTGGTCAAGCGCCGCCCGGTGCGCCGCGAGGAGCTGATGGAACTGCTGTGGCCCGAGACCGATCCGACGCGCGCGGGCAACCGGCTCTCGGTGCTGCTGTCCACGGTGCGCGACGTGCTCGCCCTCCCCGGCCCGGTACCGGGCTCGGTGCTGCTCACCAGCGAGGCGGGCACCATCGGTCTCGACCCGAGGCACGTGCGGGTGGACGTCGAGTCCTTCCTGGCCCAGGCGGACCGGGCGCTGGCGGCCGACCGCGGGGAGCTGCCCGGCGCTCTCGACGGGCTGCTGGACGCCGCGGCCGCCTACACCGGAGACCTCCTGGAGGACGACCCGTACCACGGGTGGGCGGACGCGCTGGCCGACGAGCTGCGCACCACGCACGCCGCGGTGCTGCGGGCCCTGCTGCGGCGGCTGCGGGCAGCGGGCGACGTGGACCGGGTCGCCCGGTTCGCGCTCCGCCTGCTGCGCGACGACCGCTACGACGAGGAGGCCCACCTGGACCTGGTGGGCACCCTGCTGCGAGCCGAGCGGTTCGGCGAGGCCCGCCGCCGTTACGAGCTCTACCGCGAGCGGATGCGGGAGATCTCGGTCAGCCCCCGCCCGTTTCCCGAGGTCCCCGCGCTGCGCCGCTGCGACGACACCGCCGAGTGAGGAATTTCCCCGGTACGGGGGAGTCTGGGCCTGTCTCTAAGGCAACGCTAAAGCACCCTGAACTGCGCATTCCTAGGCTCGTGGGGTGCATCCCGCCCTTCCGGGGCGCCCATGAGCGCGCCCGCACCGATCAGGCCGGCCACCTCGGCCGTGACCCGGTCGAACTTCGGCTTCTGCCCGGATGGCCGGGAGGTCGCCTGCATCCGCACCAGCGCCGAGGTCTCCACCTTGGAGCTGTGGTCCTTCGCGCCGCGCGGGACGCGGCCGCACGCGCTGCGCGCCCGACGCTTCGGCCAGCTGCCGGGCAAGGTCCGCGCCTCCGGGCCGGAGCTCATCCACCAGAACGCGGTGGTCGACCCGGGCGCGCGGCTGCTGCCGCTCGGTGACGGCCGGGTGCTGGTGCTCACCGACCGGGGCGGTCTCGCCGAACTGGAACTGATCGACCCGTCCGCGCCGCGCGGCCACCTCGTCGGACAGGTGCGCGCCGCGGACGGGTACCTGCTGCCGAGCCCCTCGGTGGCGCAACTGGGCTTCCTGGTCGCCCGCGAGGACCAGGAGCGGACGGCCGTCTGGCGTCTCACCGACGGCCCGCCCGGTGTCGAGCCACTCGTGCGGCTGCCCGGCGCCGCCACGGGGGGTGTGTGGCTCGACACCGACGCGGATCTGCTGGCGCTCAACCTCTCCCGGCCGGGACACGCCGTGGAAGGGGTGCTGGCCGATCTGCGGCGCGGTTCCTGGCAGCCGCTGTTCTCCATGTCGCCCGCCAGCGACGACCGGATCCTGCTGCACCACCAGCGGTCCAAGCTGCTGCTGGTGCGCTCCACCTCGCCCGGGGCCGACCGGGTGGGCTGGGTGCTGCTCGACGGCGCGGGCAGCGTGCGGTTCCCGGAGCGGCTGTGCTCCACCCACGTGCCGCTGACCGTGGACGAGAGCGGGCAGCGGGTGCTGCTGCGGCGGGAGTCGGGCGCCCTGTCGGCGCTGGACCTGTACTCGCCGCGCGAGGACCGGCTCGCCGCGCTGACGCTGCCCCCGGGGCGAATCGGAGACCGGGCGCACCTGCACGGCCGCACCGCGCGGGTGCCGTTCTCCTCGCCCGCGCGGCCGTCGACGCTGGTGACGGTCGCGCCGAACGGGTCCTGCTCCCCGCTGCCCGAGGACACCCGCCCGGAGCTGCCGCCGTGGGCCTCGGCCGATCTGCTGCGCCTCGGCGGTGGCGTCGAAGCCATCGTCTACGGCGGCGCGCAGTGGCGGTCCTGCGAGCACGTGGTGCTCGCCCTGCACCACGTCGCGGGCGAGCTGTGGCGCTGGGAGTTCCACCCGTTGTTCCAGGACCTCGCAGCGGTGGGCGTCGCGGTCATCGCGCCGAACCGGCGCGGGGAGGACGGGCGCTGGGGCGGGCCCGACCTGGCCGGGGTGATCTCCCTGGGCCACCACCTCCGGTCGCAGCGGCCGAGCCTGCCGGGGCCGGTGCTGCTCGGCGGTGGGCACGGTGGCCTGCTCGGCCTGCAGGCCGCGGGCAGCACACCGGGGTTGTGGTCGGGCTGCGCGGCGCTGGCCCCGCTGCTGGGCGACGCCGACGAACTCGGCCTGACCGCACCGGCCAACACCGCCCCGGTGCTGCTGGCGCACGGAACTCGGGACGAGGTCGTTCCCGTCGAGCGGGCGCGGGCGCTGCGCCGCGCGCTGGACGGGCCGGAGGCCGCGAACCCCTGGTTGCACTACGTCGAGTTCGACGCGGAGCACGAGCCGGTGGCCTCGGTGGGCCGCCGCGCGCTGCGGGAGAAGGTCGTGGCGTTCTGCCTCGGCAGGCTGGCCCCCTCGCCGGGGGTTCGCTGACCGCCTCGGGCAGACTGGTCGCCCATGAGCTCAACGGTGCTGGTCCTCGGCGGCCGCAGCGAGATCGGTGTCGAACTGGCCGCCCGCCTGGTGGGTGCGGGCCGCCGCACGGTGGTGCTGGCCGCCCGGCGCTGCCACGACCTCGACGAGCAGGAGCAGCGGCTGCGGGAAGCCGGCGCGGCGGACGTGGACCGGGTCGAGTTCGACGCCGACGACCTCGGTTCGCACCGCGCGGTGCTCGACGAGGTGATCGCGCGCCACGGCGCGCTGGACGACGTGATCGTGTCCTTCGGGATGCTCGGCGACCAGGAGCTCGCCGAGCGCGACGCGGAGCACGCGGTGGCAATCGTGCACACCGACTACGTCGCGCACGTCGCGGTGCTCACCCACCTCGCGCGGTCGCTGCGCGCGCAAGGGCACGGCCGGCTGGTGGTCTTCTCCTCGGTGGCGGGGGTGCGGGTGCGGCGGGCCAACTACGTGTACGGCTCGGCCAAGGCCGGGCTGGACGGGTTCGCCTCCGGTCTCGCCGACTCCCTCGCGGGCACCGGGGTGCGGCTGCTGATCGTGCGGCCGGGCTTCGTGATCGGCCGGATGACCGAGGGCATGTCGCCCGCCCCGTTCTCCAGCACCCCCGGTCAGGTCGCGGACGCGGCGGCGCGAGCGCTGCGGCGCGGCCGGGTCGAGGTCTGGGTCCCGTTCGCGCTGCGCGTGCTGTTCGGGGTGCTGCGCTACGCGCCGCGCTCGGTCTGGCGGCGGATGCCCCGGTGAGCGCACTGGACGGCGCGGGCCGTTCTCGCCACACTGGAGCCGCGCCGGATCCGGGGCCTGAGACCTCGGGCCGCCGGACCGCACACGCGTACAGGTGCGAGTGAAGGTGCCCTCATGACGACCGATCGCAACGTTCTCGGTGGCGAGCTGGAGCCCTGCGGCACCGACCCGCTCACCGGTTTCCACCGCGACGGCTGCTGCACGACCGGCCCGGAGGACGTGGGCGGGCACACGGTGTGCGCCGTGGTCTCCACGGAGTTCCTCGTGCACCAGCAGGAGACGGGCAACGACCTGGTGACGCCCCGCCCCGAGCACGACTTCGCGGGGTTGCAACCCGGCGACCGCTGGTGCGTGTGCGCGTCGCGCTGGCTGGAGGCCTACTCGGCCGGCGCGGCGCCCCCGGTGCTGCTGGCCGCCACCCACGCGAAGGCGATCGAGGTCGTCCCGCTCAGCGCGCTGCGGGAGCACGCGGTGGACGTGCCCGCCGACCCCAGCGCCCTCGCCTGATCACTCCGCTCCGCTCGGGGCGGTTGGGCCGGCCCGCGCTCATCGGCAAGACTGGCCGGAGCCGATCGAGGGAGGGACTGGCGATGCGCGAGGGGCGACCCGAGTGCGCGGTGCCGCGGGCGCAGGCCGAGCGTTCCGACGCCGCGCGCAACCGCAGGCGGATCGTGGACGCGGCCCGGGGCATGGTGCGGGCCCGCGGGGTGGAGTCGCTGTCGATGGAGGACGTCGCCCAGTCCGCGGGCGTCGGCGTCGGCACCGTCTACCGGCGGTTCGGCGATCGCGCCGGGCTCGCCTACGCCCTGCTGGACGAGCGGGAGCGGGAGTTCCAGGAGGCGTTCCTGTCCGGTCCTCCCCCGCTGGGGCCCGGCGCCGAACCCGCGGCCCGGATCCGGGCGTTCCTGCGGGCCCTGCTGGAGCGGGTCGACGAGCAGTCGGGGCTGCTGCTGGTCGCCGAGACCAGCGGTCCGCACGCCCGTTACGCGAGCGGCGCGTACCTGACCCACCGCGCGCACCTGGTGGAGCTGCTGCGCCAGGTGCGGCCGCACGGTGATCCGCAGGTGCTCGCGGACGCGCTGCTGGCCCCGCTGAGCGCGGTGGCGGTGAGCTACCAGCGGGAGGTGGCCGGCCTGTCCCTCGATCGGATCAGTGCCGGCCTGGACGAGCTGGTGACCGCGCTGGCCGGGTGATCCGGGCCCGGCGGACCCGGCGCCGCGGCCTCGTGAGGAGTTTCCCCACCGCTGCGCCCAACGGTCCACTGTGGATCAATGTCGGGCGGCGCTGGCTCCCCGGCCGATCCGCGCTCCGGATCCGCGTGCGAGCTGATCAACCAGCCGGACATCCCGGTACTAGCGCACTAGGGTGGTGGCGATCTTCGGCGGATCCGCGCCGCGCCCGGTCGCGACGGCGTGGCAGCGGCCGCCGCTCGGCCGTTACGGTCGTGTCCCCGGCGGAAAGGCTCCGATGACCAGTACGGTGCGGCGGACGTTCGGTGATCCCGTGTGGCCGGTCTACCTGGTCATCTGCGCGGTGGTGGGCACCGCCTACTTCGCCATCCCGGAGAACGGCGCGACGAACCCGCTGCGGATCGCGCTCTACTGCGCGATCAGCGCCTCCGCCGTGCCCGCGCTGCTGTACGGCCTGCGCAGGCACCGGCCCCGGCAGCGGCTGCCGTGGCTGCTCATCGCGGGCAGTCAGGCCGTGTACGCGCTCGCCGACGTGAGCTTCTACACCGCGCACTACCTGCTGGGCATCACGCGCTTCCCCTTCGTCGCCGACGTGCTGTACCTCGCGCACTACCCGCTCATCGTCACCGGGATCCTGCTGCTGATCCGGGCCCGCACCCCGCGCCGCGACCTGCTGAGCCTCATCGACGCGACGGTGCTGGGGGTGGCCGCGGCGCTGCTGTCCTGGCTCTACCTGCTGCAACCGCTGATCAGCGCCGAGGAGTCCGCGCTGGCGACCGCCGCCTACGTCGCCTACCCGGTGCTGGACCTGGCGCTGCTGGCGGTGGGCCTGCGGCTGCTGCTGGATCCCGGGCCCCGGCCACCGTCGTTCTTCCTGCTGGTGGCGAACCTGCTGGCGTTCCTCGGCGCGGACTCGATCTACGTGCTGCAGCGGATCGACAACAGCTACTTCGCGGGCAACTTCCTGGACGCGCTGTGGTTGGCGGGCAACATCGCGCTGGGCACCGCCGGGCTGCACCCGACGATGGCCGCGCTCACCCAGCCCGGACCCGAGCGGGAGCTGAACCTGAGCCCGTCGCGAGTGGCCGTCCTCGCGGCGGCCTCGCTGATCGCGCCCGGGATCCTGCTGCTGGAGAACGTGCGGGGGTCCACCGGTCACGTGAAGGCGATCGCGGTGGCCTGCGCGGTGCTGTTCCTGCTCACCCTCGGCAGGCTGGTCGTGATGGTCCGCGAGCAGCGCAGGCTCGCGGTGACCGACTCGCTCACGGGGCTGCACACCCGCCGGTACTTCGAGCTCGAACTGCCGAAGGCGCTGGCCCGCGCCAGCAGGGCGCGGACGCGGGTCGCGGTGTTCATCGTGGACATCGACCACTTCAAGTCCATCAACGACCGCTACGGCCACCCGGCAGGTGACCGGGTCCTGGTGGAGATCGCCGCGCGGTTGCGCGAGGTCGTGCGGGAGGGCGACGTGCTGGCCCGTTACGGCGGCGAGGAGTTCGCGCTGCTGGCCGCCGACGTCGCCCTCGACGACCTGCCGGTCATCGCCGAGCGGTTGCGGACGGCGGTGTCCCGCGAACCGGTGCGGATCGACGACGACTCGTGGCTGCCGGTCACCACCTCGGTCGGCGCGGCGCCGGCGATCGGGCAGCAGGACGATCCCGAGGAGACGGTGGCCGCCGCCGACCGGGCGCTGTACGCGGCGAAGGCCGAGGGCCGGGACCGCGTCTCGGTCGGCGAGCGGCCCGTGGCGGTGCCCGCGACGGACGACGCGGCGGCCCTGAACTACCTGCACTCGCTGAGCGACCAGGTGGACCGCGAGCTGTCCTCGCACTCGCACGGGCGCGCGGTCGGCGCCTACGCGAGGGTGGTGTGCCTGGCGATGGGCGGGGACGCCGCGGCGGTGCACCGCGCCGAGCTCGCGGGCCGCCTGCACGACGTGGGCAAGATCGTGATCCCGCCGGAGGTGCTGGCCAAGCCGGCTCCCCTCGACGAGTCCGAGTGGGCGCTGCTGCGCAGCCACCCGGATCACGGCTACCGGCTGCTGCGCCCGGTGCGCGGACTGGCCGAGATCGCCGAGGTGGTCCGCCAGCACCACGAGCGCTGGGACGGCGAGGGCTACCCGCTGGGGTTGCGCGGCGACCAGATCCGGTGGGAGGCGCGGATCATCGCGGTCTGCGATGCCTGGGCGACCATGCTCGCCGACCGCCCCTACCGCCGCCCCCGCACCGTCGAGGAGGCGCTGCGGGAGCTGCGCGACTGCCGGGGCACCCAGTTCGATCCCGAGGTGGTGGACGCCTTCCTCCGGCTGCACGCCGAGGGCCGCGTCCACCGCCTCCCCCCGCTGTCCGCGACGATGCCCGCCGCGGACTGAGCTCAGAGGCTGTCGGGCAGGGTGTTCCAGAACATCAGCTCGTAGTCCTGGAAGAGGTGGGCGTACCGCCGGGCCAGGCCCTCGGTGAGGGTGCCCGCGTCGAGGCCGGCCTGCACGGCGGCCTCGGCCCGCTCGGCAGCGCCGGGCTGCGGCGTCCCGAACAGGTCGAAGAACTCGCAGTCCTCGTCGGTGAGCCCGTAGTGGGCGCGCAGGGCGCTCGCCACCTCCGCGCAGTAGGAGCCGAAGGCGGCGAAGTTGGACACGATGGCGACGGCCGCGTCGCCCGGATCGGCGTGCAGGGCCAGCCAGGACATGTAGGCCGGGTAGGCCTGGCAACCCGCCTTCGGGCGGTAGTCGGCCACGTCCTGCTCGCTCCAGCCCAGCGCCGCGGAGAGCTTCGGCAGCGCCCCCAGCGCGGCGCCCTCGCCCTCGGCGAGCCCGGCGAAGAACTCCCGGGTCGGCCGGTCGGCGGCGCGCGCCGAGAGGGTGAGGAAGCTGCGCCAGTCGCACGGCACGATGCGGGATTCCTCGGCTGCCAGCGCCCCGAGCACCCAGGCCGGTGCCGACCCCTCCCGCAGCAGCGGGAGCAGCCGGTTCTCGTCCTCGCGGGGAGCGAGTTCCCGGTGTACGGAGTCCAGCAGGGCGCGCGCGGAATCGGTCATGTCCCGATGGTCGCACGATCCGGGCGGCGGGGACGGTCATGATCGAGAAACATCACGCTCGCCAACTTCCGGCCGTGCCGCGGGAATCCGGACCTTCCCGGCAGAACTCGCTCAGCGGGCGGTGCCGAAGTTCATGTCGAAGCCCGCCATCGCCAGGCTCGCCACCGGGCGCCGCCCGCCCAGCCAGCCCAGCGGGCCGTCCGGGTCGAACCGCCAGTCCGAGGCGCACCAGGACACCGGCGAGGCCCCGCGCACCCCGGTCTGCTGGAACCCGTTGAGGTCTTGGGCGATGCGGAAGGCGAACGGAGCCGACCCGGGCAACCGGGCGGTCCTGGCGAACCCGGCGGCGGCGATGCCCGCGGCCCCGAAACCCGCGGCGCGGGCGGTCCTGGTGTCGCCGGTGTCCGAGCGCACCTGGAACTCCGCGCGTTCCTTGGGGATCCCCCACAGCTCGCGGCCGCCGCGCTGGGAGGGGGCGCTGTTGACCCAGATGTGGCTGATGTGCGCCCGGGGCGAGCGGCGGTCCCGGACGAGCACGGCCGCGAGCAGCTCCTCGTACTCCAGCACGCTGCCGGGCCCGTAGACGACCCACGCGGTGCCGACGAACCCGGAGCCGCCGACCAGCAGCGGCGGCGTGCGCACCGGGGTGGCGGGCAGGTCCCCTTCGGGGATCCGCCACAGCGTCAGGTGCAGGCTTCCCCGCAACCGCCACGGTTCCGGCGGGTAGGACATCGCTCCTCCTCGGAGTAGTCGGCTCGGCCGCGAGCGCGGTGGCGGCCAGGTGCAGCCCATCAGACCGGGGTGATGGGCAGGCGCAGCGCGCCGGGGGCGGCCGCGGGGACGACCGGTCGAGCCGGGGGGCTCGGCTCGACCGGCCGGTACGGTTCGCCGAGCTCGGGACGGCGGTCCGCCTCGCCCTTGTTCGGCCACATCGCCATCGCCCGCTCGGCCTGCGCGGTGATGGTCAGCGATGGGTTCACCCCGAGGTTCGCCGAGATCGTGGAGCCGTCCACCACGTGCAGCCCGGGGTGCCCGTAGAGGCGGTGGTAGGCGTCGACCACGCCGCGCTCGGCGTCCGGCCCGATCGCGCAGCCGCCGATGAAGTGCCCGGTGATCGGCACGTTCATCAGGTCGGCCCAGCTTCCCGCGGGCACCCCGCCGATCTGCGCGGCGAGCGCGCGGGCCGCCGCGTGCCCGGCCGGGATCCAGGTCGGGTTCGGTTCCCCTTCCCCCTGCTCGCTGCGCAGCCGGCGGCCGAACGGCCCGCGCCGGGTGCGCAGGGTCAGCGAGTTGTCCACCGCCTGCATCACCAGCAGCACGATCGTCTGCTCCGACCAGTGGCGCGGCCGGTGCAGCACCGGCAGGTCCCGCCAGCGGCGCAGCATGTGCCGCAGCCCGAGCAGCAGGCGGTTGCGGCCCGGTTGCGGGTCGACCAGCGCGGACTGCAGCAGCGCCAGCAGGTTGCTGCCCTTGCCGTAGCGCACCGGTTCGATGTGGGTGTTCGCGTCCGGGTGCACCGAGGAGGTGATCGTGACGCCCTCGCTGAAGTCCTGCTCGGTGCCGCGGGCGCGGGCGGCGAGGATCTGCTCGGAGTTGGTGCGGCTCAGCAGGCCCAGCCGGGAGGAGATCCGCGGCAGCACCCCGTCGTCGCGCATCCGGTGCAGCAGCTTCTGCGTCCCGAGCGCCGAGGCCGCGAACACCACCTGCCCGGCGGTGAGCACCCGGCGGTCCCGGCGCCACGCGCGACCGGTCCGCGCGGTGTCCACGGCGTAGCCGCCGCCGGGCAGCGGTCGTACCGCCGTCACCGTGGTCAGCGGGTGCACCTCGGCGCCCGCGCTCTCCGCCAGGTGCAGGTAGTTCTTCGCCACCGTGTTCTTCGCGCCGTGCCGGCATCCCGTCATGCACTCACCGCAGTGCAGGCAGCCCCGCCGCCGCGGCCCCGCGCCGCCGAAGTACGGGTCGGGCTCGGAACGCCCCGGCTCGCCGAAGAACACCCCGACCTGCGCGCGGTGGTAGGTCCCGCCGATCCCCAGCTCCTCCGCGGCGGCGCGCATCGCCCGGTCCGAGGGGGTGTCCCGCGGGTTCTCCGCGACGCCGAGCATCCGCTTCGCCTGGTCGTAGTAGGGGGCGAGCTCTCCGCGCCAGTCGGTGATCCCGGCCCACTGCGGGTGCGCGTAGAACTCGGCGGGCGGCTCGTACAGGGTGTTCGCGTACACCAGGGAACCGCCGCCGACACCGGCGCCGCTGAGGATCAGCACGTCCCTGAGCAGGTTCATCCGGAAGATCCCGTAGCAGCCCAGCGCGGGCATCCACAGGTAGTCGCGCAGCCGCCAGGAGGTCTTCGGGAAGTCCGCGTCGGCGAACCGCCTGCCCGCCTCCAGCACGCCGACCCGGTAACCGCGCTCGGTGAGCCGCAGCGCGGAGACCCCGCCGCCGAACCCGGACCCGATGACGAGCACGTCGTAGTCGTGGTCGGTCATGCGCACCTCGCAGGAGTTCGGGTCGCCGTCGACCCGGGAGCGGACGGGGTTCTCGCGCGACGGGTTCAGCCGGGTGCCGCGGCCGGGGACAGCAGCCGGAAGTCGCGCAGGTCCGGGCAGCGGGTGCGCCTGCGGTACTCGGTCATCGAGCCGGGCCAGTTCGTGCTGATCCGCCCGTCGTCGTCCCGGTACCAGCTGCGGCAGGCGGTCCACACGCTCGTGCGCAGCCGCTGCTGGATCTCGCGGTCGAAGCGCTCCGCGGCCTCCGGCAGCACGTCCAGCGCCACCCCGGGCCGCTGGGCGAGCCGTCGCACCAGTCCCACCACGTACCGGGCCTGGCTCTCCAGCACGTGCACCACGGAGCCGGAACCGAGGTTGGTGTTCGGGCCGTACATCACGAACATGTTCGGGAAGCCCGGCACCGCCATCCCGAGGTAGGCGCGGGCGCCGCGCGACCACACCTCGTCGAGCCGCAGCCCGCCGACGCCGCGCACCCGCAGCGAGGACAGGAAGTTGCCCGCGTCGAACCCGGTGCCGAAGATCAGCACGTCGGCGGGGTGCTCGACGCCGTCCGCGGTGCGCAACCCGCTCGGGGTGATCCGCTCGATGCGCTCCCGCTCCAGGCGCACCCCGGGCCTGCCGAAGGCCGGGTAGTACTCGCTGGAGAACAGCACCCGCTTGCAGCCGATCTGGTGGTCCGGGGCGAACTCCTCGCTCGCCCCGGTGCCGAGCTGCGCGCGGCGGTGCCTGCCCGCGAGCGCGGTGAACAGCTTCCCGAGGGGCTGCGCGGTCGTCAGCCCGCGCCCCGCGGCCTCGAAGAACAGCCACACCCCGAGCCGCGCGATCGTCTGCGCGCCGGGAACGTTGCGGAACGCGAAGCGGTGCCGCTTCCGGTAGGCGCGGTCCGGGCGGGGGACCACGTGCGGGGCCGAGCGCTGGAAGACGGCGAGCTCGCGGACGCGGTCGGCGATCGCGGGCACGAACTGGATGGCGCTGGCCCCGGTGCCGATCACCGCCACCCGCTTGTCGCGCAGGTCGAGCTGGTGGTCCCAGCGGGCCGAGTGGAACCGCGCACCGCTGAACTCGGCCAGCCCGGGCAGGTCGGGCACCAGCGGTTCGCTGAGCTGGCCCACGGCGGGCACCAGGACGTCGGCCTCGACGACCTCACCGGTGCCGGTGCGCAGCCGCCAGCGGCGGGACCGCTCGTCGTAGTCGGCGGCCTCGATCGCGGTGTTCAACCGCAGGTGCCGGGTGAGCCGGTGGCGCTCCACGCAACGGCGCAGGTAGCGCAGGATCTCCGGCTGCTCGGCGAAGCGCCGCCGCCACTCCGGTTCCGGCATGAACGAGTACGAGTACAGGTGCGAGGGCACGTCGCAGGCCGCACCGGGATAGGTGTTGTCCCGCCACACCCCGCCGACGCCGGGCGCGCGCTCGAAGATGGTGAACGAGGTGTGCCCCGCCCGGCGCAGCTCCGCGGCCACCGCGATGCCCGCGAACCCGCTGCCGATGATCGCGACGTGGGGCTGGCGGATCGGTGACATGCGGGCTCCTCGTCGGATCGTGCGCCGGAGCGGCGCGCTGGGGCACGATCACGTTAAGCCGCGTCGGCCGCGCTGGTCAGACGCCGACGGTCAGATCATTGATAGTTTCGGACACCGCCTGGTCCCGGGGTGGTCCCGGGTCCGCGGCTGGGGGCGTCCGCCCGTTCCACCTTCACCCGAACGTGCCAGGTACCGGGGCTGACCTGCGCCCATCGACATGACTTGTCGGCCCACCGGTTGTTCGCGTTTCCCCCGGATCGACCGTTCGGCCTAACGTCGTGCCGGACCGGACGAACGCGAACGACTCACCGGAGGGCGACATGGCGGAGCACGGGCTGAACGGCAAGGTGGCGGTGGTGGCCGGGGGCGCCAAGAACCTCGGCGGCCTGATCAGCACCAGGTTCGGCGAAGCGGGTGCCTCGGTCGTGGTCCACCACCACGCGGAGTCCTCGAAGGCCGACGCCGAGCGCACCGCGGAGGCCGTGCGCGAGGCCGGGTCCTCGGCCGTCGTGGTGGCCGGGGACCTCACCCGGGTCGATGACGTCCGACGCCTGTTCGACGTGGCCGTCGACGAGTTCGGCGGGGTCGACGTCGCGGTGAACACCACCGGCATGGTGCTGCGCAAGCCGATCGCGGAGACCTCCGAGGAGGAGTACGACCGCATGTTCGGCATCAACGCCAAGGCCGCGTACTTCTTCCTGCAGGAGGCGGGCCGCCGCCTCAACGACAACGGCCGGATCATCAGCCTGGTGACCTCGCTGCTGGCGGCGTTCACCGACGGCTACTCCACCTACGCGGGCGGGAAGGCACCGCTGGAGCACTTCACCCGCGCCGCCGCCAAGGAGTTCGCCGACCGCGGCATCTCCGTGAACAACATCGCTCCCGGGCCGATGGACACCCCGTTCTTCTACCCGCAGGAGACCCCGGAGCGGGTCGAGTTCCACCGGTCGCAGGCGCTGGGCAACCAGCTCACCAAGATCGAGGACATCGAGCCGCTGGTGCGCTTCCTGGCCACCGACGGATGGTGGATCACCGGGCAGACGATCTTCGCCAACGGCGGGTACACCACCCGCTGACCCGAGCGGAGCGGGAGTGGACCAGGATCGCGGGGCGGCCGGCGCGGGGGGACGGCCGCCCCGCGCGGCGGCCGGGTGCGGCCTCCGCCTCCGGCAGGAAAGGACGACCGTGAGCGAACGAACCTCCACCCCCGCGCACCGGACGCCCGGGACCGGACGCCGAGCGGTGCCGGGGCCCGCCGCCGCTGCCGTCCCACCGCGCCCCGCACCCGGCCCGCCCACCGGCGCGCTCGCGACCCCGCGGCGCGCCCCCTCCCGGGCGCGGCGGGCCTGAGGTGGGACTGGACCTGCGCAAGCTGGAGCACCTCGTGGCGGTGGCCGAGGAGGGCGGGTTCACGCGTGCCGCGGCCCGGCTGCACCTGTCCCAGCAGGCGCTGAGCACGTCCGTGCGCAGCCTGGAGCGCGAGGTCGGGGTGCCGCTGCTGCGCCGCGAGGCCACCGGGGTCACGCCGTTGCCCGCCGGGCAGGCGCTCATCGACGACGCCCGCGTGCTGCACGGCGCCGCCCGCGCCGCGCTGCACCGGGCCCGCCGGCTCGGGCGCGGCGAGGTACCGGTCCTCAGCATCGGCCACACCCCCGCCGTCACCACCGACGAGGTGACCGCCCTGGTGCGCACCGCGCTCGCCGCACTCCCCGAGCTGCGGACGGAGGTGCACCAGCTCTACCCGCCGCGGCTGGCCGAGCGGCTGCGCGACGGGGAGCTCGGGCTCGGCCTCTGCCGGGGGATGCGGCCGGGCGGTGGCCTCACCCGCAGCACGCTCGGCCAGGACCGGCTCGCGGTCGCGGTCGCGGCCGGGCACCGCTTCGCCCGGCGCGAGCACGTCGAGCTGGCCGAGCTGGCGCACGAGCGCCTGGTCGTCTGGGGCGATCCGGGGCGCTCCGGTTACACCGATCTGCTGCTGGACCACTGCCGGAACGCCGGGTTCGAACCCGACCACCTGCGCAACCCGATCCAGGGCACCGCTCCGGTGACCGCGGTGGTCGGCACCGGGCACGTGGCCCTGGTGACCGGGCCGCCGGGGCCCGCGGTGGGTGGCCGCGTCCAGGTCGTCGAGCTCCGCCCCGCGCTGTTCGCCCCGCTGCACGCCCTGTGGCCCACCCACGTGACCGACGAGGTCCGCGACGCCGTGCTCACCGCCGTCGGCGGCTGAGACGGGTTCACCTGGTGGGTCACCTTCATCCGGCCGGTCCCCCCGCGCGCCGCTAGCCTCCGGAGCACGAGCCGTTCTCGGAGGGGAGCTCGCCTCGTGATCCACCCGCCACGCCGCCTCGTGCTGGTCAGCGCCACCATCGGGGAGGGGCACAACGCCACCGCCGGGGCCGTCGAGCAGGCGGCGCGCCTGCACTGGCCCGAGTGCCAGGTGACCTGGATCGACGCGCTGGAGACCATGGGCTCCTGGGTTCCCCGCGCGTTCCAGCGGATCTACGTCACCAACGTCGAGTCGACGCCGTGGCTCTACGACTACTTCTACGCCGCGCTGTGGCGGCGGCGCTGGTTCGCCGACGCGTGCCGCCGGTTCACCGGGTCCTGGTGCGGCCGGCGGCTGCGGCCGCTGCTGGCAGCGCGACGCCCGGACCTCGTGGTCTCCACCTACCCGCTGGGCACCGCCGGGCTGGACTGGTTGCGCCGCCGGGGAGAGCTCACCGCGCCCATCGCGGCGGTGATCTCCGACTTCGCCCCGCACCCGTTCTGGGTGTACTCGGAGATCGACCTCCACCTGGTGATGAGCGAGAACGGCCTCCGGGCCGCCCGCCGCGCGCAGCCCCGCTCGGCGCACGCGGTGAGCGCACCACCGGTGGAGACGCGGTTCCACCCGCGCGACAAGGCCACCGCCCGGCTCGCCTGCGGCTTGCCCGTCGAGGGCGCGCAGGTGCTGATCTCCTGCGGTTCGCTCGGGTTCGGCTCCGTCGAGCGGGCCGCCGAGGCCGCGCTGCGCGCCGGGCTGGACCGCGTCGTCGTGCTCTGCGGTCACAACGAGGGGCTGCTGGCGCGGCTGCGCGAGCGCGCCGAGCGGGACCCCCGGCTCGTCCCGCTGGGCTGGGTGCGGGACGTGCCCGCCTACACCGCCGCCGCCGACGCGGTGATCACCAACGCCGGGGGTGCCACCGCGCTCGAGGCGCTCGCGTGCGCGCGCCCGGTGCTCATGGTCGAACCGATCGCCGGGCACGGCCGGGCCAACGCCGAGCTCATGGCCGAGGCCGGGCTGGCGGAGCTGCACGAGGACGCCGAGGCACTCGGCCACCGGCTGCGCGGCCTGCGCACCGATCCCGAG
Source organism: Saccharopolyspora antibiotica (assembly GCF_047200635.1). Taxonomy (NCBI): domain Bacteria; kingdom Bacillati; phylum Actinomycetota; class Actinomycetes; order Pseudonocardiales; family Pseudonocardiaceae; genus Saccharopolyspora; species Saccharopolyspora antibiotica. Next base: position 168,006 of record NZ_JBJZOI010000003.1, on the reverse strand, counting down.
TCGCTGCGCGGAATCGAGCGCCGCGTGCACGAGCACCTGGCCACGACCGGCAGGTTCTCCGACCAGGTCGCCGCGCTGGCGCGGCTGTCCCCTGGGAACCGGGCCGGGGCGCTGCGCGGCCAGGACGCGTTCTTCGCGCTCGCCGCCACTGCCGAGGTCCCCCAGCAGACCGGCGCGGTGCTCGCCCTGGTCGCCCAGGACCGGGCGATGACCACCGCCGACTGGATTGACCACCTCGGCGCGCTGATCACCGAGCGGGCCCCGGAACTGCCGATGCTGCACCACCGGCTGCACGCCCCGCGCGGGCGTCGCCCCTGGTGGGAACCGGTGCGGGAGCTGTCGGTGCCCGAGCACCTGACGCAGCACGAACTGCGCCCCGGCGACGCCGGCCAACGCGCGGCCCTGGAACGGGAGTTCTTCAGCGCCCCGCCGCCCGGCGACCGGCCGCCGTGGGCGATGGCGCTGCTGCGCGAACCCGGTACCGAGCTCGCGACGCTGCTGGTGAGGATGCACCACTCGCTCGGCGACGGGCTCACGATGTCCTCCACCCTGCTGCGGCTGCTCGCCGACGACCCGCCGCCGCGCCCGGTGCCCGCGCGCCCGGCTCTGTCCGGGGCGCGCCGCGCCGTGGCGGTGCTGCGCGGAACGCTCGGTCTCGCCGCGAGCAGCGCCGCCCCCGCGACACCGAGCGGGCGCAGCACCCGGGACCGGCACTTCGCGTGGGTCGAGCTGCCCACCGAGGCGATCCGCGCCGCCGCCGAGGAGCACGGGGTCACCCGCAGCGCGCTGCTGCTGGCCGTGCTGGCCGAGGCGCTGCACGGGCTCGACTCCGACGACACCCGGCAGCGCTCGCTGCGCGCGATGGTGGCGCGCGGCACCGGCGAGGGCGACGCCGGGTTCGGCAACCACGCCGCCGGGGTGGCCGTGGACCTGCCGCTGGGGCCGATGGCGCCGCGGCGGCGGCTCGCCGAGGTCGCCGCCCGCCTCGACCGCGCGCAGCGCCACGGGCGTCCGCTGGCCGCCGCGGCGGTGCTGCGCGCCCTGGCGGTGCTGCCGCCCGCGCTGCACGCCAGGGCGGTGCGCGGGATGCACCGGGCGCGCTTCTTCCAGGCCCTCTTCTCGGTGATGCCGGGGCGCGAGGAGCCGATCCGGGTGAGCGGGGCGCTGCTGCGCTCCGCCCACCCCGTGCTGCCGCTGGCGGAGGGCGTCGGCCTGGCGGTCGGCGCGCTGCACTGGGCGGGGCGCACCTGCATCGGCATCACCACCGACCCCGGCCTGTTCTCCGCCGCCGACGGGCTCGCCGAGCGCATCGGCGCCGCGTTCGACGAGCTGGCCGGTGGGCCTGGCGCGAGGTCGGTTCCCCGGCCGGTGGGCGCGCGCTCGTGAGCTCGACCGGCACGATGCTCGCGGTGGCGGTACCCGCCGCGGTGCTCGGCGCGGCCGGGTTCGGGCTGGCCAGCGCCGTGCAGCAGCGCGCCACCAAGCAGGTTCCCACCAGCCGCACCCTCGACCCCCGGCTGCTGTGGGACCTGGTGCGCAAACCGATCTGGCTGCTGAGCATCGGCACCGTGCTGGCCGGCCTGTCGCTGCAGGTGGTGGCTCTGGCGTTCGGGCCGCTGATCCTGGTCCAGCCGCTGCTGGTGACCTCGGTGCTGTTCGCCGCGGTCTTCGCGGCCGGAATGGCGCACCGCAGGCTGGACCGGGTGCTGGTGCTCGGCGCGCTCGCCGTGATCGCGGGGCTGGCCGCGTTCCTGCTGCTGGCCCGGCCGGTCGGCGAGGGCACCGGGTTCACCGGGGGCAGCGACGTGCGCCCGCTGGCCGCGGTGCTGGCGGTGCTGGTGGTCATCTGCGTGCTCACCGCGCACCGGTTCCCCGGTGAGATCCGGGTGCTGGCGCTGGCGATGGCCACCGGCGTCCTCTACGGGGTGACCGCCGGTTTGATCAAGGTGGTGGCCGAGCAGATCCGGGTCGGCGGCCTCGTCGAGCCGTTCACCCACGCCACCCTCTACGTGGTGTGCGCGCTGGGGCCGGTGGGGTTCTTGCTGAGCCAGAACACCTTCCAGCAGGGCCGGTTCATCTCCCCCGCGCTCGCCGTGATCACGGCGGTGGACCCGCTGGTCGGGATGGCGATCGGGGTGAGCTGGCTGGGCGAGCGCATCGTGGTCACCCCGCTGGCGGTGACGGGGCAGGTCCTGGCGGCGATCGTGCTGATGGCCGGGATCTGGGTGCTGACCCACCGCGGCGAACACCTGCGGCGGGTGGCCGAGGCGCGGTCAGGATGAGCGGGCGCCGCGCGTTGATCACCGGTGCCTCCTCGGGCATCGGAGCCGCGCTGGCCCGGCAGCTGGGCGCGGACGGGTGCGAGGTGGTGCTGGTGGGGCGCGACGCGGCCCGGCTGGCGGAGGTGGCCCGGTGTTGCGGAGGACGACCGCTGGTGGCCGACCTCGGCGAGCCGGCGGGCCTGGAGCGGGTCGCCGCGGCAGCCGCCGACGTGGACCTGCTGATCAACAACGCGGGTTTCGGGCACACCGGCCCGCTGGGTTCGATGCCCGCCGGGCTGGTGCGGGAGCTGATCGAGGTCAACCTGACCGCGCCGGTGCAGCTCACCCGGGCCGCGCTGCCCGGCCTGGCCGCGCGCGGCGGGCGGATCGGGTTCGTCTCCTCCATCGCCGCCACCGGGGTGGCGGAGGAGGCGGTGTACTCGGCGGCGAAGGCGGGGCTGCGCGCGTTCGCGGCGAGCCTCGCGCACGAGGGCGTTCCGGTGAGCACGGCGTTCCCGGGCGTGGTGGACACGCCGTTCTTCGCCCGGCGCGGCGCCCGCCCACCGGGCCGCCTGCGGCCGGTCGCCCCGGAACGGGTGGCCCGGGCGCTGCTGCGCGCCCTGGCCACCGGGACCCCGGAGGTGTTCGTGCCGGGCTGGCTGGATCTCGCCGCCCGCGTGCAGGGCGCGCTGCCCACCACGTTCCAGCGGCTCGCGCGCCGCTGCGGCTGAGCTCAGGCGGGGGCGCGGCGCGCGAAGCGCAGCGTGATGCCCTCCCCGCGCAGCTCGCGCCGCAGCCACCAGATCGAGCCGACGGCGGCGACCGCGACCAGGCTGAACGAGCCGGCCGTGCTGGCCAGCAGGAAGTGCCCGATCGTGGCCTGGGCCAGCGCCCACAGCGTCGTGAACCCGTTGATCGTGAACACCAGCGCCCACAGCAACGAGACCCGGCGGAAGAACAGCTGGACCCGCGCGTTGCCGATCAGCGCGGGCGGCAGGATGCAGAAGTCGTCGGCGAGCTTGGCGATGAGCGTCCGCTCGAACAGCAGCGAACCGAGGAACAGCAGCGCCACCAGGAAGTTCTGCAGGCTCGGTTCCAGGAAGTACAGGAACGAGCTGTTCGTCGCGAACCCCACGACGGTCCGCACCACCAGCACCCCGGTGGTCAACATCAGCACCAGCGGCACCCGCACGCGCAGGACGAGCCGCACGGCGACGGCTCCGACGCCCCAGACGAGCGCGGCGATCAGCCCACCGGTCAGACCGGTGAAGGTGAACAGGACGTAGAAGAGCACGAGCGGTGCGATGACCGTCTCACCCAGGTGCTTGGCGGCGTGCCACAAGTGCGATGGGAGCGCGTCGAGGTGCACGACCTGCGATGGCTTCTGCATGTGTATCGGTGTTCCGTCGTCGGGGGCCGTCGCCCCAGAGTAACCGCAAATGCGCTGATCAAGGAGGGGCCGGGTGGGATCCTTCACCCCGCCAGGGCACGAATCGATTCGCGCAATGAACTCATCGTGGCCAACACCGCGGTCGGTTCGTAGCCGCAGTGCGCCATGCAGTTGGCGCAGCGGGGGTCCTTGCCCCGCCCGTAGGAGTCCCAGTCGGTGTCCTCCAGCAGCTCCCGGTACGACTGCGCGTAACCGTCCGCCATCAGGTAGCAGGGTCGCTGCCAACCGTGGAGCGAGTAGGACGGGATCGCCCAGGCCGTGCAGCCGAAGTCGACCCTGCCCTCCAGGAAGTCCAGGAACCGGGGCGAGTGGTTGAACCGCCACCTGCGCCGCCTGCCGTCGGCGAAGACCTTCGCGAACAGCTCGCGCGTCTCGGTCACCCCGAGGAAGTGCTCCTGATCCGGCGCCTTGTCGTAGGCGTAGGCGGGCGAGAGCATCATCTGGTCGACGCCCAGGTCGTCGTTGAGGTAGTCCAGCACCTCGATCACCGAGGCCGCGGTGTCGGTGGTGAAGAAGGTGCTGTTGGTGGTGATCCGGAAGCCGCGCCGCTGCGCTTCGCGCACGTTGGCCACCGCCTGGTCGAACACGCCCTCCTTGCACACCGAGGCGTCGTGGCGTTCCCGCAGGCCGTCGATGTGCACGGCCCAGGAGAAGTACGGCGACGGCTCGAACTGGTCGATCTTGCGCGGCATCAGCAGCGCGTTCGTGCACAGGTAGACGAACTTCTTGCGCCGCACCAGCTCGCGCACCAGCACGTCGATCTCGGGATGCATCAGCGGCTCGCCCCCTGCGATGGAGACCACTGGGGCGCCGCACTCCTCCACCGCCGCCAGCGCTCGCTCGACGGGCATCCGCTGCTTGAGCACGCTGGCCGGGTGCTGGATCTTGCCGCACCCGGCGCAGGCGAGGTTGCAGGCGAACAGCGGCTCCAGTTCCAGGGTCAGTGCGAACTTCTCGCGCCGCGCGAGCTTCTGCCGCACGAGGTAGGAGCCGACGCGAACGGCTTGGCGCATCGGAATCCCCATGGCACTACCTCCAGCACTTCGACGAGTTGCGGACGGACGGCGAGCGACCCGGACGACATCGTTCCGGGCTGAGCTCGGCCGCCCAGCTGGTCAGGTGCGGGGCGATCGCGCGCAGCCGCAGCAGGGCGCGCGCTCCCCGGTCGGGGGTGCGCGGGTGCACCAGCGGGGCGGCGGCGGTGTCCACCACCACCCGCACCACCGCGCGCAGCCGCCCGGTGGTCGAGCGGGCCAGCGCGATCGACTCCATGTCGACGGCCACCGCGCCCGCCTCGGCCAGCCGGGCGCGTTCCGGACCGCGCACCACGTGGTCGGCGCTGGCGACCGGGCCGAGCAGCACCGGGAACCCCGCTGCCCGCAACCGGGCGGCCAGCCCGGCGGCGCCGGGCAGCGGGACCGCCCCGGCCTCGTCCCGGACCTCCTCGGCGACCACGACGGTCCCGGTCCCGGTGGCCCCGACTCCCCCGCCGAGCCCGGCCACCACCAGCACCCGGTCGCCGAGTTCGACACCGGCTCCCCGGCGCGCGCTGCGCCACGGGCCGAGCCCGGTGCGCAGCACCGACGCCTCCGACGCCCCCCGCAGCGCGGCGGCCTCGCAGCGCAGCGGCGCGCACAGCAGCACCCCCGCGCCGGAACCGGCCAGCGGTTCCATCACCGGTCCGCCGCCACCGCCCGCTCGTAGCGCCCGAGAGCGGTGAGCGGGAAGATCAGCCGGTACAGGTGGTAGTTGATCGAGAAGTCGCCGGGGAACCCGGTGCCGGTGTAGTGCGGCTCGTCCCAGGTCCCGTCCCCGCGCTGGGTGGCGGAGAGGTGTTCGACGCCGTGGCGCACCGCCTCGCTGGTGTGCCTGCCCAGCGCCAGCAGCGCCAGCAGCGCCCAGCCGGTCTGCGAGGCGGTGGAGGTGCCGACGCCGATCCAGCGGGGATCGGTGTAGGAACGCATGTCCTCGCCCCAGCCGCCGTCGGCGTTCTGGTGCTCCTCCAGCCACCGCGCGGCCCGCAGCAGCGCCGGGTGGTCCGTCGGCAGCCCGGCCTCGACCAGCGCGGGCACCGCGGCCCCGGTGCCGTAGACGTGGTTGGCGCCCCAGCGGCCGAACCACGACCCGCCCGGCTCCTGGTTCTCCAGCAGCCACCGCACGCCGGCGCGGACCACGGGGTCGTCCCGGTGCCCCAGCGCCGAGAGCGCCTCCACGGCGTGCGCGGTGACGTCGGCCGAGGGCGGGTCGATGACCTCGCCGAAGTCGCAGAACGGCAGCTTCGTGACCAGCCGCCGGGTGTTGTCGGCGTCGAAGGCCCCCCACCCGCCGTCGCGGGACTGCATTCCGCGCAGCCAGCGCACCCCGCGCTCGACGGCGTCGCGCAGCTCCGCGGGCTTGGTGTGCTCGACCCGGTTGAGCGCGAGGAGCGCGACGGCGGTGTCGTCGACGTCGGGATAGCCGTCGTTCTCGAACTCGAACGCCCACCCGCCCGGCGCGAGCCCGGGCCTGCGCACCGACCAGTCTCCGGTGACCCGCACCTCCTCGCCGAGCAGGTAGTCCGCGGCGCAGCGCAGCGCCGGGTCGTCGGCGGGCAGCCCGGAGTCGCGCAGCGCCTGCACGCTCAGCACGGTGTCCCAGACCGGTGACTGGCAGGCTTCCAGGCGGCGCACCGGGCCGTCCGGGGTGAGCTCGTGGATGAGGAAGCCGTCCAGCCCGGCCAGCCCCTCCCGCAGCACGGGGTGCTCCAGCGGGTAGCCGAGCAGGTGCAGCGCCAGCAGCGAGTACACCCACGGCGGCTGGATGCCGCCCCAGGACCCGTCCGCCTCCTGCCGGGCCACGATCCACTCGGCGGCCCGGCGCATCGCCAGCCTCCGCAGCGAGCGCACCGGGCGGCGCTGGTAGCGGTGGAGGAGGGTGTCGAGGGCGTGGAATCCCCGCTCCCACGGGCCCCCCGGACGCCGCGGACCGCGACCGGTGCGCAGCTCGGCGACGCTCACCCCCAGAGCGCGGCGGGGACGCAGCGTGCACACCACGGTCAGCGGCACCACGGTCTGCCGCGCCCAGCATGCCCAGTCGGCGAGGTTCAGCGGCACCGACCTACCCAGCAGCACCACCTCCGGCGGCATCGCGGGCAGGTCGTCCCAGGACCACTCGCCGAACAGCGCCAGCCAGATGCGGGTGAACACCCGCGTGCCCTCCAGGCCGCCGCGCGCCAGGATCCAGGAGCGGGCGGCGATCATGTGCTCGTCCTCGGGGCCGTCCCCGGCGAGCTTGAGCGCGGTGTAGGCCTCCACCGTCGTCGACAGGTCGCCGGGGCCGCCGTGGAAGGTCGCCCAGGTGCCGTCCTCGCGCTGCTGGGAGCGGATCCAGCGCGCGGCCCGCTCGGTCTCCTGGGGGGTGCGGATCCCGAGGAACTGCCGCATCAGCAGGTCCTCCGCGTCCATCGTCACGTTGGTCCGCAGTTCGCCCTTCCACCAGCCCGCGTCGTCCTGCAGGGACAGCAGGTGCTCCCGGGCCGCCAGCAGCGCGGCGTGCGCTCGCACCCCGCCGCCCACGGGAAGGTCGGGCAAGGTCTGCTGGTCGATCCCGGATCGGATCAGCTGTTCGGTCACCATTTCCTCCGCACGATGAATTCCGCGAGTTCCGTCAGGGCGTCGACCGCGGGCCCCGACCGGCCCCCGGTGCGCAGCTGGGCGAGCGCGGCGTCGAGCCTGCGCTCGCACTCCGCCTCGGCCCAGGCCGCCGAACCGGCCCGGCGCACCAGGTCGGCGGCGAGTTCGGCGCGGTCCCCCACCAGCGGCTCCGGAGCCTGGAGCAGCCCCTGCAACCGCTCCCCCTCCGGGGTCCCGGAGCCGAGGGCGTGCACGACGGGGACGGTCTTCTTCCGAGCCCGCAGGTCCGAGAGCACCGGTTTGCCGGTGGTCCCGGGGTCGCCCCACAGGCCGAGCAGGTCGTCGACGAGCTGGAAGGCCATGCCCAGCTCCACGCCGAAGCCGCGCATCCGCGACACCGCCTCCGCGTCGCCGCCTGCGGCCAGCGCGCCGAGGGCGCAGGCGCAGCCGAGCAGTGCCGCGGTCTTGCCCTCGACCATGCGCAGCGCCTCGTCGAGCTCGACGTCGTGGCGCCGCTCGAACCCGAGGTCGGCGGCCTGCCCGACGATGAGCTGCCCGGTGGCCGCGCCCAGGGTCCGCACCGCTTCGGCGGCGTGCGGGCGGCCGGTCCCCACCAGCACCGTGGTGCCGAGGGCGAGCAGCGCGTCCCCGGCCAGCAGCGCGGCGGGCCTGCCGAACACCGTCCACGCGGTCGGCCGGTGCCGCCGCGAGGTGTCGTCGTCCATCAGGTCGTCGTGCAGCAGCGAGAAGTTGTGCACCAGCTCGACGGCCGCCGCCTCCGCCTGCGGGGCTGGCCCGTCGGCGACGGCCTGCGCGGTGAGCAGCACCAGAGCGGGCCGCAGCGCCTTGCCGGTGCGGCCGTCCGGGCTGCCGTCCGCGTGCACCCAGCCGAAGTGGTACTCGCAGACGCGGCGGGTGTGCTCGTCGAGCTCCCCGACCGCGGCCCGCAACGCCGGTTCCACCTGGCGGCGCGCGGTGATGAGCGCGTGGGGCACGGCAATGGTCATCGAGACACCTCCACGCCCGGCTGCCGGGCGTCGCCGGTGGCCGCCCGCACTACGCGCGCGGCCCGTTCTCCGCTGCGCACAGCGCCTTCGAGGGTGTCGGGCCACCCAGTAGCGGTCCACGCGCCCGCCAGCACCAGCCCGGGCAGCCCCGTCGAGGGGGCGGGACGCAGCGCGCCCGTGCCGGGCGCCTGGGCGAAGGTGGCCCGCGGTTCGCGGGTGACGAAGAAGTCCAGCACCTCGGCGTGCCCGGCCCCGGGCAGCAGGCGCCGCAGCGCGGGCAGGAACAACTCCCGCAGCTGCTCGGTGCGCCGGTGCAGGTAGGGCTGCGCGGCCGACAAGGAGATCGCCAGGTACTGACCGCGGCGCGCGCCCGCGATCCCGGTGCGGTCGAACAGCCACTGCACCGGCGAGTCCAGCACCGCGGCCAGCGGCTCGGGCAGCACCCGCCGGTCGTAGTGCACGTGCACGTTGACGATGGGTGATGCCCCGAGGCCCGCCCAGTTCACCGGTTTCGGCAGCGGGAGGGCACCGAGCAGCGCGGCGGCCTGCGGGTGCGGGACGGCCAGCACCACCGCGTCGGCGGCGAGCACCTCGGTGCCGCCGCGAGCGCGCACGGCGACCCGCCAACCGAGCTCGTCGCGGTCCAGCGCGGCGGCCTTCGCGCTGGTGAGCACCCGCACCCCGGCGGTGCGCAGCGCCCGGCGCGCGGCCTCGTCGTGCAGGTGCCCGAGCGGGCGGCTCGGGAGGCCGATGTCGGCGGCGTCGGTGCCGTCGAGCACTCCGGTGCGCATCACCCGCACCGCCAGCGCCAGCGAGGAGCGGTCCGGCTGCGCGTTGAGCGCGGCCACCGACAGCAGGCCCCACAGCGCGTCCACCGCCTGCGCCGACTCGCCGCGCGAGCGCAGCCAGGCGCCGAAGCTGAGCTCGTCGAGCGCCGGGTCCGCCGGGTCCAGCGCGCGCAGCGCCAGGGCGGTGCGCGCGGCTCGGATCCGCTGCGCCCAGCCGAGCTCGCGGTAGCCCAGCAGCGCCGGGGCGAGGTGCAGCGGGGCCGGGGCCTGCCAGCGCCGCAGCACTGACCCCCGCCCGCCGGGGCGCAGCACCGGAATCCGCATCCGCGGCTGCATCCGGACGGCGTCGGCGACGCCGAGCCTGCGCAGCAGGGAGCGGTAGCCGGTGTAGCAGCGCAGCAGCACGTGCTGGCCGGTGTCCACGACGAGCTCTCCCCGCCGGAAGGACCCGGCGGCCCCGCCGAGCCGGGGCCGCGCTTCCAGCAGGGTCACCTCCAGGCCCCGGTCGGCGCAGCGCAGCGCGGCGGTGACTCCGGCCAGGCCACCACCGACGATGAGCACCGAGGGGCTCACGGGACGATCCCCGCCAGCGAGCGCGCCGCGACGCTCGCCTTGCGCCACGGGGGCAGCGAGGTGCGCTGCCGCATCGCGCGGGCCGGTGCGCTGGCGATGGCGTGCAGCACCTCGTGGTAGATCCCGGCCATCGACGCGCAGCAGGCGCGGCTGCGCCGGTCCAGCATCGGCAGCAGCGCGAACCCCTCCCGGTACCACTGCTCGGCCCTGGCCGCTTCGAACCGGACCAGCCGCGCGAGCCCGTCGGCATCGCGCGGTGTCGGACCGGGCTGGCCGGGCACGAGGTGCACGCCGAACCGCCGGAGGTCCTCGGCGGGCAGGTAGACGCGCCCGTCGCGGTGGTCCTCGCGGACGTCGCGCAGGATGTTGGTCAGCTGCAGCGCGACCCCGAGCGAGTCAGCGCGGCGCTCGGCCGCCGCCCGGTGCGCTGTGCCGAAGACGCCCAGCGACAGCCGCCCGATGGAACCGGCCACGCAACGGCAGTAGTGCAGCAGCTCGGCGAAGGTGGCGTACTCGGTGCCGCGCACGTCGGCCTCGCAGCCGTCGATCAGCTCGTCGAACGCCGGCATCGGCAGCGCGAGCCGGGATTCGGCGTCGGCGAGGGCCACGAGCACCGGGTCCGCCGAGCGGGGGCTCGCCGCGTGCAGCTCCGCGCGGGCCTCGGCCAGCAGCCGGAGCTTCTCCGGGACGGGCAGTTCGCCGTCGCCGATGTCGTCGATGCGGCGGGCGAAGGCGTAGACGGCCGAGAGCGCGCGGCGCTTCGGTCCGGGCAGCAGTCGGATGCCGTAGGAGAAGTTGCGGGCCCGGTCGCGGGTGATCCGCTCGCACTCGCGGTAGGCCTCGCGCAGCGACGTGGTCACCAGGCACCTCCGGAGACGAGCAGCCGCGCCCACCCGGCGGCGATCCGGGCGCGGTCCGGGCTCACCTCGTGGCGGACCGGGTCGAACCCGGCGGTGACGAAGGCGTGCGCGGTGGCCCGGCCCCCGGCGACGTAACCGGCGACGGCCAGCCGCGCGGTTCCGGGCAGACGGCCGACCAGGTGCGCACCGGAGTCGAGCAGGCGCAGCGCCCGCACCACCTGGAACCGCAGCAGAGCGCGCCAGTGGGCGGGTGCGCTGCCGGATTCCAGCTCGGCGAGGTGGCAACCGTAGTGGCGCAGATCGGTCTCGGGCAGGTACACCCGCCCCTGCCGGTGGTCTTCGAGCACGTCCTGGCAGTGTTCGAGGATCTGCAGCGCGGTGCACACCCGGTCCGACAGCGCGATCAGCTCCGGACGGGCCTGGCCGAACACGCGCAGCACGCACTCGCCGACGGGGTTCGCCGACAGCGCGCAGTAGTCCAGCAGCTCGCCGAAGGTCCGGTAGCGGTGCACGTGCTGGTCCCGCCGGTTCGCGTCGATCAGGCGCACCAGCAGCTCCCGGGGCAGCCCGCACTCGTGGATGGTGGGCACCAGGGCCCGCACCAGCGGCAGCCGCGGGGTTCCCCGGTAGGCGTGGCCGAGGTCAGCCTCCAGGTGGTCGAGCAGGACCTCCCGGTTCCCGGGGGCCTCGTCGCCCGCGTAGTCGACCAACCGGAAGTAGCCGTAGAGCGCCATCAGGTGCCTGCGCGAGGCGTGGGGCAGGACGCGCGCGGCCACGGGGAAGTTCTCCCCGCCCGCCCGCGCGAGCACGGTCGCGCTGTCGGGAAGCTGCGCCGCGAAGTCCGGCGGCTGCGCGGTCGCGCGCTCGCGGGCCGGACGCCCGCGAGCCCTCAGAATGTCCACAGTGTCCCCCTCACCCGCCTACGACCAGGGGTGGTCGAGTCAGCGTAGGGCTGCCTCGGCCGGCGTTGCAGGCCGAGCGCTCCCCTTTCGTGTGGTGAAGGGTTTTCGGATTCTCCGCTGGTCCACTGTGGATTCGAACGTGATGGCGGCGGGACCGCCGCGCCCCGGAGAGCGGCACCACCGCCCGGCTCGCGGGTGGCCACCGCGACGCCGGGGGCGCGCCGGACGCGCGAACTCCCACTCCGCCGTCACCGGTAGTCACCTCGGCCAGGCCGGCGACACCGGCGTCCCCGCGACCGAGGGATGCGGGACGCCGCTCTCCCGTAACGCGAACACCGGGTTCCCCGCCCGGAAGGCTGAACCCCGCGCCCGGCGGGTGCCACATTCCCCCTTGCGGGAACACCTGGTCCGTGGTGATCGTTGTCGGCGGGGGCCCGGTTCCGGGCTCCCGCGCACGCCGACAGGAGGAACAACAGTGGAGTACCGCCAGCTGGGACGATCCGGACTGCGTGTTTCGACGTTGACCTTGGGGACGATGACCTTCGGCGGCGAAGGGCGGTTCGCCAAGTTGGGCAACACCGATGTCGAGGGCGCGCGGCGCCAGATCGACATGTGCCTGGACGCCGGCGTGAACCTCATCGACACGGCCAACATGTACTCGGCCGGGCTCTCCGAGCAGATCGTCGGCCAGGCCGTCGCGGGCAAGCGCGACGACGTGCTGATCTCCACCAAGGTCCGCATGGTCATGGGCGACGGGCCGAACGACGCCGGCCTCTCCCGCCACCACATCATCGCGCAGGCCGAGGCCAGCCTCCGCAGGCTCGACACCGACCACATCGACCTCTACCACGTGCACGAGTGGGACGGGCAGACTCCGCTGGAGGAGACGCTCGAAGCGCTCGACACCCTGGTGCGCTCGGGCAAGGTCCGCTACCTGGGCGTGTCCAACTACGCGGGCTGGCAGCTGGTGAAGGCGCTGAGCACCGCCGATCGGCTCGGTTACCAGCGGTTCGTGGCGAACCAGATCTACTACTCGCTGGAGAGCCGCGACGCCGAGTACGAACTCATCCCCGCCTCGCTGGACCAGGGCCTCGGCGTGCTGGTGTGGAGCCCGCTGGCCGGCGGGCTGCTGTCGGGCAAGTACCGGCGCGGCCAGCAGGCCACCTCCGGCAGGCACCTGGAGGACTGGAACGAGCCGCCGGTCCGCGACGCCGAGAAGCTCTACGACACCATCGAGGCCGTCGTGGACGTCGCCACCGCGCGCGGCGTCTCGCCCGCGCAGATCGCGCTGGCCTACCTGTTGCGCAAGCCGGGGGTGACCTCGCTGGTGATCGGCGCGCGCAAGGACGAACAGCTGGCCGACAACCTCGGTGCCGCCGAGATCGAGCTCACCGACGAGGAGTTCGAGCGGCTGGAGAAGGTCAGCGCGCCGTGGATGATCTACCCGCACTGGCACCAGGCGCTCAGCGCCTCCGAGCGGTTCGGCGCCCCGGACCGCGCCCTGCACGGCTGATCCCCGTCCGCGGCGGCGCCGATCGTCGATCGGGCGTCCGGTCGGAGCGACCGGCGCCGCCGCGGGACCCGGCCGAAGGAGCAAGCGCGGCGCGGGCCGCCGAAGCCCCGCCACTCGCCGGGCGCGAGCCGGGCGGCATCCCTCAGGCCGGAACGCGGCCCAGGAGTCCGCCGCCAGCAGGACGGCGAGCCTGCGCACCCGCGGTACTGGAGACCGCGGACGGCGGCGCCAGCGCGCCCCTCCGCGCCACGCTCAGGCCCGCCGCGAACCGCAGCACCAGGCACCGGCGCTGGTCCGGGCTCGGGTCGCCGGCGCGCGACCGCAGCCGGTCGTCCAGCAGCCGGTCCTCGATCACCTCCGCGCCGACTTGACGTGGTCGAGCAGCAGGTGCCGGGCGGTGGTCACGGACCACGCCCCCGGATCGTCCCCGCCCCGCCCCGTTGCACCGCGCCGATGCCGTGCAGCGCCCGCGCGAACGTCTCGTGGACCAGGTCCTCGACGGTGCCGAGGTCCGCGAGCCGGGAACGCAGGAATCCGGCGACCTGGGCCCGGTACCGCACGTGGAGGTGCCCGCACGCCCGGCTGTCGCCGCGCTGCGCCAGTTCCACCAGCTCCCAGGCGGCCTCGCCGGAGATCACCTCCGGCGCGGCCGCCCCCGCGTTCACCGCACCCGCCCGAGCAGCGCGCCGCGCGCGGAACCGGCCGCTCCCGGTGCTCACCGTCGGCGCCCGCCGGTTCGCCACCGGTCCCGCGCAGCGGTGAGCACCGCGAACGGCGCGCACCGCGACGCCCGGGACGGCGCGCCGATCTCCCCCGGCGGGCGCGGAACCCGAAGCGCTCCAGGACGTCCGTCCCCACCGCGGAGCGCACCGCCTGGATCAGCGCGCCGGTTCCGGCCGCGACGAGCCCGGGGAGGTGACCGGCCCGGTGGCAGGCCACCGGGGCTGCTCGGGATGCCTGCCACGTCGTCCACCCCGCGCCTACGCGATCGACGGGGTGATCCCGGGAACGGTCCGCGCCGGGCTCGTCGACGGCGACGTGCCCGCCGAGTTCGAGGACGCTCTTCCCTTCGGTGGAAGGGAAAACTCCAGGCGTTCCGGGTTCAGCGGGCGGCGCTACCGGGGCGACGGGGGCATCGTCCGCGGCATCGCCGGAGGCGTGCGGATCCGGCACGACCACGGCACACCGGCGACCGCCGCGCACCGATCTCGGCCATCGCGGCGGAACTGGTCGGCGGGCGCGGAGACCACGGGGTCGAGCTGGCACCGCCGTGCGACGCCTCGATCACGCTCCGCCGCCGCGCTCAGCCGGGGCCGCGACCACGTAGTCCTCGCGCAGCGGTTCCCCCGCCAGGAAGCGGCGCACCGAATCGCGGATGCCGGCGGCGTAGCGCTGCTGCGCCTCCAGGCTCGTCCCCGACACGTGCGGCGTCATCGCGTGCCGCGGCATCGTCCGCCACGGGTGGTCGGCGGGGGCGGGCTGCGGGTACCAGACGTCCCCGGCGTACCCACCGAGGTGATCGTCCTCCAGCGCCCGCACCAGCGCGTCGGTGTCCACGATCTGCCCGCGCGCGATGTTCACCAGCCACGCCCCCGGCTTCATGGCGCGCAGCCGCTCGTCGCCGAACAGCCCCTTCGTCTCCGGGGTCAGCGGGCAGGACAGCACGATCGCGTCGGACTCCGCGACCAGGTCGTCCAGGTGCTTGAACCGCGCGCCGAACACCGCCTCCTCGGTGCTGCCGCGGCGGTGCCTGGTGCTGTAACCGACGCGCACGTCGAATCCCTTGAGGCGCAGCGCGATCCGCTGCCCGATCTGGCCCATGCCGACGATGCCGATCGTCTTGTCCTCCAGGTCGTGCGCACGAGCGGCGATCTCGGCGATGTCCCAGCGCCCGTCCACGACCTGCTGGTGCGCGGGGACGAAGTCGCGCACCAGGGCCAGCAGTTGCAGCACCGCGTGCTCGGCCACGCTGACCACGTTGCTGCCGGTGATCTCGGCGACGGTGATGCCGAGCTCGGCGGCCGCTTCGGCGTCGACGTGGTCGGAACCGACCCCGGCGGTGAGGAGCAGCTTCAGCCGCTCGGCGCGGCGCAGGTGCTCGGCGGACAGGTAGGTGGGCCAGAACGGGGTCGTGATGAACACGTCCGCGTCGGGCAGGTGCTCCCGCAGCGCCTCGTCCCGATCGCTGAGCGAGACGAGTTCGTGCCCCTCGGAGCCCAGTTCTCCGGCCAGGCCCAGCGCCCCTTCGACGCTGCCGAGCAGTTCCAGGCCGGAATGGTCGGGGCTCCGCTCGGCGGGCCCCGGGTACAGGACAGCGACGATCTTCACGGTCGCCTCCTCCGGTGTCGGCGTCATCGCCGTTCCCGGCTACCCCGCGACCGGGATCAACACGGGTCCTCCCCTGCGTTGCGCACCGCTGGTGCGGTTCCGTCGCCCGATACCGGCTCGAAGGGATTAATTTCAGTTAACACTGAAGCAATTTGCTCGATCGACGCAACAGCGCGCGCGGAGGCGGCCCGAGGTGATGCGGAAGCTCGTCTCGCCGTTCCCGCCGGTCAGTCGGCGCGGAAGCGCGTGCGCGTCAGGCGCGGGTCTCCTCGTCCAGCCAGGCGAGGTACTGATCGTGGCCGGCGACGACGGGAAGCACGATGATCTCGGGCACCTCGTAGGAATGGTGCTGCCGCAGGTGCTCGATCAGGAAGTCGGCCCGCGCCGCGGTGGTCTTGATCTGGACCTGCCACTCGGGGTCGTCCCGCACCTGGCCCTCCCAGCGGTAGAAGCTGCGGATCGGCACCACCTGCGCGCACGCTCCCCCGCGCGCCGCCACGACTCCCCTGGCCAGTTCGGCCGCGGCCTCTTCGGAATCCGTCGTCGTCACGACCTGCACGTAGTCAGCCATGCCGGGCAGCGTAGCCACCGCCCGGCACGACCGGAGATCACCGGCCCCGGGTGACCGCCCCGATGAAGGACGCCGCCGGGGGCAGTTGCGGCAGCAGGGTGGCCTGGTAGGCGTGGTACAGGTCGGGCTTGCCCTCCCAGACGGTCGCGGCGGGCTCGTTGCGCTCGTCGAGCTCGTGGTGCCAGGAGCCGAGTTCGCGATCCACGAAGAAGCGGTCGGCGTGCTCGGCCCAGGTGGCGAACCAGCGGGCGTACTGCTGCTCGCCGGTCTCCTGGTGCAGCGCCCACGCGGTCGCCATCGATTCCGCGATGACCCAGTGCAGCCGGTTGCGGACCACGGGGGTGCCCTCGAAGTCGGTGGTGTAGACGAACCCGTCCGCACCGTCCGCGCTCCAGCCGTCGCGGACCGCGGTGGCGAACAGCTCCCGGGCGTCGTCCAGCAGCCAGCCGGGGGCCTCCGAGCCGAGCGCGTGCCGGACGTGCAGGGCGAGCCGGGACCACTCCAGCAGGTGCCCGATGGTCACCCCGTACGGCCGGAACTGGTCGGAGGGCTTGTCGCGGTTGTACTCCAGCAGCACGTTCCACCCGGAGTCGAAGTGCTCGGGCAGCCGCCAGCCGTGCTCCCGCGCGAATCCGTGCACGACGGTGCGCACGATGCGGGCCGCGCGGTCGGACCAGGTGCGATCACCCGTGACGTCGGCGGCGGCCAGCAGGGCCTCCACGGTGTGCATGTTGGCGTTGACGCCCCGGTAGGGGTCGAGCTCGGTCCACGCGCGGTTCCAGGAGTCCGCCACGAGGCCGAAGTCGTCCTCCCAGAAGCGGGTGTCGAACACCGACAGCGCCTCGTCCAGCAGCTCCCGCCCGCCCTCGGCGCCGACGGCCGCGGCGCTGGCGGCGGCCAGCAGCACGAAGGCGTGCTCGTAGGCGCCCTTGTGTTCGGCGACCGGCCCGGCGGCGGTCGCCGACGCGAACCAGCCGCCGTGCTCGTCGTCGTGCAGCAGCCCCCGCAGCGCGTCCACCCCGCGCCGCACGCCGGAGAGCAGCTCGTCCCGCCCGTCGCGGGCCGCGGCGAGCGCGAAGACGTGCGTGGTCCGGCAGGTGATCCAGGTCTCCACCGGCCGCTCCGGGACGGGCGCGCCCGCGGAGTCGAGCCAGGCGAACCCGCCATCGGGGTGGGCGGCGGCCTCGGCGAACGCGAGTACCCGGCCCGGCTCGGCGCGCACCCAGTCCGGCACGAACGCCTGCGATTGCTCAGTCACGAGGCCTACCTCTCCGACGATCCGGGCGCGCGGCCCTCCTGCGATCCGGCCGCACCCGGGGTGCCGGAGCGGTCGGCGGTCCGGTCGACCAGCTTCGCACAGGAGATCAACGCGGCACCACGCACCTGGGCCCCGGCAGGCCACCCACCTGGGGATCCGCAGTGGACGCAGGAGCGCGCGACGTCCGCCGTCCGGTCCACCGCTGGCGCACCGCTCGGCAGCTACCGGGGCGTCACCGCCCGCACGTCGGGCGCTACCGCACCCTCCTGGCGCCCCGGGTCTCGTGCCGCCCGGAGGCGGCCGGACAGCGGAGCGGAGCGCCCCGCCCGCTCCCGCGGGCCGGAGGAGCGCCCCCGGCTCAGGCCACCGCCGTTTCGGGGGCGCGCCCCAGGGCGCCACGACGTTCCAGGACCCAGGTGCCCGCGCTGCCCGCGAGGCCGACCAGCAGCAGCGCCGCCCACGGCAGCCAGCGCGCTCCGGGCTCGGGGAAGGCCTCCAGCAGCGCACCGGCCAACCAGCTCACCCCGGCGGCGACCAAGCTCGACACCAGGTAGTAGAACCCGTAGTAGGTGCCCGCCAGCCGCTCGCTGCCGATCTCGGGCAGCAGCTCCATCGCGAACGGGTTCGTCATGGCCTGACCGACGGTGAACAGCACCACCGAGACCACCACCGGCGCGAACGCCAGCACCACGCCCGCGGGCCCCTCCCAGGGCAGCAGCTCCGGCAGGGCGGGCGCAGCCAGCAGCACCGGCAGGAACGAGCCGCCCATGCACAGCAGGCCGAGGACGATCGACCGGCCCGAGCTCCAGCGGCGACGGCACCACTCGGTGATCCGGACCTGGCCGAACACCCCGATCACCGTCGACACGCCGAACACCAGCGCGATCGACCAGGCCGCTCCCGACACGCGCTGCGCCTCCAGCGGCAGCATCAGGTAGAGCTGGTTGTAGAGCGCGAAGTACGCCGACAGCGAGAGCGTGAACCCGAGGAAGCGCCGGTTGGACACGACTTCCCGCCAGCTGCCCAGCACGCTCTGCCGCTGCGCCTCGACCGCGCGGTGCGGCAGCACGCACAGCTGCGCGACCGTGAGCGCCGCGAACGCCGCGCAGGCGACCAGCGCGATCAGCCGGAAGTCCACCGCCAGCAGCACCGCCCCCAGCAGGGGCCCCACCAGGGTGCCCGCGTGCTGGAAGACGTTGAACACGGCGAAGACCTCCGCGCGCCGCTCCCCCGCCTCGTGCATCAGGTAGGTGCGCACCGCCGGGTTGAACAGCGCGCCCGCCAGCCCGGTGAGGATCGCGGCGGCGAACACGCCGGGCAGCGAGGTGAACGCGGCGAACAGGCCGAAGGAGACGACCCGCAGCGCGCAGCCCACGATGATCATCGGGCGGCAGCCGAGCCGGTCCGCGGCGGTGCCGCCCAGGAGGAACATGCCCTGCTGGCTCAGGTTCCGGACCCCGAGCACCAACCCGACCACGGCGGCGCCGTAACCCAGGTTCCCGCTCAGGTACGCGGCCAGGAACGGCATCAGCATGTAGAAGCCCACGTTGATGCCGAACTGGTTGATCACCAGCAGCTTGGCCGCCGGGGACAGCCCGGCGAAGGCGGCGCGGTTCACGGCCGCACCTCGCAGACCGGGCAACCCGCGGAACCGGCGGCGCGGTGGGCGCAGGGATCGACCACCTTGCGCGACCTCCGCCAGCTCGTCGCGCTGTCGACCTCGTCCGGCACACCGTCCACTTCGGAGGGTTCGGAGACCGGATCCGGCAACCCCGCGCGGAACTCCGCGTCGTAGATCGTCCGCCAGTAGCGGTGCGGGCCGTCCGGGAACACCGCCGCCACCCGGTCCGAGCCCAGCTCGCGCGCGCACCAGGAGGCGACCAGCGCCACCGCGCCGGTGCTCCACCCCCCGGTGACGAACGCGCCGGAGGCCAGCCGCAGGCAGGCCGCGGCGGATTCGGCGGCGCCGAGCCAGTGCACCTCGTCGAACGCGTCGTAGTCCACGTTGCCCGGGTGGATGCTGCTGCCGAGGCCGCGCATCAGGCGCGGCACCGCCGGATCCCCGAACACCGCCGAGCCGGCCGCGTCCACCCCGACCAGCCGGACCCGGGGGCGGCGGCGCCGCAGCACCTGCGCGATGCCCGCGCTGTGCCCGCCGGTGCCGACGCCGCACACCACCACCTCGACGTCCGGCAGCTGGTCGAGCAGCTCGTGCCCGAGCTCGCGGTAACCCACGACGTTGTCCGGGTTGCCGTACTGATCCGGCCAGTACGCCCCGGGCAGCTCGGCCATCAGCTCCCGCACCCGCTCCAGCCGGGCCCGCTGCCAG
This sequence comes from Saccharopolyspora antibiotica, assembly GCF_047200635.1. Lineage (NCBI taxonomy): Bacteria > Bacillati > Actinomycetota > Actinomycetes > Pseudonocardiales > Pseudonocardiaceae > Saccharopolyspora > Saccharopolyspora antibiotica. The sequence continues at coordinate 148,555 of NZ_JBJZOI010000003.1, read as the reverse complement.
CCGCCCACCGGGTGCGGCTCGCGCACCAGCTCGACCCGCACCCCGTGCGCGGCGAGCAGGGCGCGGGTCAGCTCGTCGAGCTCCGCGTCGGCGACCACCACCACCGGATGCCCCCAGGCCGCCCCGACGAAGGCGAGACCGAGCCCGAGGGTGCCGCTGGTGGACTCGATCACCGTCCCTCCGGGGCGCAGCTCACCCCGCGCGCGGGCCCCCGCGAGCATCGCCCGCGCCGCCCGCGCCTTCATCCCGCCGGGAGCGACGCCCTCCAGCTTCGCCCAGAAGCCCGGGTGGGGCCCGGACATCGGCACGCCGATGCGGACCATCGGGGTGCCGCCGATCAGGTCCAGGACCGAACCGCACCGGTCGGGTGCCCGGCCCGTCACGACGTGACCTCGGGGCGGGCGGCCTCGTAGGTGTGGATCGGGGTCGGCTCCCCGGAGAGCCAGAAGAACGGGTACGGCTCCGCCGAGAGCGCCTGCACCGGGCCGCCCAGCAGCTCGCGCAGCACCGCCGGACCGGTCTGGGCGAACATGGTCAGCGGCAGGCCGCGCCGCGCGCAGGTCGCCGCGATCTCGTCGAAGGTGCCGTTGCCCAGCACCATGCCGGAAGCCAACACCGCGTCCGCTCCCGCGATCGCCTCCGCGTGCTCGGTGAGCACCGGCTCGCCCCACTCGGTGCGGCCGCCCTTGAGGTCGCAGGGCAGGTAGTCCAGGCCGCGCTCGCGCAACGCCGCGAGCAACGAGTTGACCACGCCGATCACCGCGACCCGACCGCCTTCCGGAACCCGGGTGATCGCGGCGACGGCGCGCGCCCGCGCCATCGACTTCACCAGCGAATCCCCCGCCGGGACCACGACCCGCCGCGCGAGCGGGTGCTCCGCGTGCGGGCGGGCGGCCGCGAGGAAGGCGTCCAGCGCGGCCACCCGGACCGGCGGCAGCGGATGCCGCAACAGCTCCGCGACGCGGCGGCCCGCGCAGTCGCGCGCGGTCTCCTCGTCGACCGCGCCCGGCTCGACCGCGCAGGATCCGACCGCGGCGCCGACCCGGACGCTCAGCACCGCGTTGGTGTAACCGGTCCCCCGCCCGGGATGCCGGGCGGCCTGCACGGTGAGGAAGGCGACCGCCACCGACCGGAGCGCCGGATCCTCCCCGGTGAGCTCGCCGGACAGCGCGGCGGCGATCAATCTGTCTGAAGTGGACTCTGCTGCGGCGTGTTGTGCCGCCTGGGCAGGACTAGGACGCACGTGTCTCCCCGAACCGGAGCGATGGCGAAACGAACGCGAGCGGGATCACGCCCTGCGGTGGGCGGTCGGGTCCGGTGGGGATGGCGCGCCGGAACGGCGCGATGCGGCGTTGCGCGGCACCACGTACCTCCTCCGGGGCTCCGCGACCCCGTGCGAATCGGCACGACGGTGCCAGTCTCCTGGCTCGTGGATCGACACCGGCCTCCGGCCTTCCCGCCTCGGGGGCAGTGGCACGGGAGGAGGCAGGCTCCCCGCTCACAGTGGCGGGACCGCGCCGGATTCACACCGGCTTCCTGCACACCGTCGCTTGAACGGATGAGAAGTTCGCAGCCCCGGCCGCGGATGTCAAGTGATCACGGGCACCCCGCGGGGCCGGCCGCGAGCGCCGGAATCGGGGTCCGCGCAGGTGGGAACGAGCGAGCGGACGCGATGGGAGCGGATCCGCGAACCCCCGGCTCCCGCCGGAGTTCCCGCGTGACGACGCGGGAGGCCGACGGGAGCGTCGGACGCGGCCCGCGCGGAGTTCCCGGTGATTCCGGGAAGTTTCGGTCAGCCGGGCTGGACCGCTTCGGCTCCGCGGCGGCGGGCGGTGATGAACAGGAAGGTTCCCGGACCTCCGGTGTCGACCACGTCCAGGCCGGCCGAGCCGAGCAGCTCGCCGAGCTCCTCCGGAGCGAACGAGCGCTGCCCGAAGACGCGCTCGTGGCAGCGCTGGAAGTGGCGCTGGAACGCCCGGGTGCCCTGCCGGTAGGTGCTCAGGGTGAACGTCCCCGCCGGGTGCAGGCACCGCGCCACCTCGGCGATCACCCGGTGCGGATCGGGCAGCACGTGCAGGGCGTCGGAGCAGTTGACCGCGCCCAGGAAGCCGTCCGGGAACGGCAGCGCCCTGGCGTCGCCCTCGGTGAACAGCACCCCGGGCACCGCCTCCCGTGCCAGCTCCAGCAGCGGCGCGGCCGCGTCGAGGCCCAGCACCCGGTCCGGTCCGACCTGCTCGGCCAGCACCCGGGTCCAGCGCCCGGCCCCGCAGGCCACGTCCAGCACCGGGCCGGGGGCCGGTCGCAGCCCGCGGCGCAGGTGCCCGTCCTCGTCCCAGGTGGTGACCGCGCCGTCCCAGTTGCCGCCCGGGACGACGGCCGCCTCGCGGCGCAGTTCCTCGGCGCGGACGCCCGCCACTTCGGCCTCCAACAGCCTGCGGTAGCCGCCGGAGGGGGCCGGTACCGCGGGTTCGGGCGGTTCGGGTAGGTCCGGCCAGCCGATCTGCTGATGGATCTGGTGCTCCGCGCGGGCACCTTGGTAGGCGCGCAGCGCGGCCGTCTCGGCGTCCCAGAGCCCGGCGAGCTCCGCACCGGTGCGGACCGGGCCCGCGATCGACTCCGGTTGCGCCCAGCGCGCCGGCGACGGCCAGGCGCGGCCGATCCCCGCCGTGCAACCGGGATCGGCGAGGTCGGGCTCGGTCAGGCAGCGGCGGATCCGGGCGAACTCCTCCTCCTCGGTCGTCCGCGCGACGACCGGCAGGATCCGGTCCCGCTCACCGGGCAGGTGCGCCAGCAGGAGCAGCACGGCGGTGCGCAGGCAGCGCTCGGCGTCGGCGCGCTCCAGCAGCGCCAGCAGCTCGTCGAGCCGCGCCACCAGCACGTCCCGGACCTGACCGGGCAGGTAGGAACGGGTCGCGTCCTCTCCCACGAGCACGCCGAGCAGCAGCGCGATCCGCGGCCGGTTCGGGTGCGGCGGCCCCGTGAGCACCTCCAGCGGACCGACGAGGTCGGCGGGCCCGGCCGCGACCGGGTCGATCAGCTGGCCGGCGAGCCGGGTGAACGCGGCGTCGGCCACCTGCCGGTCCGGGGCCACCAGCGCGGCCCGCAGTCCGCCCCAGCCGGGCGCCTGGACCGGTGGCCCGGGTTCGGCGAGGATCCGGTGGAGATCAGGTTGCTCTTGAGCACGCATCGACTCGACTCCTTCGCTGTTCCACCACGACCGATCGGGGCCGGTGGGATCCGTTGCGGCGGGCTCCGTCGTGCGGCACGGGCGGAGCGCGAGCGGCGAGCGGATGCCCGGGCCCGCACCGGACCCGTGCCGAGGCCTCGACGGCCGCGCGGTCGTGGACGGGATTCCGGTGGCGGCGCGCCGTTGCGCCGGATCGCGGCCGGCGGAGGTCCGCGCGGCGTCCGCGACGCCCGGACCTCCTCGTCCGGGCGCGGAAAGAGCCGATGCCCGGCTGCCGGGAGGCCCGCCGGGGTGACCGCGATGAATCCATCATGGACGAATCGGACCTGCGGTGACGACCACCGAAAGCGGCCTCCTGGGTCGCCGCCTCGGGTGAGGGCGAGCACCGTTCCGATCACTGACGGTCGATCCCGTGCGGGAGATCCACGCGGACCAGCAGGATCCAGTTCTCCAACGGGTCATACGGCGCCGAGTTCCTTGTCCGCTGGCCATCCGCGCTGCCATGCTCCGGCCGCCTCTCCGGCGCGATCTTCGCGTTTTCCGCCCGGTGCCGGGACGTTCTCACGCTCTCCGGGCACCGGTCTCCCCATCCGATGCCGCTCAGCAGGAGTCCGCCGTGTGCCGATCGCCCCTCTTACCGCCTCGTGCCGCGGTGCCGCCGACGGCGCCCGCGCCCCGCCCCGAGGCAGTGGACCCCCTGCAGCGCGCTCGCGCCGTGCTCGGCGATCTCTGCCTCGGCTCCGGCGCGCGGCACCCCGAGGACCGGATCCGGGACCACCTCGAACTCGATCCCGCCGAGATCACCGAGCTGGAGCTGCTGCTGCGCAGCCGCCACCGCGTCCAGCTGGACCTGTGGGAGGTCTACGACCGCACGCTCGCCGAGGTGGCCGAGCTGCTGTCGCACAACCGCGCGGTCGCCGCCGACCCCTCCGGAGCCGAACACTGATCATCCGTTCGGCCCAACGAGATCACGGACGGCGACGAGATTCGGCCCCGCACCTTGGGCCGCGCAGGTGAGACGTCCCCTCTCGATCGAGTGCACCTGCCTTCACGATCTTGGCCGCCCGCACCGGCTCTGGTTGCCTGCTCCACCGAGACGATTTCGCTGCGCCGACAGGAGCACCCCGCGCGCTCCTCGCAGCCGATCCCGCCCTCCCGGCGGAGTAAGGACGTGCGCACGTGCAACCGTTCCAGCTGCCCGAGTTCTACGTGGCTCACCCGGCGAGGCTGAACCCGCACCTGGACCGCGCCCGTCGCCACACCAAGGAGTGGGCCCACCAGCAGGACATGATCGACGTCCCGCAGCAGGGCATCCCGATCTGGGACGAGCAGGACTTCGACACCCACGACTACGCGCTGCTGTGCGCCTACACCCACCCGGACGCACCCGGCCCCGAGCTGGACCTGGTGACCGATTGGTACGTGTGGGTCTTCTACTTCGACGACCACTTCCTCGAGCTCTACAAGCGCACCAGGGACATGGCCGCCGCGCAGGAGCACCTGGACCGGCTGGCGCTGTTCATGCCGGTCGAGGGCGAGATCACCGAGGCCCCCCGCAACCCGGTGGAAGGCGGGCTCGCCGACCTGTGGAACCGCACCGTCCCGCTGCGCTCGGCGGACTGGCGGCGGCGCTTCGCCGAGAGCACCCGCAACCTGCTCGACGAATCCCTGTGGGAGCTGCACAACATCGACCGCAGCAGGCTGTCCAACCCCATCGAGTACGTCGAGATGCGCCGCAAGGTGGGCGGGGCGCCCTGGTCGGCGAACCTCGTGGAGCACGCGGTGAACGCCGAGGTCCCCGCCGAGATCGCCGCCAGCCGGCCGCTGGAGGTGCTGCGGGACACCTTCTCCGACGCCGTGCACCTGCGCAACGACCTGTTCTCCTACGAGCGCGAGGTGCTCGACGAGGGCGAGCTGTCCAACGGCGTGCTGGTCTTCGAGCGGTTCCTGGAGTGCGGCACGCAGCAGGCCGCCGACGCGGTCAACGACCTGCTCACCTCGCGGTTGCACCAGTTCGAGCACACCGCGCTCACCGAACTGCCCGCGCTCTTCGAGGAGCACGGGGTGGATCCGGGGCAGCGCGCCGCGGTGTTCGCCTACGCCAAGGGCTTGCAGGACTGGCAGTCCGGCGGGCACGAGTGGCACCTGCGTTCCAGCCGCTACATGAACGGAAGCACCCGCGACGAGCCCGTGCCCGGCAGCGACGTGCTCAGCGGACCGACCGGTCTCGGCACCTCGGCCGCGCGGATCGCCAGCTCGGTGCTGCGCACCGCGCCGCAGCGGGCGCGCTCCTTCCGGCACGAGCCCTACCGGCCGGTGGGCCCGGTGCCGCGCCAGGACATGCACATGCCGTTCCCGGCGAAGTCGAGCCCGCACCTGGAGCACTCCCGGGAGCACACCGTCGCGTGGGCGCACCGGATGGGGATGCTGGACGGGGCGGTCTGGGACGAGCGGCTGATCCGGGACTTCGACCTGGCGCTGTGCGCCTCCGGCATCCACCCGGACGCCAGCGCGGAGGAGCTCGACCTCAGCACCGACTGGCTGGCCTGGGGGACCTACGGCGACGACTTCTACCCGGTCGTCTTCGGGCGCACCGCCGACCTCACCGCCGCGAAGGTGTGCACCGACCGGCTGCCGCTGTTCATGCCGGTGGACGACACCGAGGAGCCGCCGGTGCCGACGAACGCGCTGGAGGTGGCGCTCGCCGACCTGTGGCGGCGCACCACGGCCCCGATGGACGCCGACGCGCGCCGGACCTTCCGCCGCACCATCGTGGTGATGATCGACAGCTGGCTGTGGGAGCTGCACAACCAGGTGCAGAACCGGATCCCGGACCCGGTGGACTACGTCGAGATGCGTCGCCGCACCTTCGGCTCGGACCTGACGATGAGCCTGTGCCGGCTCTCCCACGGCGACGTGGTCCCACCGGAGATCTACCGGACGCGGACGCTGCGCTCCATCGAGAACGCCGCCGCCGACTACGCCTGCTTGCTCAACGACGTGTTCTCCTATCAGAAGGAGATCGAGTACGAGGGCGAGCTGCACAACGCGATCCTGGTGGTGCAGAACTTCCTCGACTGCGGCAAGGACCGGGCCGTGCAGGTCGTGGTCGACCTGATGAACGCCCGGATGAGCCAGTTCCAGCACGTCGTGGCCGAGGAGCTGCCCGCGCTGTTCGAGCAGTTCGACCTGGACTCCGCGGCCCGCGAGATGCTGCTGGGGTACGTGCAGGAGCTGCGCAACTGGTTGTCCGGAATCCTCGTGTGGCACGACGGTTGCCACCGCTACGAGGAGTCGGCGCTGCGCCACCAGCCCGCGGCCGCGCCCGCGTTCGCCGCCGCCGTGCTCGGCGGACCGACCGGGCTGGGCACCTCGGCCGCCCGGATCGCCGCGACGCTCGGCAAGGCCCGCTGACCGGGAGGACCGCGCGCCGGACCTGGTAGCCGTGGCCCCGGCGGGTGTACGCGCACCCGCCGGGCCCCTCCGGACGAGCGGGGGCCGCTGACTCCGCGCGTGCCGCGCGTCAAGGGGATGGCGTAGATTGATCTCGGCGCTCACCCGCGATCTCGCCGGATCCCGTCCTCGCGCGGCCACCGCCTCCCGGCGGGGCGGAGGTCTCCGGCGATGCCGGGCGCGGACGGCCCCTCGCCGCCCGCGCGCGTTCGATCGCGCCCCGCTGCGGAGCGGTCGGTCCGCGGGAGGGCGCCCGGGTGCGGGGAGCCTGGTCGCCGGTTTCCGCGACGCACCTGGCCGTGCCAGATCGGATCAGGAGCCCTCATGTGCCGCTTGCTCGGGGTCGTCACCCGCAGGGCAGAACCCCTCGGCCAGTCCCTCGCCGGGGAGATCCCCGAATTCCTGGAGCTCTCCCGGGAGCACGCGGACGGGTGGGGAACGGCCGCGTGGACCGGCGACGGCATGGCGGTGACCCGGGACGTGGACGCCGCGCACGGTTCGCCCCGGTTCGCCGAGGCGCTCGCGGCGACGTCGGACGCCGCGCTGCTGCACGTGCGGCTCGCCAGCCCCGGTTCCCCGGTGCTCGCGCGGAACACCCACCCGTTCACCGCGCCGGGAATCGCCTTCGCGCACAACGGCTTCTTCGAGCCGGGTGACGCCCTCGACCCGGAGATCCCGCCGGAGCTGCTGGCCGCGGCGGCCGGGGACACCGACTCGGAGCGCTACTTCCTGCTGCTGCGCGCGCTGCTGCGCGAGCACTCCCCCGCCGTCGCGATCTCGCTGGCGGCGAGCCGGATCCGCGAGTGCGCCTCCGCGTTCGCGAGCCTGAACTGCCTGCTGCTGACGGAGGACGCGCTGTTCGCGTACTCCGAGGAGGACCCGGAGTCGGAGGTGAGCCGCCGCCGGGGCCCGGACTTCTTCCGGCTGCGCTACCACTTCACCGGGGACCGAGCGGCGATCGGGTCCAGCGGAATGCCCTCCGCCGGGCCGGACTGGACGCCGCTGCCGCACCGGCGCGTGCTGGAGATCCGGCGCGGCGACCTCGCCGCCACCATTCACCCGGAGCACCCGCTGCCCTCCGCCGCGGAGGTTCCCCGGGGCACGCCGCTGGGCGCGGCCTCCACCGCGGGCTGAACCCACCGCGTCGACCGCGGAGCACGCCGGGTCCGCCCCCCGGACGAACCCGGGAGCGACACGGGACTTCCCAGCATGTGGTACCGGGGATCGCCCCGTGGCCAGCGACGACGTACCGACCCGGCGGCGGGGCTGGCGGCCGCTGGCCCGGCGGGGCGGCCTGCGGTAGAAACGATCACGCACTTGATCAGGAAGTGCGGTTCCGCCGACATCGACGCCGCGGAACGCCCCTCCCCGTGACGCGCCCGCACCGGACGGTGCTCGTGCGCGTCCGCACCTCCCGGGAAGCCGAGAAACACCATGAACACCCCCGCACCGGCCACCGCCGCGACCACCGATCCGGAGGGGCCGCCGAACCCCCGCCTGCGCAAGGAGCTCGGGTTCTGGAGCCTGACCGCGATCGGGTTCAGCGGCATCATGGGCTCGGGTTGGCTGTTCGGCGCGCAGTACGCCGCGCAGGCGGCCGGGCCCGCTTCCGTGCTGTCCTGGCTGGTCGGCGGCGCGGCGTTCACCCTCATCGCGCTGGTGCTCATCGAGCTCGGCGCCACCCGCCCGGTCGCGGGCGGCATCGTGCGGTGGCCGTTCCTGTCGCACGGTCCGCTCACGGCGGCCGTGGTCGGTTGGTCGGTGCTGCTGGCGACCAGCAGCGCGACCGCGGCCGAGGCCTCCGCCATCACCCAGTACGCCAGCCACTACCTGCCCTGGCTCTACGAGGACGGTGCGCTCACCGCGCCCGGCCTGGTGCTCTCGGCGGCGCTGCTGGCGCTGGTGATGGTGCTGAACTGGTTCGGGGTGCGGCTGTTCGCGCGGGTCAACTTCGCGCTCACCGCCATCAAGTTCGGCGTCCCGGTGCTCACTCTCGCGGCGTTGCTGGCCTCCGGGTTCAGCCAGGGCGGGGACCCGGTGGCCGCGGGTGGCGGGTTCGCGCCCTACGGCTGGTCGGCGGCGCTGAGCGCGGTCGCCACGGCGGGCATCATCTACACCATCAACGGTTTCGCGCCGACCATCGACCTGGCCGCCGAGGCCAAGGATCCGCGCCGGGACATCCCGCGCGCGGTGCTGTCCGCGATCGCGCTGGCCGTGCTGCTGTACCTGGGGCTGCAGGTGGCGTTCCTGTACGCGGTTCCGGAGAGCACCGTGGCGGCCGGGGGCTGGCACGGCATCGACTTCAGCTCCCCGTTCGGCGAGCTGGCGCTGCTGCTCAACCTGGGCTGGCTGGCCGCGCTGCTCTACGCCGACGCCGTGGTCTCGCCGGGCGGGGCGCTGCTGGTCGGCATCGCGGGCAACAGCCGCGTCACCTACGCGATGGCGCGCAACGGGATGCTGCCGCGGCGGGTGACGGAGGTGCACGCGGGTTCCGGGGTGCCGCGAGCGGCGCTGCTGGTGAACTTCACGCTCGCCCTGGTGCTGCTGGTCCCGTTCGACGGATGGCAGGACATCATCGGCGTGGCCGGCAACCTGTTCCTGCTGAACTACTCGGTCGCGGCCGTCTCCGCGGCGGCCTTCCGGCGGGCCCGTCCGGACGCCGTGTCCGGCTGGGTGCCGGGGATGCGCTGGATCACCCCGCTGAGCTTCGTGGTCTCCGCCGAGATCATCTACTGGTCGGAGTGGGAGAAGCTGAGCGTGGTGCTGCCGCTGGCGGTGCTCGCGGTGCCGCTGTTCGCGCTGGTGCGCGGGTCCGGAGCGAACTACCTGGCGCAGCTGCGGCAGAGCGCGTGGCTCGTGACCTACCTCGTCGTGCTGTTCGGGATCTCGGCGACCGGCGGTTTCGGCGGCACCGGGCTGATCCCGGCGCCGCTGGACACCGCGCTGGTCGCCGGGGTGGCGCTGCTGATCTACTTCTGGGGCGCCCGCTCGGGCGTCCGGCACCTGGAGAACTCGGCCGCCGACACGGACGAGGCCGAGACCACCGACTGACCCGCACCGACTCGGAGCGGTCCGCGCCCGCACCGGCGCGGGCCGCTCCGGCGTTTCCGGGCCGCTCCGGGCGTTGCTCATCGCCCGGGGTCTTCCCGCTCGGGCCCGGTCTTCCGCCGCGGGTGCCCGAACACATCACCAGGGCCACCGGTCCGACGTGCCCGGTCCCGCCGCACCACCGGTGATGACCGCGCTCAGGCCGGGGCGGAACCCAGCGAGTTCAGCGCGGGGACGAGTGCCTGCTCCTCGCGCTGGAAGTGCGCCTCCAGATCGCCGATCAGGCGGTCGAGCCGCACTCGAACGTCCGCCGGATCGGCGCGTCCGGCCGCGTGTTGCCCACCAGCACCTCGATCTCCGCGCGCAACCGGTCCACCTCGCGGTGCTGCTCGGTGAGCTCGGCGAGCACCGGGGCGAGCGCGGGGAAGTGCGCGGCCAGCGCGGGGAACGCGCCACGGTCCTCACCGGTGTGGTGCTCGACCAGGCCCGCGCAGAAGGCCCGGCAGTGCGCGCGCAGCTGGGCGCCGAGGTCCGGGGGCGCGGTGTCCAACCGCTCTCGCAACGCCAGCAGCTCGGCGCGCAGCCAGTCGTGCGCCTCCACCAGGAAGTCGCCGAGCCCGCGTTCCGCCGCGGGGCCGGGAAGTTCGTCGTGCCGCGTCATGGTTCCTCTCCCGCTCGATCGGTCGAGCCGGAGGGCGGCGTCCTGCCGAGGACTGGCGCGCGGAAGCCGGAGGAGACGCGCTGGAGCGCACCGGAGGCACCTCGCCGCGCGAGGTGACCGCGACCGATGCGGCGGGCAACTCGGATCCGGGTCGAGCGAAGCGCTCAAGACCGCGTCGAGCTCAGCGGGAAGCCACTACCTCCAGGCGTCGGGCCCGTCCGGGGCCGACGCAACCCTGGCGCATCGCCAGGCCGCCGGGCGATGGCGAAGCCGCTTCGCGGGGGCGCGGTGCGGGGCTCCGCCGCCCGCCCGCGGCGGCGTCGGCGATCGAACCGGGCCCGGTGCGGGCGGTCGTCGCGCCTCCGCGCCGGGCTCGAACCGGAGGCCGGGATCAGGTCCAGTCGTGGAAGCCGCGGCCGGTCTTGCGGCCGAGCTCGCCGCGCTCGACCTTCTCGCGCAGGAGGCGCGGCGGGGCGAAGCGCTCGCCGAGGGTGGCGTGCAAGTGCTCGGCGATCGCCAGCCGCACGTCCAGGCCGACCAGGTCGGTGGAGCGCAGCGGGCCCATCGGATGCCGGTACCCCAGCTCCACGGCGGTGTCCACGGAGGCGGCGTCGGCGACGCCCTCCTCCAGCATCCGGATCGCCTCCAGACCCAGCAGCACGCCCAGCCTGCTGGTGGCGAACCCCGGCGAATCCCGCACCCGGACCTCGGTCTTGCCGAGACCGCGCACCCAGTCCCGAGCGCCGCCGAGCACGACGTCCGAGGTCTCCGGCCCCGAGACCAGTTCCACCAGCAGCGAGGACGGGACCGGGTTGAAGAAGTGCATGCCGAGGAACCGGGCGGGGTGCCGCAGCGCCGCGGAGAGCTCGGCGATCGACAAAGAGCTGGTGTTGGTGGCCAGCACGGCATCCGCGCCGAGGACCCGTTCGGCGCCGGTGAGCACCTCGACCTTCGTCGCCGCGTCCTCCGGCACCGCCTCGACCACGAGCTCGACGTCGCCGGGGAGCTGGGCGAGCTCGGGCACCACCGCCAGCCGGTCGGACACCTCCCGCGGATCCCCGGCCAGCTTGCCGCGTTCGGCGGCGCGGGCGAGCGAGGCCGAGATCCGGGCCTCGGCGGCCGAGGCCGCTGCCGCGTCGCTCTCCACGACGGCCACCCGGGCACCCGCGATCGCGAAGGTCTGCGCGATCCCCGACCCCATCCGGCCGCCGCCGATCACCGCGACCGCTGCCGGAACGGTTGACGTGATCATGACTTCCTCCGCTTCCTCGGGCCGGGACCGGCCCGATGTCGTCACCCGGGAACGACCGGCGCGGACGGTCCGCGGTCTCCGGAGCGGTACCGCTCCTTGCCCGGCCCGCCCGATCGCGTCGGCCGGGCCCATTCTTAACCGGCCGTTCGGTCAGTGATCAAGCAGGTACCCCCGGCCGACGTCACCCGAAGTGGTCCGGGTGGACCAATCGCACTGCGGCACAACAATGAGCAGCGGGGCCCGCACGGCCGAACCCGAGCCCGGGGCGAGGCGCGCGGGGAGCCCGGCGCGCGGGTGGCCTGGAGCCGCTCGACGCGCCACCGCCTTGCCACCGGCGCCGCGCTGCTCCTCGTCCGGCGCGCGGAACGCGGGCCGCCGCGCGTTCCGCGCGGGACGTTCACCCGCGTCGGCGACAGGCCCCGCCCGGGACTTCCGGGCTCACCCTCCCCCGGCCTCGCGGTGCTTGGCGTGGGCCCGGTGCAGCAGGTCCATCAGCTGCGGCTCGTCCCGGATGGCGGCCCGGTACCTCGCGGGCAGCTTCGCGATCTGCTGCTCCTCCTGCAGCAGCTTGCGGTAGGTCTGCTCGCGGATCGCCGGGTCGGTCTCGTAGCCCTCGTCCAGGTAGGTGGTCGCGTGCCTGCGCGCGCCGGCGACCGCGTTCTGCGCGCGGCCCTTCGGGCTCAGCAGCGAGGCGATCACCGTGACCACCAGCACGCCGATGATCACGCTCAGGGACAGCCCGGTGCTGATCTCCAGCAGCTGAACCGGTCTCCCGTCGTTGATGAACGGGACGTTGTTCTCGTGCAGCGCGTGCAGGACCAGCTTCACCCCGATGAACCCGAGGATCGCCGCGAGCCCGTAGGACAGGTAGATCAGCCGGTCCAGCAACCCGTCGATGAGGAAGTACAGCTGCCGCAACCCCAGCAGGGAGAACGCGGTCGCGGTGATCACCAGGTAGACGTTCTGCGTCAGCCCGAAGATCGCCGGGATCGAGTCCAGCGCGAACAGCACGTCGGTGCCGCCGATGGCCACCATCACCAGCAGCATCGGGGTCAGCGTGCGCTTGCCGTCCACCACGGTCGTGAGCCGGTCGCCGTCGTACTGGTCGGTGGTGTGGAAGAGGCGCTCGGCGAGCCGGATGATGAAGTTGTCGGCGCTGCGGTCCTCGGAACCGGCCGGGCGCAGCAGATTCCCCGCCGTCACCAGCAGCACGAAACCGAACAGGTAGAACACCCAGGCCAGGCTGTTGATCAACGCCGCGCCGATGAAGATGAACCCGGTGCGCGCCAGCAGCGAGAACACGATCCCGAACAGCAGCACCTTCTGCTGGTCTGCGTGCGGCACCTTGAAGCTGGAGATGATGATGAGGAAGACGAACAGGTTGTCGACCGACAGCGCCTTCTCCGTCACGTACCCGGCGAAGTACTCCGCCCCCATCGCGTGTCCGCCGAACAGCCACACGCCGAGGCCGAACAGGACCGCCACTCCCACGTAGCCCGCGGACCAGACCGCGGCCTCCCGCAGGCTCGGGGTGTGCGCCTTGCGGACGTGGAAGACGTAGTCGAACGCGAGCAGCGCGAGGATCCCGACCACGGTCAGGGTCCACACGTATCCCGGTACGCCCATGATCCCTCCGCTTCGCCGCTCCCGGTCCGGTCAGTTCCCCGCGCCGCCTCCCAGCCAGGCCAACGCCGCCACCGCGAGCGCCTCCGCGCCGACCCGCAGGGTCGGGCTCGGCACCGGCGCGAACAGCGAGGAGTGGTTCGTCGGGAGGTCCCGGGCGAGGTCGCCGCCGCGGCGCGCCCGCTCGAACACCTCGGGATCGGTGCCGCCGAGCGCCCAGTAGCTGCTGGGCGCCCCGAACGCGGCGGCCAGCTCACCGAAGTCCTCGCTGGCGCTGAGCCTGCCCATGTCGCCGACCCGGTCCGCGCCGAAGTGGGCGCGCAGCGCGCCGGTGACCCGCTCGGTGGCCTCGGCGTCGTTGTCGGTGACCGGGTAGCGCCCGTAGCGTTCGAACCCGGGTTCCGCCGGGCAGCCGGAGGCGGTGCACTCGGCGCGCGCGATCCGCTCCACCGCGGCCAGCACCCGTTGCCGGATCCGCTCGTCGTAGGTCCGGAGGTTGAGCTCCAGCACCGCGGTGTCGGGGATGACGTTGCTCTTCGCGCCCGCTCGCACGCTGCCCACGGTGAGCACGACCTGCTCCCCCGGCGGGACCTCCCGGGAGACAATCGTCTGCAACCGCACGACGATCATCGCGGCCACCACCACCGGGTCGACCGCCGCGTGCGGCATCGAGCCGTGCCCGCCCCGGCCGTGCACGGTGATCCGGAGGCTGTCGGCAGCGGCGAACACCGGCCCGGTGCCGGTCGCGATCGTCCCCGCCGGGGCGGGCAGCACGTGCTGGCCCAGCACGACGTCCGGCTCGGGGACGCGCTCGCGCAGCCCGTCCTCGACCATGCCCCGGGCGCCGTCACCGATCTCCTCGGCGGGCTGGAACAGCGCGATCAGCGTGCCGGACCAGTGCTCGCGGCCCTCGGCGAGCAGCTGCGCCGCGCCGAGCAGGCACGTGACGTGCACGTCGTGCCCGCACGCGTGCATCACCGGACGCGGAACGTCCTCGTCGGTGGTGACCTCGCTGGCGTACGGCAGGCCGGTGGCCTCCCGCACCGGCAGCGCGTCCATGTCCGCGCGCAGCAGCACCACCGGGCCGGGGCCGCCGCGCAGCAGGCCGATCACCCCGGTGCCGCCCACTCCGGTGAGCACCTCGCATCCGAGCCGGCCGAGGCGCTCGGCCACCTTCGCCGCGGTGCGGTGCTCCTGGTGCGAGAGCTCCGGGTTGCGGTGCAGGTCGCGGTAGAACTCCTCCTGCCAGCCGAGATCACCGCGGCCGACGAGCGCGGCGGTCGACGAGGACGTGGTGGACACCGGGTGCTCCTCACGGTCGGTGGGGCCGTCCCCGGATTGTGCGGAGTCCCGCGGCGCGACGCCCGCTCAGGCGCTCCCGCCGGAGCCGGGCTCGTCGCCCTCGTCGCGGCGCCGCCCCGGGGCCGAGGGCACGTTCAGCGCGAAGACCACGCCGGCCATCCGGATGCCGAAGCACACCACCGCGGCCACCGGCACCCCCGGCAGCGGCGCGAGGCCGGTGCGCACCGCGACCACGGCCAGCGCCGCCCCGATCAGCGCGGGCACCGCGTAGAGGTCGCTGACCAGCACCGCCGGAACCCGGCGGATCAGCACGTCGCGCAGCGTGCCGCCGCCGACCGCCGTCACCGCGCCCAGCAGCGCCGCCTGCACCCCGCCCAGGCCGAACTCCAGCGCCTTGGTCGCGCCCGTCACGCAGAACACCGACAGGCCAACGGCGTCGAACACGACGATGGCCAGCGTCATCCGCTCCAGCTGGGCGCTCAGGAAGAACGCCACCAGGGCTCCCGCCGTCGCGACCCCGAGGTAGCGGAGATCGACGAAGGTGGCGGGCGGCACCGAGCCGATCAGCACGTCGCGGAGGATGCCGCCGCCGATGGCGGTCACCACGCCCAGCGTCAGCACCCCGACCAGATCCACCCGCACCGCCCGCACGGCGGTGAGCGCGCCGTTGAGCGCGAACGCGAAGGTGCCGATCAGGTCCAGCGCGAGCAGCAGCTGCGGGGAGTACGGCATTCCCGCAGTGTGCGGGCCGGGCCGTGGCGGCGTGCGATCAGGTCGGGCTCAGCCGAGTTCGGTGTGCTTGGCCGCGCTGCCCCGAGCCAGGTCCGCGGGATAGCGGGACTCGTTGCGGTCGATCTTGGCGTGGGCGGCCGCCACGAGGTCGATGCCCGCGGCCTCGGCGAACTGGACCAGGTACAGCAGCACGTCGGCGGCCTCGTCGGCGACGCGGTCCCGCAGCGGGCCGTGCGCGAGCCCCTCGGCCACGGCCTCGCCGTCGAGCCACTGCAGCTCGGCGAGGAGCTCCCCGGTCTCACCGCCGAGCGCCATCGCCAGGTTCTTCGGCGTGTGGAACCGGCCCCACTCCCGCTCCCGCGCGAAGGCGCGCAACCGCGCCCGCAGCTCCGCGATGCTGTCCATCGGGCCACCGTAGCCGAGCCCTCCGATCACGCCGCCGGGGCGGATCCGGCGAACTGCATCACCTTGTACGGCCAGTTCCGCGCGGTGTTCCACTGGCTCACCGCGAGGTGCAGGTCCCGCGGGGTCGAGCCGGGCACGACGTAGCCGCCGTAGAGCTGCGCGACGTGCCCGCGCTCGTGGTCCTCGCCGTGCCAGGAGGCCCCGTGCACCGCCGTGCCGCGCGGGGCCTCGTACAGGTTCGCCGTCGGCACGTCGAGGTTGAACACGTCGATGCGGTAGTCACCGGCGTTGAACAGCGACAGCAGCCACCGGCCGCCGACCGGGCGCAGGCACAGCTCACCGTAGGCACCGGTGAGCGCGATCGTCGGCGGATTCCCCCAGGCCCACCGGCCGTCGCGGAAGCCCCAGCCCTCCCAGGCGGCGGGCTCGGCGAGCCGGTCGGCGGGCACCCGGTGCAGCAGGAGGCCCTGGTCGCGGCGGAACCCGGTGGTGAAGGCGTAGACGAAGCCGTCATCGCCCAGCCCCCAGGTGAGCATCTGGAACAGCCCCCCGTGCAGGTCCCCCGGCCAGCTGGCGCCGGTGTGCTGCCACGTCTCGCCGTTGTCCCGCGAGGTGTGCACCTCGGTCCAGTGCACGTTGCCGATGCCCTGGCACACCATCACGTGCAGGTACATCACGTCCCCGACGGTGATCACGTCGGTGGGGATGACGGTGCTGACCCTCCGCCCCCGGATCACCGAGTTGTGCTCGTAGGGCAGTGCCTGGCCCGCGTACGACCCCGGCCCGAGCGACCCGGTCCAGCCGAGTCCGCTGGTCGCGGTCGCCGGGTCGCCGAACAGCACCACCGGGGAGCGCCAGCCGGGCCCGCCGACGCCCGCCCGTTCGAAGGTGTCGCCGAACACCGCCACGATCCGCCCGTCCGGGGCCTGCGCCATGACGCCCAGGTCGGTGCCGCCGATCCCGAACTCGTCGGTCACCCCGGGGCCGGTCAGGTCCTTCACCTTGCGCACCTGCGGTCACGGTCCTCTCGTCGCGAGCGCCGGACGTTCCGGCGCCACCCCGACCATAGGGGCGCCCCGGCGGGTGATCGCAGCCCGGGAGCGCGCCTAATCCGGGTCGGGTCCCGATCCGCCCGAACCCGATCCGCCCGGCGCCGACCGCTCCTCCGGCCCCGGCTCCTCGTCCGCCGCCCGCTCGGCTTCCTCCGGCGCGCCCCCCGGTTCCGCCGCTTCTTCCGGTTCCGCCTCCTCCGCGTCCTCGGGTTCGACGAGACCTCGCACTCCCGCGTTGAGCAGCGCGACCGCGGGCACCGCGAACACCGCCCCGGCCACCCCGCCCCCGAGGAAACCGGCCGAGATCCCCAGGACCACGGCCAGCGGATGCAGTCGCACGGCGTGGCCGAGCAGCAGCGGCTGCAGCACGTGTCCCTCCAGCTGCATCACCCCGACCACCACGGCCAGCACGATGATCGCGGACAGCGGACCAGTGGTCACCAGCGCCATCACGACCGCGATCGAGCCCGTGATCATGGCCCCGACGTAGGGCACGAAGGCACCCAGGAAGACCAGCGCGGCCAGCGCCGGCGCCAGGGGCACCCCCACCGCGGCGCAACCGACGCCGATGCCCACCGCGTCCATCAACGCCACGGCCGCGCTCGCCCGCACGTACGCCACCAGCGAGCTGAACGCCCGCCGCCCGGCCCGGTCGACCCGCGCGCGCACGTGGCCGGGCACGCACACCCGCAGCACGAAACGCCAGATCGGCCGGCCGTCGCGGAGGAAGAAGATCAGGGTGAACAGCGACAGCAGCAGCCCGCTGGCGAGGCTGAGCAGGGTTCCCGCGGTGCTCAGTGCCCCTGCCGTGAAGCTGCCCTGCCCCCCGCGCAGCAGGTCCGCGACGCGCTGCACCACCTCGTCGAGCTGCCCCTGGCTCAACCGCAGCGGCCCCTGCCGCAGCCAGCGGTGGATGCTCTCCACGGTGTGCGCGGCCTGGTCCTGCAGGCCGGGCAACCCGTTGATCACCGTCGCGATCACGAACGCCAGCACCCCGCCGACCGCGACGAGCCCGAGCAGCAGCGCCAGCACCGTCGCCAGCGTCCGCGGCACCCCGAGCCGGTCCAGCCGGTCCACCAGCGGCGCCAGCAGCGCGGCCAGCAGCAGCGCGACTCCGAGCGAGATCACCAGCTCCGAGAGCACCACCGCGATCCGCCCGACCGCGTAGAGCAGCCCCGCCACCACGAGCAGCCGCCAGCTCGCGGCCGCGGCGACGCGCAGCCCCCGCGGCACGTCCGGCTCCTCGCGCACCCCCACGAACACGTGGTCGGCGGAACCGCGCGGACCTAAACCTCCGGCGTCCGTTCGTGACCGTCGGTGGGGTCTGGTTCCATCGCAGGAGGATGATCATTCACCGGGACGGAGCAGGAGGTGCGGGCGTGCGGGAGGCGACCGGGGGTTCGGTGACGCGCTGGGCCGAGGTGTACCTGGAGCACCTGCAGGCCAGGAAGCTCGCCGCGAACTCGCTGCGGGCCTACCGGCTCGACCTCGCCGCGATCGGCGCGGGGCTGGCCGAGCTCACCGGCAGCCGCGCGGACGAGCTTCCGATGGCGGAGGTGACGGCCGCGCAGCTGCGCTCCGCCTTCGCCCGGCACGCGGCGGCGCGCTCGGCCTCCTCGGTGACCCGGGCGTGGTCGACGTGGAACGGGTTCTTCGGCTTCCTCGTGGTGGAGGGCGCGGTCGGGGGCAACCCGATGCAGGTGGTGCCGAAGCCGCGCAGCGCCCAGGCCACGCCGAAACCGCTGCAGGGCGAGGACACCCCGGAGCGGCTGCTGCGGCTGGTGGCCGACGGCGGGCGGCGGGCCCGCAACCCCTGGCCGGAGCGGGACCTCGCCGTGCTGGCGGTGCTGCTGTGCACCGGGGTGCGCTCGGCCGAGCTGCTCGACCTCACCATCGCCTCGCTGGCGGGACGGCCCGGGGACCGCAGGCTGCACGTGCGCGGCAAGGGCGGCAAGAACCGGTCGATCCCCATCGAGGGCGCGCTGGACGAGGTGGTCGGCGCCTACCTCGAATCCCGGCGGGCCCGCTTCGGCGACCGGCTGCCCGGCGCGGAACCGCTGTTCGTCGATCACCGGGGCGAACCGCTGCGCCGGGGCGGGTTGCAGTACCTGGTCCGCCAATCGCTGCGGGCTGCGGGCGTGTCGGATCGGGTGCAGCGGGGCGCGATGGTGCACGCGCTGCGGCACACCTTCGCCACCCGCCTGGCCGAGGACGGGGCGAACGCGGCGGAGATCGCGAAGCTGCTCGGGCACGCCTCGATCAACTCCAGCCAGACCTACATCGACGTCACCGCGCGCGAGCAACGGCTGTCGGTGCGCGCCAACCGCACGCACCAGGTCCTCGGCGAGCTGGGCCCGAAGCGGGGCTGAGGGGTCACCCTCCCCAGCGGCCGGTGTCGGCGGCGAGCCCGTACACCGCGCCCTGCGGGTCGGCGATCACCACGACCTCGCCGAGCACGGGGTGGTCCAGCCCGTCGACGATCCGGCCGCCGCAGGCCACGGCCCGATCGGCGGCCAGGTCCACGTCCTCGGTGGCGTAGTGGCACACCCAGTCCCAGCGCCTGCCCATCGGCTGCCCGCAGCGGGACAGCAGCGGCCTGCCTCCGGTGAGGTAGCGGTCCCCCTCGATGGTCCACCCCAGCGTCGAGGGCCAGAAGGCGTCCGAGCGCTGCGCGGCGCCGGTGCGCAGGTCCACCCAGCAGGGCTCGCCCCGGCGCGGCCCCGGCGCCCACGGGCCGTGCTGGGCGCGGCCGGTGACCATCCGCGCGGTGATCTCGTCCGGGCCGACCAGGTCCCCCTCGTGGCGGGCTCCGGCGAACACCAGACGCCAACCGGTCCGGGCACCGTGCGTGGCCGGGCGCAGCGAGGCGCAGTGCCGCTCCCCCACCCAGCACTCGAATCCGGCCGCCGCCGTCCCCCAGATCCGCCAGCCCAGCAGGTTCTGGTGGAACAGTGCGGCGCCCTCGGGGTCGGTGGTGATGAGTTCAGCTCGACGCAGACCGCGCGCGGCGGTGGGCTGGGGCACAGCGGGATCGTCCTTCGGGTCCGGGCAAGAGCCGTTGAGGCTCCATACTGTCGGCCGAACGTGGAAGGAACAATGCTCCATCCGGTCGCATGGATCACGCCGCGAGGTATTTCTGATCACGCTCCGAGTTCAACGGCCTACCGCGTACCCCTGCATGCCGCGCGGATTGGCCGCCGCCGAGAGCACGCCGGTCTCGGGATCGCGCGCCACCGCGCTGAGCCGGCCCTCCGACCACGGATCCCCCACCGTCACGTCGTGCCCCCGGCGGCGGAGGTCCGCGATGGCCGAGTAACCGAGGCGCGACTCGACGGTGACCGCACCGGGGCGCATGGCGCGCGGGTAGAAGGACCCCGGGAAGCTCTCCCCGTGCCAGTTCGGCGCATCGATCGCTCCTTGCAGGTCCAGCCCGCCGCGCACCGGTTCGCGCAGCGCGGCGCCGAGGAAGAAGTGCGTGCTCCACTGGTCCTGCTGGTCGCCGCCGGGCGTGCCGAAGGCGAGCACCGGCTCCCCGCCGCGCAGCGCCAGGGACGGCGTCAGGGTGGTGCGCGGACGCTTGCCCGGGACCAGCGAGTTCGGCAGGTCCGGGTCCAGCCACGCCATCTGGAGCCGGGTGCCGAGCGGGAAGCCGAGCTCGGCGATCACCGGGTTGGAGTGCAGCCAGCCGCCGCTGGGCGTCGCGGCGATCATGTTGCCCCAGCGGTCCACCACGTCGACGTGGCAGGTGTCGCCCCGGGACTCCCCGGTCCGCGCCACCGTGGGCTCGCCCGCGCCCGCCGGGGCCACCAGGTCCAGCGGCCCCTCCTGCACCCGTCGGGCGTGCGCGCTCAGCCGCGGGGTGCGGCCGCCGGGGCTGCCGGGGCGCAGCTCGACGGAGGCGCGCGGGCCGATCAGCTCGCGGCGGGCCGCGTTGTAGGCGGGGTCGAGCAGCTCCTCGACGGTGACGTGGGTGCTGTCGCCGTACCAGGCCTCCCGGTCGGCCATCGCGAGCTTGGTCCCCTCGATGAGGACGTGCAGGTGGTCCGGGCTCCCGAGCTCCAGCGAGTCGGGCAGCAGGGCGAGCTGCTGCAGCAGCACCGGCCCCTGGCTCCACAACCCGGCCTTGCACACCGTCCAGCCGTTCCAGTCATAGCTGGCGGGGCGCTCGTAGCTCGCGCTGAACGCGGCCAGGTCGTCGCCGGTCAGCGTGCCCACGTGCCGCTGCCCGGAGCTGTCCGTCGTGGGTTCGGCGGCGGCTCCGGCGAGCGCCTCGGCGATGAAGCCCTCCCGCCAGACCCGCCGGGCCGCGTCGATCTCGGCCTCCCGCGACGGCCCGGCCGCCCCCGCCTCGGCGAGCACCCGGCGCCAGGTCCGGGCCAGCGCCGGATTGCGCAGCAGCGCACCCGGTGCGGGCGGGCTGCCGCCGGGCAGGTACACCTCGGCGGAGGTGGTCCACTCGGTGCGGAACAGCTCGTGGACCACCTGCACGGTCTGTCCGATCCGCTCCACCGCGGGATGCCCGTGCTCGGCGTAGCCGATGGCGTAGCGCAGCACTTCGTCGAGCCGTTTGGTCCCGTGATCGCGCAGCAGCAGCATCCAGGCGTCGAACGCCCCGGGCACCGCCGCCGCCAGCGGGCCCGTGCCGGGGACCAGGTCCAGACCGAGATCGCGGTAGTGCGCCGCGCTGGCTCCCGCCGGCGCGGGCCCCTGCCCGCACAGCACCACCGGCTCCCCGCCCGCGGGAGCGAAGACGATCGGCACCTCCCCCGCTGGGCCGTTCAGGTGGGGCTCCACCACGTGCAGCACGAAGCCCGCCGCGACGGCCGCGTCGAAGGCGTTCCCGTCGTCCTCCAGCACGGCCATCGCGGCCGAGGACGCCAGCCAGTGCGTCGAGGCCACCATGCCGTGCGTGCCCTGCAGAGTCGGTCGGGTGGTGAACAACCTGGTCCTTCCGCCGGTGGGATCCGGACAGTCAACACCACCACCGAGCGCTGATCCAAGGCGTGCCCGGATCTCGCCAGGTCAGCCACCAGGCGGGAAATACCGGTCCGGACGTCCGCCGCTGCCGCTCATCGAGCACCGGTCCCGCCGCCGGGCACCGGGGCGGCGACCTCGTCGCGACCGGGGGTGGCCGGGTGCCGCGCGGGGGCGAACTGCCCCGCGGCGAGGAGGACCGCGACGAGCACGAGCGGGACGATCCACCCGCTCCAGCCGAGAATCGTCGCCTGCGTGGTGTCGACGTGCGCTCCCGCCCGGGCGAACAGGAGGTACGTCCCGCCCGCCGCGTTGAACGCCGCGTGGGCGAAGGCCGCGGGCCACACGGAGCCCGACCGGAGCCGCAGCCAGCCGAAGACCGCGCCGATCAGGGTGCACATGCCGACCATCGCGGTCACGCCGAGCCAGCCCGGTGCGTCCGGGTAGTTGTACCCGAGCAGGACGAGCGGGGCGTGCCAGGTTCCCCAGATCACGCCCATGATCAGCAGAGCCGGGAGCGTGCCGAGCGGCATCAGCTTCGGGAGCAGCCAGCCCCGCCAGCCCAGTTCCTCGCCCAGCGCCGGGACGAGGTTGATCAAGGCTCCCAGGGGAAGCGCGGCGAGCTGAACGGCGATCAGCGTCCCGGGCGACAGCGGGAGCTCGCCCGTCCCCGCCCGCTCGTCGAGGGCTTGCCGGAACCCGGACAGGTTCGCGAAGTCGGCCGGGTAGACCCCGAGCAGCGCACCCACGGGAAGCGCTGCCAGCACGAGAGCGAGGGACACGGCGATGCCCAGCAGCACGTGGCCGAGCACTCGCGGGACCGGCCGCACCGGCCACAGCCCGAGGGAGCGCGCCTTCCACCGCGGTCGCTCCACGAAGAACACGACGAGGAGGGCGGCGCAGGCGGGAGTCGCCATCGTGGCGATGGACACGACCAGGAACGACGGGCTCGCCAACCCCTCCCCCAGCCAGAGCGGCAGCGCGACGAGCCAGCCGAGACCGAGCGCGAGGACGGTGAACGCGATGACGCCGCGCAGGTCCCGGCCGCGCAGGCCAACTCCGCTTCGAGTCGTGGCGACGGCCGGCTCCTCGATCGGGTCGACGGTCACGAGGTCGGCCCTTCGAGGATGTGCAGGCCGGCGATCGTCCGGTCGTCGCGGAACGCGATCCGGGCCGTGTAGTCGCCCGCCTCCAGCACGAGCGGCGTGTTCGTGACCGTCACGTCCCCGGCGCGGGTGATCTCCGGCTCCCGGCGCTCCTCGAGGGCGCCCGACAAGCCGACGATCTGCGCCCACGCGGCGGCGAGCGCGTCCTCCGAGAGGCCGTCGCGCATCGCCGGATCGAACCGCTCGGTGACTCGCGACCAGTTCCCGGACGCGAGATCGTCGATCACCGAAGCCGCCAGCTTCGCGGCCTCCGGCAGTGGTGTCGTGTTCATGGGTTCCCCTGTTCTGGGATCGGTTGGTCTGCCGTAGCGCTGGAACGCCGCTTGTCGGCTCACGCCGAGCGCGCCACCGATGACGTGCCAGGTGGTGCCGTCCTGACGTGCCTGCTGCACGACAGCGCGCACCACGTCGTCGGCAGCCGCCTGGATGCGCACGGCACGCCCGATCGAGGCGGCCCAGTCCTCGTCCCTCGCCAGCACGCGGGAGGCGAGGAGCGCGTCCAGGTGCTCCTTCAGCGCCCGTATCGACTCTGTCATGTTTTCTTGCATGTGTAAACCTTAACTTGACACCACTCCGCGCGCCAGGCGAGCCGAAAGATCCAGACTGGCCATCTCCGAAACCTGGGCACACTCGATCGACCCATCCCGGGGACCGTGAGCAACAGTCGAGATCAACCCTGCGCACTCGACCCGCCACGGCGGGCGACCGGTCAGCGCCCGACGACCACGACGCGCATCGCCCCCTCCAGGCTCAGCCGGGAGGAAGCGCGAGCCGGCGGAACCAAACCCGCCCACGCCGGCGCAACTTGGCGCACACCCCAGATGCCGACCGCATCCGCCGTTCACTGTGGACTGATCAGTCCACAACCGTGGCGCACAACCACCGAGAGCGATCCGCGAGGAAGAGAGCTGGGTGGCCGCGAGCGGCCTCGAGGAACCCCACTAGCAGCGACATTTCCGTGGCTGATGGGGGGGGAGTTCGGGGCGCTGCGCACACTCGAGTGCGCAGCACACCAGGGCGAACAGCGACAGCGAGGCAGATGCGGCGGGGTCAGCGAGCACCGGCGACCGGGCGCGACGGCATCGGCCGGTCACCCCGTGCGGATTCAGGCGCGGGGACCGAGCACCGCGGCCGCAGCAGCTCCCGGGCCCCCGCCGCGTCCAGCGGGTCCACCCCGACAGCCCGCGCGACGAGGTACTTCACGGCGGTGGGCTGCCGGGGAGGGACGCGATCAGGCCTCGCGCAGGAAGCGGTCCAGGACCCGGACGCCGAATCGCAGCGCATCCACCGGCACCCGTTCGTCGACGCCGTGGAACAACGCGCTGAAGTCCAGGTCGGCGGGCAGCCGCAGCGGCGCGAAGCCGTAGCAGTTCATGCCGAGCCTGCTGAACGATTTGGCGTCCGTTCCGCCGGACATCATGTAGGGCAGGGTCTTCGCCGCCGGGTCCTCCGCGATGAGCGAGGCGCTCATCCGGTCCACCAGGCGCCCCTCGAACCGCGTCTCCACCGGCGGCAGACCGACCCACTCGCGCTCCACGTCCGGCCCGAGGAGCTCGGCGAGTTCCCGGTCGAAGGCCTCTTCCCGACCGGGCAGGATGCGGCAGTCCACGGCGGCCTCCGCCACCGAGGGGATCACGTTGTGCTTGTACCCGGCGGTGAGCATCGTCGGGTTCGCGGTGTCCCGGAGGGTGGCGCCGACGATCCGGGAGAGGTTGCCGAGCTTGGCCACCGAGCCGTCGAGGTCGTCGGCCGGGAATTCCCAGCCGGTGAGCTCGGTGACACCGTCCAGGAACTCCCGGACCGATTCGTTGAGCACGAGCGGGAAGCGGTGCTGGCCCAGTTTCGCCACCGCCTCCGACAGCTTCGTGACGGCGTTGTCCTCGTGCACCATCGACCCGTGCCCCGCGCGGCCGCGGGTGCGCAGCTTCAGCCAGCGGATCCCCTTCTCCGCGGTCTGCACCAGGTAGGCCCGCACGCCGTCCTGGAAGGTCACCGAGTACCCGCCGACCTCGCTGATCGCCTCCGTGCAGCCCTCGAACAGCTCCGGCCGGTGATCGGCCAGCCACTGCGCGCCCTGCAACCCGCCTGCCTCCTCGTCGGCGAGGAAGGCGAAGACCAGGTCGCGCTGCGGCGTGATCCCGTCCCGCTTGAACCGCCGCGCCACGGCCAGGCTCATCGCGAGCATGTCCTTCATGTCGACGGCTCCGCGCCCCCACACGTAGCCGTCCTGCACGGCCCCGGAGAACGGGTGCACCGACCACTCCGCAGCGTCCGCCGGCACCACGTCCAAGTGACCGTGCACGAGCAGCCCGCCCCGGTCCGACCCGGCCCCCGGCAGCCGCGCGATGACGTTCCCGCGTCCCGGGTGGTCGCCGGACTCGACATAGGTGGTCTCGTACCCCACCTCGGCGAGCTTGCCCGCCACGTACTCCGCGGCGACCCGCTCTCCCGCCAGCGTCGCCGGATCCCCGGTGTTCGTCGTGTCGATCCGAATCAGATCACTGGCCAGCCCGACGACCTCGTCCTCGGCCCGTCGCAGCCCAGCCTCATGATCACCCGCAGCAGTCCCGATGTGCTCACTCACCAGGCCTTCCTACCACCCGACGCCCGTAGAGGGGGGTGGGTTGGGACCCCCGAAATCGATCAGCTAATCTATGTACACAACACAGCAGAGGCCACCGAAAACAACAGGTGGCACTGAGGCGTCCGAGTGGCGGAATGGCAGACGCGCTAGCTTGAGGTGCTAGTGCCCTACTAATGGGCGTGGGGGTTCAAGTCCCCCCTCGGACACGCACACTATTCACCCGGCTTCGTGCCGGGTGAATTTTTATGTCTGCTGCGCGGTCTTCGTGCTGGTAGTGGACCTGGAGGTCCACGGCGGCGTACAGGCCCGCCAGGTGGTCCGGCTTCCCCTGGTGAAGCGCGGCGCCGACGTCGCCGAGCGAGTCGATCATTGCGTGGATCTCGGCGTCGGTGAGCGTGCTCGGCGTGGGCGCGTGCTCCAGTTCGGCTCTGAGCGCTGCTCGTTCGTTCTGGGCCGCATTGATCGCATCGACCATCGCGGCGGGATCAACTCCTGCCTCGATGGCGGCGGTGAACCTGCTCAGCCGTGATTCGGTGTCGGCGAGTTTCTGCTTCAACCGACCTTGTTCGCTCGGGACACCTCCGGACACACCTTGTGAGGCGACCAGGGCCGCCACGGTGCCCCCGACCGGGCGGCGGATCGGCCCGGAACGAGCGGTGTTCACCCATCACCGCCAGCGCCGCTTCCAGCGCGGGGAAGCGCACCGTCTCCGGCTCGGTTGCGGTGGCGGCGACGCACGCTTGGCAGACCTCACGAGTATCGGGCGGCAGCGGGCCGTCGAGGATGCGGGACACGCGCCCGGTCAACGGGTGTCCGCAGGTCGTGACGATCACCGTCCCACACGCACCCCTGCTGACCAGGTGCCACGTCGAGCACCAGTCCGAGGTGATCCACGCCAGTCCCAAGCCGGTGGCGTCGCCGAACTCAGTGGGATCGCCTGGCGCACTCATGATCTCGCCGCCGGTTCGACCTCGCGACGTACCTCCGCGATGGCCGCGCCGAGCTTCCGATGAAGATCCTCGGCTTGGGCAAGGTCGAAGATCGCGTTCTCCTCAGCCGGAACCCGCAGGCTGATCCCGCGCCGGATCCTTCCGAGATGAACGAGTCGGTCCCGGAACGCGATGTCCCTGCACTGGACGGTGACGATGCCGTGAACAGGCACGGGTACCGCTTTCAGGAAGGTCCTTCTGAAGGCAGCCGGTACGAGGCGAGCGGATAGCGGGCGGCGTAGATCCGCGTGCAGGCGTCGCAGTAAGAATCCCGCGGCGGGTGAGCCCGGCGAGCGCCCTGCGGAACGCTGATGGACACCCCGCGCAAGGCCTCCGCGATGCGCTCGGAACCCCATTCGTCCGGCTCGCTGGTGGTGGCGTGGATGACGTGCAGGCCGTCGGGCAGCACGAATCGCACGATCGTGGTCATGACCGCTGTCCCCGCTGCGCATTCTCACGGTCGTCAGGGAGCCACCACAGCAAGAACAGCGGCCCGAACACGAGCACCGCCGCCACCAGGCCAAACAAGATTCCAATGGTCATCCGTCCATCCCCAGGTACTCGACTTCGGACGTGATGCGGCGGCCAGGAAGCCGGGGGCGTTGGTAACTGCTGTTCATCTCCACCTACCTGCTGCAACTGGATAGGTGAACTCTCGCCCCGCCCCCGCCTTGGGAGAAACGACGAACGTGAATGCGATATACCTACGACGAATATCCGCACGTAACGCATGGTTTTCCTGCGTACCCCACATCCGAACAGCTCACCCGTTGGCGCAGCACCATCGAACGTCACGACCACACCGCAGCACCCGAAGACGCCGAGCGGGAGCCGGTGTGGGAGCGCGCTGCCGCAGGAGATACCGAAGGGCTCGACGCCAACACCGCGATCACTCATGCCGCGCCCGTCCTCAGCACGCGTTCCACCACCGCCCCGATGCCGGCGTCCGCGGTGGCCGCCGATGCCGTCACTGCCACATGCGCCGACCAGAGCGGACGCCTGCCAGTGCCCTGGCTCGCCCGCGCCGATCTCCGAAACCTCTCAACTGACGAAGCCGACTACCTGCACCGGCTCCAGCTGGCCATCGCCGTCCGCGTCACAGAACTCCGGGAGACCGCGGTGGCTGACCCACCGCGCTGGGCCGCAGGACTAGGGCCGCGACCAGACGAACCACCGGCCGTGCGCCGGTGGGAGCAACTGCTCGGCCAAGCCGCCGCTTTCCGCGAGACCTACGGCATCGACTCCACCGACCCCGCCAGCCCGCTCGGAGAACCACCGGACGGGCAGAACCTGCGCTCCCGCGGCTGGCGGCAGATCCTCGACCGCTGGACACCAAGCGAAGGCGATGCCGAGCCCAGCACCGCCGACACAACCGATCGGCTGCGCGCGGAGTTCGGTGAACCGCTGATGGCCACGCTCACCGAGCCCGACCGCCTCACCGAGCTCCGCACCGAAGCGCCGCTGTCCGACACCGTGCACCGCCACGAGCAGTTCGTGCGCACACTGCTCGACCAAGCCGCTCGGGATGCCCTGGCCACCCACGCCCCGACCACGCTCGGCGCCCCCGCCGAGGAGACGTTGCTGCGAACCCTCCGCGACGCCCTCCGGAAGGGCTGGCAACCACATCGACTGCTTCCCCAGCTCAACGACCTCGACGACGCCCGCGACCCGGCTGCCCTGCTCGCTTGGCGGTGCACCGCCACACCGACGGCCGAGAACCGCCCGCGCCCATCGCCGAACCCACCGGCGAACAGGTCGAGCAATGGCAGCAGCTGATCAACGCCGATCGCCTGGCCGCGCACCACGACCGATCCGAGTGGGCGCCGGTCTGGCGCCACGCCGCAGCCGGTTCGATGGCCGGCCTCGACGTCGACGACGCACTCACCACCGTCATCGGTGGCCTCCGGGAACGAGCCGAAATCAACCCGCGCGAAGTCGCCCAACAACTCGTCGACCACCTCACCGAGCAACGCGCTGCAGGACTCGGCCACCAACCAGCCCTGCCCTGGATGACCGCGCCCCCACCCGGAACGTGCACCGGCTCCGACGCCGACCACCTCCGCCAGCTCGACCGAGCAGTGCACGCCCGCGTCAACGAACTCCGAGAAGCCGCCATCAAAGACCCACCGCGCTGGGCAGCGAACCTGGGGCCAAGGCCCGAAAACCCCCAATCCGCCCGCCAATGGGACGAACTCGTTGGCCACGCGGCCGCCTTCCGCGAAAGCTACGGAGTCCGCTCCACCCACCCCGGCCTGCCGCTCGGCCCCCAACGCAGCGGCGACAGCCCGCGCGCTCAGTCCTGGCACACCTCAACCGCGGATGAAGATCACCGATGCAGCCCGAACACCACAACCGCACCCAACAACGCCTCAACAACCTCCGCGACAACCTCACCGAGGTCCACGACGATCGCCTCGACGAACGGATCGAGCACCGTGAACGTTTCCGCGACGACGAACAGTCCCGCCGCCAGGCCGAGGAAGAGCAGCACGCGCACCGTCACACCGGTGGCTTGGGCCATGGGCGGTAGGAACATCCTCGCGACCTCATTGACGAACACAAGCGGCAGAGGTCACGGCCACATCCGCGGGGTGCTCACGCCGTAGGAGGCAGGAGCACTTCCCATTGATCGCAGTCGTATCGATCGTTCCGCCCCACCGTTCGGGCACGGGTTCTCTACCATGCGCTAGGCGCTGCCAGAAGATCGGAGGGGAAGGCATGGGGGACGGCTTCCGGGTCGATTTGTCGGCCTTGACTGATGCGTACGAGGGAGTACACGCAACGATCGAATCGATGGGGAAACGGCAGGTCAGTGACATCGACGCGCCCGCTGACGCCTTCGGGCACGATCGCCTGGCCGACGCCGTGGCCGACTTCTGCGATCGGTGGAACGACGGGGTGAGCAACCTGGTCGAGGACGCGAAGGAGATCTCCGGGCGACTGGCGCAGTGCCTCCATGCCTACCGGCAGACCGACGAAGCCGCCCGCGCGCACCTCGAAGGCATCGTCCAATGCACCAACGGCGAAGACCCGGCGGCCGAGTGATGACCGAGTTGGGTTCGACGACCGATCCTCGGGCGCTCATCCCTGGCTATGCCGACGCCGTTACCTCCACCGCGGCGGCTATGCGCTCGTACGCGGAGTCCCTCCACGAAGCCGGGGCTGGTCTGAAGCGCATCGACACCACCGAGGGATGGGAAGGCGAGGCTGCCGATGGGTTCCGCTCGGCCTTCGACGGCGAGCCGACCAAGTGGCTCCAGGCCGGTGACGCGTTCCACCACGCGGCTGAAGCCCTGGAGCAGCACTCGACAACGCTCGCCTGGGCGCAGCAACAGGCCATCGAAGCGATCACACTGTGGAACCAGGGGAAAGCGGCTACCAACTACGCCCGCTCACAGCACGACCGCGCAGTCGAGCAAGCTCCACCTGGAACATCCCCTGGGCAGATCCCCTTCCACGACCCTGGTGAAGCGAAACGCCAGCAGGCTCGGAACGTCCTTGACCGTGCTCGTGACCAAGTCGCCACTTCCGGTGAGCGCGCCGCTGATGTCATCGGCCATGCCCGAGACGAGGCACCCGACCGCAGCTGGTTCGAACAAGCCGCAGGCGCGGTCGGCGACGCCGCGGCTGCAACGGTCAATGCTGCTGCCTCCCTCGGCAATGCGATGCTCCACCACCACGGCATGGTCGCGGGGCTCGCGGGTGGCGCGGCGCTGACCACGGTGAGTGCCGCGGGTGAAGTGGCCGGGGTCGCGCTCGACGCCACCGGGGCAGGCGCGGTGGCCGGAGTACCACTCGGCGGGGTCTCGACAGCAGGCATCGCGACCGGTGTGGGCATGATGGGCGTCGCCATGGCCGGACTGGGCAGCGAAGCAGCCGGAGATGACAGCACCGAGGTCGTCGACACCGACGACGAAGCGGTCGAGGAGACAACGCAGGACACCACCGAGCTGACCCGGTCGCAGCAGCGCGCCGTCGAATCCTACGAGGAGCTCATCCGCGAGCACGAGGAGAAACTTGAGGCATACAAGGAAGACCCCGATGCCTACGACAACAAGGGCTTCTTGAAGAATGCGCCGAACGAAGAGATCCGCCAGAAGATCATCGACAGCCGAGTCAACCACCTGCAAAAAGAAATACAGACCTTCCGCGACAACATCGACAAAGTGCACAGAGGTGAGCAGTGAGCGAGGACGACTCCACCGTCTCCCTGGAGACGTTGCGCCAAGTGTTCAACGAAGCCCTGGACAACCTGCAGGAACGAGCCGGGGACACCGTAGAACTCGACAAGGACTTCTTCTGGTCCATCCCCAAAGAAGCTCTCTACGACCCCTACACCACACCCGATCCGGAGCAGCTCACCCTCGGACAACTGTCGTCCTCGTGGGGCACACTCAACCGGATGCACGCCAACGGCGACTACATGAACAACTACACCCTGGTGTGGCTCGCCGAGATCCTTCAAGCCCTCGGACATCGGGCGCCGTGACCGCAGCACGTGTCGAGCCCGGGAGCACCTGGACCGAGACGAGCACCCGCCAAGATGCTCGTCGATGAGTTGGGCGACGCCAGCAGGGCCGTTGATCAACGAATCCCGGCGAGCTTTCTCCCGTCTGCCCGAGACCGGTGCGCGGCTGCTGGATGAGATCATGAGTCGTATCATCACGGAGGAGGCCCTTCGTGCCCGAGTTGGGCATCCGCCCGTCGATCGGGGCCGCTTAATACCGGGCGCTCGTGACCATCTGGCGCAGCTCCGTCGACGCCACACACGACTTCCTCACCGCCGCGGATCGCGACGAGATCGAGAGACACCTCGCGTCGGAACACTTCCCCGCCGTCGTCCTGTCAGTCGCGGATATCGATGGCAAACCAGTCGGATTCGCGGGCACGCTCGACGGCAGTCTGGAGATGCTCTTCGTCGACGCCGCACGCCGCGAAGGCGGTATCGGAACCGCGCTCCTCGACCACGCGATCACGGAGCACGACGTGACCAGGCTCGATGTCAACGAGCAGAACGCACTGGCTGCGGGCTTCTACGCCCACCGCGGATTCGAGGTCGTCGGACGGAGTGAGACCGACGAGGCGGGTCGTCCCTATCCTTTGCTTCATCTGCGGCTCGGCGCACCTTCCTGACGCAGGGCATCGTGCGGTTGAGTGCTGTCTACTCGCACTCGCATTCCGTTGGGTGCTCTCGACAGTCTGAACCGCTACGCCCGAACCTCTCCATCTTCGCCCAGCAAAGTACGCAAGGCATCAGCGTCGGCTGCTGAGATGGGCTCGGCGATGTAACCGGTTGCTCTCCAGCGTGCGAGGATGCGGGCTCGTTCTCCTGGGGTGGTGGCTCCGCGGATGCCGTGTTGTTCGTTGCCGGGGCGCATGAGTTCGTCGACGAGGCAGTCCGTGAGCACGGGACAGGTTCGGCAGATCGCTGTGGCGTGTTCGCGGCGGCGGTGGGCGTCGCTGCCGGATTCGCGAACGTCGTCCTCGCCGAACCACAGGCGGGGATCGGTTCCGGCGCAGGCTGCTTCGCGCTCCCAGGATCGGGCGTCGTAAATCTTCACGGAGTCCTCCCCAGGCGCGGTTGTGGGCCGTGGTCTCGGACGCGTTTGAGCGGTGTCGAGCAGTGGGCTTTCGTTCGCGGGCTGGAGTGCGGGAGCAGGTCATAGCGGCGCCAGCCGGAGTTGCTCTACCCGGCCTGCGCCGGCTCCAGACGCCAATGCTGAGACCGTGGCGTTCGTTTACCCTGTACGAACGCGTGCGGTAGCCCCGAATCGGAACCCGGAGGATGCGTTCCGGAAATCGAGCACCGTTTTTCGAACTAAACCCAGTTTTCGCGCACCCGAAGATCCTGCCCCAAATCCCAGGTAAGGCTCTCCGCACTTTCCGATGCACACTCTTGAACAGCCGAGTTATGCTGGCTCATGAAGAATGCGTGGCGAGCTTGGGCATCTCGCTCGCCACGCAGGCACACCTCAAAAACAAGTCATTTCAAAATAGCCAGAACCTCCAATTCGAGCTATATTTACCCTCGCCTACAACGAATTTAACAATTCGGGATGGTAAGTGCATTCTCTGCGCGATCCACCTCTACCTCAACGCTTTCACCTTTTGCAACAGAGATTCTTGGCTTTTCCTGCTCCGCACATCATCCTTCCGCAGGCTCCGCCCCTCGGAGAGAACCAGGTGAAACACCTCGCGCGTAAGCGATATTGCCGATGCAATCGCTTGCTCGATTTCTTCCGACAGCTTCTTGTCACTCACGCGAAACCGCAGGCCTCGCGGCTTTGTCAGCCTTTTGACTATATCCTCAGTTTCTCCGGACTCAAAAATGTCGAAGAGCTCAGGATTAACCAACACCGACACCATCATTGCAATATGATACTTCGCGGCCTTCAGTGTCGTTGAATCCGGAGTGCGACCAAAATACCTATCAATACGATAGATTATCCAGGCTGCATAGTAGTAAACCTCAACAGGGTACTCACCCCATACGTAAGTCCCCTCAGTTTCGAGCCCTTTTGGTGAGCCGATTGCTTGCGACGACTCGCCAAATAGTGCGGATGCAACCGCGCGATTCAGTTCAGGAGTCGTCACAACTCGGGTTCGCGGAAATTCGATGATCGTTCCGCGACTCTGCCTCTCATACCGAAGCCCTTCGGAACCAGATTGGGCGAAGTACTCCTCTACATCCTTAGCCACCTGCGAACTAGCTTGAATATCTGAAGCACCAATTGCGGTTTGGAGATTGGTGGCAATCGAAACGCTCGTTCGAACTCCTACATCATTCGAGCTTACGATCTTTACCGGCACCCACACTTGCGCCAGCAATTCAGGTGAACGATTAACATCTGGCGACTGAGCCCAGCGTACAAGCTGATGGCTTGTCTGGCCTCCGTTTACGATCTGATAACCAGAAATGAAGAACCGATCCCCGAGGCCACGGAGATCGGTTGCAATAATGGTCAATCCATTGTTCAAAAACGGAAAGTGTTCACGCTCCACCGATTGAAGGGTGCCCATGATCCTAGCGTTAACCGGATTCTGTGATCCGAGATCTAGCCTGACATTGTCGTCGAATATTCCGGCCCGAATCTCGCCTGATTCATCGGCAAGAAGTTTCAGCAGTTCGCTCGCAGGAACTAGTCCAATGTACGCTTCATTTACACTTTTCGTTGCAGGTATAGTCTGTCGCTTCTCGAAGTTGAACTGCACATTTTGGGGACCGTGCCGATCCTTCTGCTTAGCAGCAAGCTCCTCATGGCCATGGGTTCGAAGATTAAATCCTTCTGAGTAAACTCCAAAATCCCGTATCCGCCCCATCGCCTGCGTCACTTGAAGCTCAGCCTGCGCACTTCGACCATCATTCGCGCTAGTTGTCACATAGTACAGGTCGCAAGGAATTCGACTATCCTGAAACTTATCACTGCATTCCGCAATTTTATCGATCAGG
Source organism: Saccharopolyspora antibiotica (assembly GCF_047200635.1). Taxonomy (NCBI): domain Bacteria; kingdom Bacillati; phylum Actinomycetota; class Actinomycetes; order Pseudonocardiales; family Pseudonocardiaceae; genus Saccharopolyspora; species Saccharopolyspora antibiotica. Next base: position 114,677 of record NZ_JBJZOI010000003.1, on the reverse strand, counting down.
TTCGCCAAATCAACCAACCGCGGAGGAAGCGGGGAACTTCCGGGCTTCATTGCGTACGTTGTAACAGACTCGACCCCATGCAGGAATTTAGCGATAAGCTTCGAGTCGTAAGATTCGCTCGTTTTCGCTTGAATGAATACGACCTTTGCCGTGTTCACTCCCTGTTCAGCAATAAGTTCGTCAATCTCTTGTGGCTCGGTCACCAGCTTTCCGTTGACCACCACTGCGGCGATATCAATGCCCTCATCGCTTCCGCCACCAAGCACAGCATGCTCAATCAGCTCCACGTTATCGCCAACGTACTGAAAAAGGTAATTGGCCGCGACATACCTTTCAAATTGCTCCGCTTCTGTTCCGTTGAACCCGAAGTCGCGCGAGAATTTTGCAACGCGCTTGCGCGTAAGGGTATGCATACGCCCTCTTCCATGATTTCACTCTGAACGGTTTTTTATTTGGGCAGAAAATCCGGAAATCGCACACCAGGGAGGGATTGAATGATGCTGACCGAGTGGGCCCTAACCGGCTCTAGGGGAAGTTCCCCACGGCCGTCGACCAACCATAGCAGCTCAACAACGAGACCTCACCGGTGACGTCATTCAGCTGATCAAGGCTGTTCCAAACTATCCAAGTAGTCAACTGTTTTCAATCTGGTATCCATGTCGCAGTTCAAGTTGGTCATGGTCCGCTTCCCGGCGGTTACTCAACTCCGAGGCACACCCGTTCAGCTCGTCGTACACGTAGCTATCGAGCTCAGCGACCTTCTCTTCCAGTCACCCACCTCAACAGCCGCCCGCACGCCATCTGAGGTCATGGTCGACACACTCATGGCCACCCGAAAGCCGGTCTTGTGTGACCCCGACGCGTCTGCACGCCTCACCTAGTCCCAACGACCTTAAACAAGGATGAGAGTCTCCGAGATCAATTCGGAGAGCATCACCCATTCGGACGTCAGCGCGGCCAACCTTCGAGCCGCGCCATCAAGCCCAGGAAGGTTCCGGACTGGCCCCTTCCTGGAACCCCTGCACACCGAAAGCTCAAGGTTGCTCAGACAACGACCTCGCCGCCATCTTCTCTCCAGCTGCTTCATCACCGCCGTGAAGACGCAGCTGCACCCGTGAGTCGGGAGATCCTCGTAAGGTTGGTCGACGTGACGCTCGAGGACTTCCAGCGACGCCTGCGGGACCTCGCTGACGAACGCGACTGGCAGCAGTTCCACACCCCCTAGAACCTCGCCATGGCCATGGCCGGCGAGGCGGGTGAGCTCGTCGAGTTCTTCCAATGGCTCACCCCCGAGCAGTCAGCCCACGTCACACGCGATCCTTCCTCCGGCGAGAACGTGCGCCACGAGCTGGCCGACGTCCTCGCCTACCTGCTCCGGTTGGCCGATGTGCCCGAAATCGACCTCATGGCCGCGCTCGATGAGAAGATGACCTTGAACGCGGCCAAGTACCCGGTGGAGCTGGCCAAGGGCACAGCGCTCAAGTACGACCAGCTCGGACAGGAGGATCAGTGAGGATCGCGCTCCAGCCGACAGCGCTCAACGATCGCGACGTCGCCCAGCACTACCGCGACACCATCGACAACAGGGTCTCCTTGTCCCAGCACGTCGACGTCGTCTCCACGCGGGTTCTCACCACCCTGGAATCCCAGTTCCCCCTGCACACGGCGCAGTTCTGGGGAGCGACACCCGGCCGCAACGACGTGAACGTCTCTAAGTGGCAGCGCCTCGAGCCCGGCGACGCCGTCTTCTTCTACGGCGAGAAACGCCTCTACCTCGCAGGCCACATCGCCCTCACCTTCCGCAACGCGTCCTTGGCCGACCGCCGCTGGGGACGGAACCAGGACGGGCTGACCTGGGAGCTCATTTTCGCCCTCACCAACTTCCGCGACATCTCCGTCCCCATCGAAGAAGTCCGCAGCGCACTCGGCTGGACGAGCGACAAGGCCTTCGTCCAGGGCTTCACCGTCTACGACGGCGACAAAGCCGACAGGCTCGCTGAACTGGTCAACCTCGACGCACTGACCACCCCGGCCGCGGAGAACGCCGAGACCACGGGGTCGCACACCGTCCCCGGCGGGCCGACCGACGGAACCCGAACCAGCAGCTGGCGCCGCGAACACACCGCCTTCAAAAACGCCTCGTCGAACTGTCCGACGGCAGCTGCGCGCTCTGCGGCAACCACCTACCGCCCGCGTTCCTCGTCGGAGCCCACATCAAGAAACGCGCCATGTGCAGCGAGGACGAGCGCAAGGACTTCGACAACGTCGGCATGCTCGCCTACGTCCTCGGCTGCGACAGCCTCTTCGAGCACGGATTCATCGCGATCGACCGCGGCGGCACCATCCTGACCAGCGCCGCCATCAACGCCACCCCGGACGTCGAGCAGTTCGTCAAGGACCGCCTCGACGGCCGCACCACCACCTGGTGGACCCCGCAGCGCGAAACCTACTTCGCCTGGCACCGCCAGCACACCTTCATCAAACCCCACGACGGCGCCTAGCGAGCACCTCACCGGCCCACGCCAACGAACCGACGTGGGGAAAGCCGGCCCAAGCGGGATCCGCCGTCCTTCGTCGTCGGCGGTCGCGGGCCAGTTCGGCGATTCGATCGGCCGCGACCTCCGGGTCCTCGTGCCCCCACACCCTGATCACCAGCCAGCCGGCGGAGGTCAGCTCGGCGTCGGTGTCCCGATCGCGCCGCATCACGCCCTCCAGCTTGCGCCGCCACCAGTCGCTTTTGGTCTTCGGCACCTGACCGTGCTGCGGGCACGAGTGCCAGAAGCAGCCGTCGACGAAAACCGCGATCCTCGCGCCGCGGAGCAGAACATCAACCCGCCGGCGCCGATTGGTGCCAGGCGGGGACGTGTCGACCAAGAACCGCATCCCGCGCCGGTGCAGCGCGCGGCGCAAGCAGAGCTCGGGCTGGGTGTCCCGACGACCGGTCGAGCGCATCACCTTGACCGTCGCCGGTGAACTCGCCCGCGGAGTTGGACCCGGATCGACGTACTCGTACCCCACCGATCTCGTCGCACCACCACACGACGCACCTCCGCGCCGCGTTGAACCACCTTGCTCCAGCAGAGGGCACCGCCAGTGCACGACTCGCCGACACCCCTTTGACGGCCGGTCGCTGCTCTCCACCCACAGCTCCGCAACGCGGATGCTCAGCTGCCGCGAAGATTCGCTTCAAGAGCTGCCCCAGATCGACGCCTCCGAGCCCTGCGGTAGGCTCGGTCCTGCGGGCGCGGTCCGCATGCTTAGGTAAGTCACCTCCCGGCAGAAGTGACACAGGTACCTCCGAGGGCTGTGCCCACCGCGCAGAAGTTCACCACTTCCTTGTAGTGCTGTGTGCCTTTTGTCCTTGTCGACCGGCCGGGCGGCGACTGACGGGGATGATTGCGATGCGCACGAGCGCCCTCACCAGCAAGCTGATCGAGCACCGAGCACGGCTGACCGGCGAGTCCAGCCATGCCCTTCGTCGCTGGGCCCAGGACCTCGATCACACCTTGACCACTGACGAGACGACAGCACTTCTCGAGGCTGTTCGGCACCCCTCTCCCACGCTCGACGAAACACCGAAGTCACCCCTGCTGCCGCGTGATCTGCGCCAGCGGGTGTTCCCGGACGCGCAGACTCAGGCGCAGCGCGAGCTGGAAACAGGTGTCCTGCACGCTCTAGCGCGGGTCGGCAATCACCTCGCGCACCACCCGCGCGCATGGACTTATCGTCTCGACCAGATGATCACGAGCATCCATCCGGAACCGGACTCGCTCCGCGTACAACTCGACCCGCGAGCGTTGGGCCCACTGCTGGCGGAGCTGCTGCCGCTGAACGAGGACGGATACCAACCAAATCCGGAAGTCTACGGGACCGCGGGCGCCCGAGCGCGGTGGGAGGAAACGCGGAAGTCAGGCCGCTTGGAGCTCTCACTCGCAGATCAGGACGCGGCTGCCCGAGTCGTCGTGACCGGCGTCCGGGCACGCGAGTGGAACGCGGCGAAGGAGTACCTCCACGCTGAGCGACCTGCAGTTCTCAATCTCAACAACCGGTTCCCGCACGCGCTCTCCCCGAGCGAAGCAGCACGGCTGCGGCCCGGACGTCTGCGGTTCTACCTCCCAGTTCGCCTAGCCAGCGCCTTGTTGCGCCGAGTCAAGCTCTTTGGCAATTCCTGGACGATCACCGTCAACGACAAGGGCCCTGACTCAGTCGATTTCGCCTGGGACGGTGGCCTGTCCGTCGAAGATGCGCTCAGGATCCTCTGCCATCCCGCGACCCAGGTCGCACACGACACCTTCGCGGCGGCGGCATCGCCCCTCGGCGACGGGCAAGGGATCATCAACGACCTCGACACACGCAACGACATGATGCGAGCAAGGAAGGGCGGGGGCGGCCAACTCGTTCTGAAGCGACGCCCGAAAGATCACCCGCATTGGTTGGGCTCGCATTCGGACGACATGGCCCAGGTCTGGCACCGTTGGGAGTCCGCATACCGAACACGCCCGCGCCGCTCGTCGCTGCGCTTCAACGACCTGATCACGTTGCGCTGCGACTACACCGGAGAGACCGAGGACAGCGCACATCGCTGCATCGAGCGACTCGACGGTGAGACCGACTCAACCGTGGTCAACGCCAGCCTCATCCCAGAAGCCCACTCGCTCTCGCAGCGAATCCTCGAGACCAGTCTGCTGTTGGCCATCCGCGATTGCACGGTGCTCGTCTCATCATCGCTGCGACGTGGCTTTCACCAGCCGTTCCTAGCGGTCAGTCCTCGCGAGAACCGGCTCGTCGCGGAGCTGAACCCGGCCGTCGCGGAACGATTCTTCCGCAGCGTGCTCGCCGACGTGAATCCGAGTTCGGGCGGGGGTGGGGTGCCCGGTTTGCGTCTGGCAGCTGGGCAGAACGGAGCCGTGGTTCTCTGCCTGCTGGGGGCTAGCGGCGAGCTCACCGATGCCCACGTCGAACTCAAGAACATCACCTTTCACGACGCGGAGCAGGTCTGGGCCGAGATCAACCGCACCACCGATCGCGACTACCGACGCGTCGACCCCGTCCTGGACCGATCTCCGGAACTTAGCGCGGGTGAGCGCGCGGATGTGGACGATCAGCGGCAACTCTGCGGTCCCGTAGGCCTGGGCAGCGCGATGCTCCGCAGGATCGGCCTGCTGACCCCCACCAAGGCTCTGGATGTGTGGTCGAGCCGAGGCAGCACCGAGATCCACGTGGAAACCGATGACGGGCCACCGATCGGCACCCTCGTCGAAGCACTTCGCCATCCGATCGCAGGGGTAACGGCGCACGCGGAGGTCCTGGACACGGCCGACGATCGACACGCCCAGATGCGTGACCTTCTCCCAACAGCTGACCGGTTCATCGGAGATCTCCGGAACACGCACCCCACACCCGCGCTGATTCTCCGAGCACTGCCTTCTTGGAACGAAGACCGCCAACAGCCGAGAGCGGACCTCATGACGACACGCGAAAGCCGGACACAACGCGTGGACTGGCCATCGTCACGCGCCGCTGCGGACCGCGACGGCGGTGATCGGCGATGAGAGCAACGCGGTCGCAGGTGGCCACGATCGCCGGATCAGTTGCTGCCGTGCTGGGCACTGCTGGAACCTCCTTGCCACCAGTCGCCCTGTCCCTGCTCATCGCGGGTATGCTGGCAGTCGCAGCACTGTGGGTGGTGTTCCCGCAGAACTCACGCGACCGCCTCGCATGGTGGTCCGATCGCCGTCGCCACCGCGAGCAAGTGCGGTCTCTGCGCCACGAAGAGAGGCCACGAACGAGCTCCGACTGATCCGAGCAGGACGACATCCGCACAGACCTAAGCGGGCGCTGTGCGGATTGGGCCCAGACATGGCGGAGCGTCACAACGGCGGTCTTCCCACGGAGCGCCCAGTGCTCCCCAGACGTCCGCAGCACGCCCGGATCAGTCCCGAAAAGGTCCTCCACGTCCAGTTCCAAAACCCAACGGGTGTCGTGATGCAGCCCAGGAGACAGGATCATGGGCAGCAGGCGTGTCCCGTCAAATGACTCCACGCGCAAGCCGCCACAGGGCCGGCCACGTGCTCGACGGGACACGCACCGCACGCCGTCCCAACGCACCAGAACAGGACGACATACCAGTTCACGGTGCAATTCCACCTGTCCCACCAAGGTGTCCCAGGGCCAACTGTGAGCGGACAAGCGAGACAGCGGACAACCCCTACCTCAACCGACGTCGGGAAGCAGAAGCCGTGTGGATAGTGCGCAACTCGCCCCTCGGACACGCACGGTAACCACACGCGGTGAGATCGTAGCTTCTACGACTCGCGCGTGTGGTTCGTATTTGAGGCAGAGTTGCAGGCTGTCGTAGAGCTGACTCAGGCTCTCCGGCTTGCCGTCCGCCAGGGCTGCCCCTACGTCACCAAGCGAATCGATCATGGCGTAGATCTCCCCGCCTTCCAGCGTCCATGCTTCGGGCATGCCGTCTAGATCTGCCCGCTCAGCCGGGATCGCACCTCCCCTTGGCGGTCCCGGCCCCGCCCGGAGTGCTGATCGAGCCAGTCGACGGCTGAGAGCAGATCCCCGGACAGCTCGGCCTTGGTCGTCTGCGGTTCCGTCCCGGCTATGCGCGGCGGCTCTGTCCCTGCGCCCGACTCCGCCAGTGCCCGGCGCGGACCGGTCGGACGTCCTTCGCCACGGTCTGCCGCCGAACCGGCCTCCGCAGTGGCTGGACACGGGGCCGGCTTGCTGAGCAGCGCCTCGACGCTGTCCCCCAAGATCCGTTCCAGCGGCCGTGCCGTAGCAGGCCGCACCGGCCCAAGCGGCTTCCCACGAGCCCACGCCCGGCGACGAGTCGTTGCAAGTGCCGCACCCCGAGCGTGCCCACCTCACCGTGCTCCCGCGCGAACGCCTCCGCGTACTCCGCGAACTCCTCCAACGGCTGCCGCCGCTCGCGTATCCGCTGTTCGAGCACCATCCGATAACTCCACACCGCAGACCCCTCCCCGAAGAGACCGCCCCGTGTCGTCCGTTCCAACTGTTGGCTTCTGTGCACTGAGAACGCGACGCACGCTACTGGGACGGTGTCGCTGCCAGCGCCAACCAAGCCGGAGTGCTCAACTTCCGGGGCGGCGCCAAGGACGCCGGCGGCCGCGTCGCCGACGCGCTCCTGCACCCGGACACCGGCTTTGGCCGCAAGATCCGCGGCTGCTGACGCGCAACTTCGCGACCGGACCGGCGGGAACGATCCCATTCCCTTCCCGCCGGCCGCCCGTCTCCTCCACCCGACCGACTCCCACCGAAGTCACCATGCATGAAAGGCCGCACCACCACAGCGCTTCCGATCTCGTTGACGAGATCGTCGACATGGCCGCCAACGACGACACACTCACCGACGAGCTCCGCCGCGGCGAAAACGCCTACGCCGTCTCGAGGATGTCGTTGGACCGCCGCAATGCACGATTCTTCACGATCCAACTCCGCGATCCGCCGCGCGTCCTCGCTCGTGCGCCCGGGAATCAACCCGAGCGAACAGCCTTCACGCCGATCGACGACGCAATCGAGGCCGGCATGGCCTCATCGTCGTCGCAAGTCGGCGACGAGGGTGTCCAGCACGAGTTCTTCCTCAACGGCCTTGCCGTTCGCGCGGAGCGCCGCTGTGAGGCCAGGATCCCAGCTTGCGGATACCGGGGCTCCGGTCAGGGTGTGGCCGCGGTCCGCGACCTCCAGGTAGGAGCTCGTGTCGAATCGCCACGGCCGGGCCTGGAAGCGGTCCACGACCGAACCCGCGATGCGCAGCCCACCCCAGTCGAAGTCCCCGTGATAGCGAAGCTCGGCGCCCGCTGCGCTCAGCAACCGCAACAGATGCGTCACGGCCGCGACCGGCTGGCCGTTGGTACAGATCAGCGGTAGGCACTCGTTGCCGAGACGGTCCGCGGCCGCCGCGACCACCACGGGGTTCTCGCAGATCGACACGAGCTCGTCGCTAAACACCGGAGGGGCCCGCACCAATTGCCGCAAGGTGAGCACCACTGGCTGCCCCACCTCGCGCCATGCCGCCAGCGCACGGCCGGTGGAGGTGCGGCCGTCGCCGGTCAGCCCCAAGGTCAGCACGGTGCTGGACACGTCATCGCGGAGCAGCCCGACCGCCGCCCAGACCTCGTAGCGCCATTCGGCGCCACTGCCCGCGGGCATCCCGGCGAGCGCGCGGGCTGAGCTGAACGCGAGCGTTGAGAGCGGGCCTTCGTCGAGGGCGTGTGCACTGCCGGTCACCCTCGCGGCGAAGTGCCCCATCGGCTCGCCTTCGGCGGGAAGGTTCCGGATGATCTCGGCGAGGTTCCGCAGCATCGGTCCCGCCGCGTGCGGGTCGCCGGTGAGCCTGCGCACCAGCCCGGTGTCCTGGATCATCGCGTACCAGTCCGCGAGCCGATCACCGATCACCGATTCGAGCGGGGCGAACGCTTCCTCCCACTCTCGCCGAACCCGTGCTTCCCGCACGGATTTGTCGGCCACCGGCCCGGTGATCTCTTCGACCGCGGCGGCCAGACCTTTCGGGCAGGCACCGGACCGCCGCAGAACCTCGTCCACGGCCGCCAGCGACACCGCCAGGGCACCACCCGCACGGGGCCGGCGACCCAGCAGCCGCTGCGCCGCCGCGCGCTGCGCCGTGGTGGCATCGGCGAGCGTGACCGTGCCGTGCAGCGGCCTGCCCCGTTCCATCCGGGTGCGAACCCTGCTGACCAGCCATGCCAGCTCCGGATCGCCGAGCAGCCTGCGCAGACGCTCACGATCCACCCGGCTGCCCCCACAGATCGAGCTCCGCCCCGGAATCTCGCTCGGTCGCACGGGTTCGCGCGGTGCCGTCCCAGTCCCAGTTCGTCACCAGAACCGCCGGGACTCCGTCAACTCTGGACAGTTGTGAGATCCGCAGGCCCGGCACTTCCGGATAGCAGCCCCACTCCCGTTCGCTGGTCATCACCACGTCCAGATCGAAGGCGGCCAGCAGACCGAGGTACTTCGCCCGTGCGTTGTCGTCGACGCCGGCGAAGGCCTCGTCGAGGGTCACCAGGCGCGGCGCGTGCGGATTGCCTGCCGAGGCGTAGTGCGACGAAGCCGCCGCGAACAGGGGCACGCTCGCCGCGAGCACTCGTTCACCACCCGAGGCCGGCCCGCTCGCCGAACGCCACTGGCCGTTCTGGTGCCGCTGGATGACGAACCTGTTCCAGGCACGGTAGTCCAGAGCCTCGGTCAGGTGTTCCAGCCAGGTCCCGGCGGTGTCACGGGCCCGGACATCGGCGATCCGCGCCTGCAGGAACCCGCCGACCGCGGCCCGGTCCTCCTCCGACCACGCGTCCGAGGTCTGGCGCAGCAGCCGCTGCCTGGCCTCGGCCACTCCGGGCGGACCATCCTCACGCGGCTGCCACAACAGCCGCAGCTGCATCCCGGTGCTGGTCGGTCTGGCCTGCAGCTCGTCGTTCATCAGGGCCACCTGCGCCTCGGCGTCCGAGATGAGTTCCTGCAGCGTGCTCGCCACCTCGTTGACCAGGTGGTTCTCCAGGGTCTCCCGTTCGCGCTCGTTGAGCAGCTGTTCCCGGTCGGCGACCTCGGTGTTGAGCGCTTCGGTCAATTCCGGCACGGTGGCGGGGCGGCCGTGGAACTCGATCTCCACCACCACGCCGTCCTCGCGCAGATCCGCCGAGGCTCGGTTGCCGTGCCGGGACAGGGTGTCGTGCAGCGTCTTGTGTTCGCTGTTGACCCGGTGCTGCGCGCGTTCCCAGCTGTTGTCGTCGTCGGCGACGCCGCTGAGTTCGTCGTTGACCTTGCGCGCCAGCCGGACGGTCGGGTCGGGCGCCCAGCTCTCCGACGGGTCCGGGAACGGAAGCTCCGGCAGGGCGACCGCGAGCAGGCCTGTTCCCGCGAACCGGCAGAACGACTCGGCCGCCACCGTGCGCTCCTGTGTCGCGTCCGCGAGCTCTCCTTCGAGCTCGGTTCGGCGCCCGCTGGCGGCGCCGCGCCGCTCGATCACCCGATCCCGCTCCCGGCGCGCCCCGTCCTGTTCCGCCTCGTTGCCGCGCGCTTGTCCCTCGACGTCGGCGAGCTGACGCTCCAGCTCGGCGACTGCGGCCCCGACCGTGCTAAGGAGGGTTCGGTGGTGCTCGTCGGCCGCCGCCGCGTCACGCTCGGCGGAGTCCGCGCGCTCGATGAGTTCATCCAGTGTGGACTCTGCTTGTGTCAGATCGTCCCTGATCTGCATCAGGTTCTGAGCGGCCCGGTGCAGGGCCTCAACGGCGGGCCAGAGACCGGCCACCGTGATCCGAAACTCCCCCACCGATTCATCCACTTTGGACAAACCGGTCCGATCGGCGGGGAGCGAAGCGTCGGCGGCGCCCTCGTTCAACGCGCTGCGGGCGTCGTCCTCGGCGTTGGTGGCGGTCACCACCTCCGCTTCGGCTCTCGCCTTCCGGGCGGTGAGCCGCTGGTGTTCCTGGTCGAGGCTGGCGACGTGGGCGTGTGCCTGCCGCAGCCGAGCGTCACCGGGCAGAGATTCGATCTCCGCGCTCAAGGTCGCGTTCCGCTCCCCCAGTCGCTGCCGCGAGCGCTCGACCTGGGCGAGCTCGGCCCGCATGGAGGCGAGTTCGTCGTGCAATTCAGCCAAACGCACGCGCCGCGCGGCCTCGCGGGCACCGCTTCCGATGTACACGGCGACCGGTTTCCGCCAGGTGCCTTCCAGGGCTCCGATCCGGAAGCGCCCGTCTTCAGCAACCCAGGTCGTCCCGCTCTCGCCGAGCCCGATCGAGGCGAGCACCTCGCGCACTGTCGCGTCACTGATCGTGCCGGCCTGCGGATCGGCTCGGTCGACAGCCGGCACGAGCACCGCGGACAGGTTCACCGAGACGGGATCGCCGGGTGTCAGCACGACATCGTCGGTGTCGGTCGCCAGGAGTTCGCCGCTCGGAGTCACCCAGGCGTCGAGGATACCGGCGGCTTCCAGCGCGGCCTCCAACCCGGCCCTGGCCGGGTCGCCGATGTCATCGACGAAGTCCACCAGCCGCCACAGCGGTGCTCCCGGGTGGTCTTGCCTGGCCAGCTCGCTGCGGGTGTGCGGAACGGGTGGTGCGCTGTCCTCACCGCGTTCCAGGCGTTGCCGTTCCTCAGTGAGTTCGGCGATGCGCTGCCGGACGGCGCGGTCCTGCGCGTCCAGTTCGGCCCCGGCCGCGGCGAGCTCTCCCGTGGCGGCATGGCCCGCGACGCTGACCGCCGCCGCGGCGGGGTTCGGACCGGCTAAGGTCTCCACCCACAACTCCAGTTCGGCAAAGGTCCCGGCAAGGTCGGCGATGCGCAGTTCCGTCGCGTTCTCCAGGTGCAACCGCACCGAGCCGACCAGTTCCGCGCAGACGGCCCGGAGATCATCATCGGCTTCGACACGCCGTCCCGCCAGGTCTTCGGCCTCGGCCTCCATTTCGGACACGCGCCGCCGGGCGTTCGTCAACGCCTGCACGGCGCTTTCGACGGCTTCCAAGAGGCCACTCACATGTCTGATGGCTCGTTGCTGGCGTTGCGCGAGCTGATTGGCGCCGCGGCGCAGTGCCGACTGGTCCGGATGCTGCTCGATACGGTCATCGATGGTCGCGGCGTACTCGGCGACGATCCCGGCCTTCTTCGCGGACGCGAGAGCGTCGCGCCGGATTCCGGTGACTTTGCCCCCGGCCTCCTCCTGCTGCCGTGCTGCGGTCTCGTGCCGCTCGCGCCGGGTGGCCAGAGTTCCCGCCGCCCGGTCGCGGTCGCGGATCACCCGGTCCTGCGCCTGCGCGAGCTCTCGCGTCTTCTCCCGGGCCTGCTCCAAGTCGCGGGCACTGCGCATCTCCGGGCTCCGGCGCAGCGCTTCGTCTCTGGCTTTGAGCCGCTCGCGCGCCGTGACGAGCCCGGACAACTTCGCGTCGATGTCGACGAGATCTCGCTCTGCCTGGGTGAATTCCTCCTGCGCCTGGGACAGATCACGGCTGATGCCCTCATATCTGCGCTGAGCCTGCCGGGGCAGTGCGGCCCGGCGCCGTGCCGCTATCCGCGCATACCGCCGGTAGTGCAGGAGGAAGGACTGCGCGGCGTCCCTAGCCTCCACCATCGCCGACAGCGCGGCACGGTCCTCCTCCAGGCTGCGAAAGGCCTCGGCGACGTCGGCGACCACGGCCTGGTCCACAGTGGGCAGCGCCTCGGTGAGTGCCTTCGACAGGGCCTGCTCGCTGGGCCGCTTGGACAGCTGCGGCTGGCGGAGCTGGATGAGCAGGTCGACGAGTGCGCTGTAACGCTGCTCGCCGAAGCCGAACAGGGTTTCGTCGACCGCGCGCCGGTAATCCCGCGCGCGGGCGTAGACCGCGCCCCGCTCGCCGATCGCCTCGTTCAGACGGTCCTGGGGCAACGCCACACCGGTCGCATCCACCAACTCCAGGCCGTCTCCGACTCGCTGACCGGTGATGAAATACCAGTGTCGCGCGATTCCCTTGCCCGACACGGCTTTCAGGCCACAGCCGATGGTGCGGAACACCGGCTCACCGTTGTCGTCGACGCGCCCGAACTCCAGCCAGGTGTAGCCGAGCCGCTCCGGATGCGGGTGTTCGCCGCCGAGCAGCAGGTTCCAGTCCATCCGCTTCTTCGGATCGGCGTCCGGTTCGATCCGGTGTGGCGAGAGGTCACCGTCGAGCAGGAACGGCAGGGTCAGTGCGAGGACCTTGGACTTGCCGGTCCCGTTGTTGCCACGCAACAGCAACCGGCCGTCGCGGAACCAGAACTCCTCCGAGTCGTAGTAGAAGACGTCGATCAGGCCCGCACGCAGCGGTTGCCATCGCGACAGCCCTGGTTCCGGGAGTTCTGAGGTCATTTCGGTTCCTGGATGGTCGGTGCGGCCAGTGCGTAGCGGGCGATGGCGGGCAGCGCGGTGACAGCTCCGTCCGCGCGGTGCACCAGTCGCAGCGCCGCCAGTCGTTCCAGCGTGACCTCGGTCAGTTCCACCTCAGCACCAGTGTCGGTGGCGTTCTTCCGCCAGTAGGTGCGGTGCTGTTCGGCCTGGCTCCGGAGGTAGTCGTGCAGTTCGGCCAGCGGAACGGCCCGGTCGGCGTGCTCAGCGAGGTATTCGGCGAGCAGCAGCGTCGCGTGTCCTTCGGTGCCGCTTTCCGGCATCCGCACATCGGTGAGGTCGTCGTAGGGGTCGACCATCGCGACGCCCTCGGCGCGAATCTCCGCGACCAGGCCGGTCAGCGCACTGATCCGGGCGACGATCGCGGCACGCTGACTGGTGAAGTACGCGCGCTCGGCTTCGTCGATATCGTCGAAATACAGAACCGGGTCGTCCAGCAACCGCCTGGTGAGCCGGTGCCGCAGCCGCCGATTCCGCAAGTCATCAGTCGTCGGCGGGAGTTCGTAGAGCAACACCGCCAGCCGGTCCTCGAAGCCGTCGGCATCCACGGTGGAGGGCCCGCGCGGTGCGGCGAGCAACTCGGACAGCACCCGGCGGTGCACATCGTAGAGCGCGTCGCCGGTGTCCCTGACGAATGCCTCTTCCTCGCCGGCGACCCGGACCAGCACACCGAGGTCGAGCAGCAACCGCACCACCGCCGCGAGGTCTGAGCGCTCTTCCCGGCCCGCGAGGGTGAACTCGACCCCTGCGGCGAGGAGCTCGGGATCGGCGGCGCCGAGCCTGACGTGTTCGGCGAGACGACCGAGGGTGATCTGCCGGTCGGCTCGTTCCAGCGCGGCCAGCGCCAGGCAAGCCAGCACGTAGCGCCGACGACCGAATGCCTGCCTGGTTCGCACCTCGCGCGCCGGGTGGGTCGCGTCGCCGACGTCGGCGGGTTGTTTGACCAGCCGGGCGACCTCACTGTCGACGTGCAGCCGCCATCCGGTGTTGCGGTCGAACCATTGCCGTAGTTCGGGGGCATAGCGGCGGACGTAGACGAAGGCGGGGTCGGTGGCGCGCAGCAACGGGCGGCGCAGCAGCGCACGGGCCGCGCGACGCTGCTCGTCAGCGCGGCTGGCCGAGAGAGCGTCGCCCAAGGCGCTCATGCGCTGCGCTCCACGGGCTTCTCGTCGGTGAGGTCAACGATCTCCACCAGGTGGTCGGGCCCGCGGAAGATCCCCTGCGGCGTGCGGATCTCGGCCTCCCGATCCGCACCGAGCCCGGTGAGCCGGATCAGCATGGTGCCATCGTTGGTCGTAGTCGTGACGCTGCGCTGTCCCGGGACTCGCGCGGACAGGGCGTCGCCGAGCAACTGCAGGAACAGTCGGAACGCCGCCGGGTCCAGTTCCCCGATATCGCCGAGCAGCGTCGGATAATCGGTGGCCAGGGCACTGCGGGCCGCCGCGGTTTCAGCGGCTTCCTGCTCAGCGTAGAGGGCCAGTTGCCGCCGCTGCGCTGAGCGGTCCACCACTCGGTTCGGTCGGCCGCGGCGCTCGTAACTGCCGGTCTTGCGCAGTCGCGGGCTGATCTCCAACGGCTGTGCCTGCGCCCAGGGCGTGTTCACCGCGACCCGCTGCGTGTCGTCGGCCTCGCCGACCAGATGCCGGGATGGCGAGAGGCCGAAGGTGGCTCGCCAGAGCCGGTGCATGTCGGCCTGCGCGGGTGCTTGGGCGAACCATCGCGCCAGGGTCCGGAAGTCTGCTGACCGGTCGGAATGGCCGGCGCGGCGTTCGTTGAGCGTCGCCACCACCTGCAGCAACTGCGGAATGGCCGCACGGGCGCGCTCGCGGAGCAGTTTCGCCTGGCTGGGGTGCTGTCGCTCGCTGATGAACCAACCCCGGAACCCGCGCCAGCGCTCCCGCCAGCGTCGCTGTCCGTGCTCGAACGCGACCTGTCGCGGATCGTCACCGTCTTCGCCCACTCCGGGCGCCGCGTCCGAGGCCTCCCGCTCGGCGACCAGGTCCAGCACGCAGTTGACGCCGACCCGCTCGATGTCCTGAACCAGCGCGGCGATCTCACCGCCGGTGGCGACAAGATCCTTGATGAAGCGCTCCAGGTAGTCGATCAACCGGTCCTTGTAGGCGCGGAAGGCCTCGGGGTCGGCGTCGTGCAGATCGATGGTGCGCTGCAACGAACTCATGAACGCCTGGGCGTTGTCGGCGAGATCGGTGAATCGGTCAACGAGGGAACGCGACGACAGGTGCAGTTTCGCCGGGTCGGGATCGTCCTGCCGCGCCAGTTCCAGCAGCGCGCGGAGCTGGGTCGCGATATCGGTGAGCGCCACGGCCTGCAGCGCTCCGCGCCTGCCCAGGGCGTCGTCGTAGCTGGCCAGTGCCTGCTCGGCGGCCTCGCCCTCGCGGGTCAGCTGGTAGAGGAACCGGGCACGGTGGAAGTCCTCGACCGTGGTGACCCGGCTGGTATCCGGGTCCGCGCGCAAATTCCCCCAATCCACCAACCGGGAGAGTGCGTCGACGATCGGCTGCAGTTCGCCGGGGAGGTTCTCGTGCACGTCCTCCGGCCGCAGGTGCACGATGAACCTGCGTTTGGCCTGGACGAACGCGCCCATGATCTGACGGTAGAGCTCCGCGTTGGGCGCTGTGACATGGGCGAAAGGAGTGAAATCGACCTCGCTCACACCGCAGCCTCCCGCCACACGCGCTTGCCGATTACCGACCACCACCAACCCATCACAACGAGGCTACCGCAGGTACCCGTCATCCCCGTCGCATCCGTTGCGGGACGGCCCCGGCTATACGCGGGCGGCGTCCTCAACAGCCCGGCCGCACGACCTTGTGTCCCGAACGCAGGTCCTGCGGCCGGGCTCCCCACCATCCGAACTTGCCGAGCCTCGCTGTTTCCCCTTCTGCTCATCGTTTTCAGAGATGCGGATCGGCGGCCGCACGAGTCTCCGGTGAGCACGGCCAGAACGGTCATACCTGATGACACCCAGGAACTACGGGCTGCCGTGCGCGTGGCCCGAAGTTCACGAACTCGCCGGACCCCTAGAGCAGCCATGTCGAACGACTCCGGGCATCGCGGACACACGATAGCGACGAAGTTCAGGTGCTTCCCTCTGCTCACGTAGGGCCGCAGCAGCGTATGGAGAACGCCCCGGCAGTTCGGGCATTGCCTGATGATCTCGCGGTCGTACTTCCACCCAGGTTCCCGGAATCGGCGCAGCCCAGGACTGATCTGGACGCCCCAACGGTCACGCGCGACTCCCGCAACCGTCGTGTCCGCACCATCCTCGTCATCATCGGACGTGACCTGCTTGTTCACCAGAAAAGCCCTCCACAGACACTGCCAGCGTCCAGCTAAGCACCCTACAGTAACCGAACCGAACATGAAGTTGCACCCGTTTGCGATCATCGCAGGAAGTCCGTTTTATCCACCGCCGGGCAGCTATCAGGTAGCCGACTCTTCTCGAAAGAATATCTCGAGCTCGATGCGAAGCACCGCCAGATCCACATCATCCCCGCCAGATCAGTGCACAGGAGGTGTGACCGACGCCGGAGGCCTGCCACCCCGCGGGTCCTGCTGCCGCGATGGGGGACTAATCGGCGCGTTCCGGGCTGGTGAACGCGATCCCGCGTCGCCGCAGGACAGTGCGGTTTGACAGGTGCGATGAGCCCTGTCGGCCACTACGCGGTCCGGCTTGCTGCGGGGACACAGCCAGACCCGGTAGTGCACAACTCCTTCGCGATGAAGCTTCGTTCGAACAGGTCGAAATCCTTGAACGGACGGACCCAGTACCGAGACCCACACGGCCGTTTTGAACGTTCACCGCCGAGAACTACCCAAGGAGGGCCTGTCTCAGATTTCCGAAACTCCTCACTCGTTGAGCGGAAGCGCACGTGCGATCTACAACGTATCGTTGTGTGTCGGTGTTGATCACGCGGCGCTGACTCCAGTCGGCCGAGGGCACGATAAGGGGAATAGTGTTAAAGTCCACAGACAACGTGCTAAGGGATCTGGCGAAACGCTCGAACGTATCCCTCCACTCGGATTCCGGGCTGGTTGACGCTGTGGCCGCCGCCGCAGCGGACGACGATGAGAGACGCTCGAAGAAGCAAGCTGAGGAGAACAGCGCGAAGGACGAGGTCGCCGTCCTTCGGCGGAAACCTGAACTCAAGCCGATACATGTGCGGGGAGACGAATCCGCTCAGCTGACTCCGTGGAACGTGCTGCACATGTTCGGCCGAGCCATCGCGCTGGCAAGACGAGGTGCCGCGCGCGGACTCGCCGAGCACTGGGGCGCGCTGAAGTACAGCCAGGCACTGACTGGCGACACCGGTTCCTTCATGAAGCTGTCCACTGAGGGCAAAGAGACGGCGGACTACTACAAGCACACCCAATCGAGTGAGCTCGGCGTCGGCTTCGCTCTGGCACTGGCCCGCCGCATTCTAGAACAGCACCATCCGGACCGCGTCGTCTCCATCGTGCCCGCAGACACGGCGCTGCGTGCCGGGTGGGCCCTGAGCAGCCGGGAAAGGGGACACCGACAGAAATATCGGTACCGCCCGCAGTTCTTCGCCGAGCTGTGGAAACCCGGATCCCCTTCGCTGGTGCTTCCGATCGCGTGCAAGGGCAACCACAGCAACGCCGCGTACTCCCACGGCCAACTCGCCTCCGCATCGGCTCACGTCGAGGCCGTTCACATCGGAACCTGGAACGAGACCCCTGCCCTGGTCTTCAGCACCCAACTACCCGTGGACGGGCCCGTCACCGTGCACGCCCTCTGCGCCGAGGGAAGCGGCGGCTGGCTCAGCAGTCCAAACGCTGCGAGTGGTGACCTGGACGTCGAGCTCAGCGACACGAACCACTACCCTCAAATCGCACTGCCCGCTACCGGCGATGAGCCCCCTGCCTCGATCCCCGGCTTCCACGTCACGCGAGAGCGGTACGAGTGGTTCGGGCAGGTCCTCGCGCGCACAGCCGCCGCTGGCCTGACGGCCTTCGCCGGCCACAGCAAAGCGACCGTCCAATACTTGACCGAACGCCAAGGAAGGAAGCACTTCACCGGCTTCGCCCACGCTGCCGCCGGTAGCGTTCAGGATGCGAAACACACACTCCTCGGTATTCACTTCGTCGGCACCGACCATGTCTTCCGGCTGAACGGGATCCGCGTCGAGGCCTTCTCTGGCGTAGAGACCGACCTGTTCGGTCATCTTACTCACGGACGAGTGGAACAACACCGCCGCGAGATCTACGCACACCGCTCCGTCTGGCCCAGCGACTCCTGGGACGAATCGTGGGGCGGCCCGGTGTCAATCCATCCGGACGGAACTGTGCTCGCCATGCGCCTGCTCCCCTGACGTGACGATCCGGCACGAGGCCGCAAGGCCGGGCCACTGACTGCAAGCACAGCAATACTTCCCGAAACAGTCGGCTCTAGTGGATAGGTCGAATTCCACCCCACAAGGTGCTTGAGGACCGATCTCGACCCGGTCGACCAGGCAAAACAGGTCCGAAGCACCATCTGATCTCCGCCGGAGGAACGAAGGCGCTGTTCATAGCCGTGAGACACCGATCATGCCAGTGACTACGAACGGCTGGGGCTTTGGTTCGGCTCCGGCCTCGGATACGCACGCGTAGCGGATTCGCTACCGCAATATGGATCCTACGATGTAGTCGCCATGGCGGTGAGCGCTTCGGGCGCTGCCGCCTTGCTGTGTTGTTCGGCCGCCTGTGGTGGTGGTCGTCGTGAGTGAGCGGCCGATGACCGGGGTGGTCCCGCCGAGGAGTTCGGCATCCGGTCGGCCCCACGCGAACGGGCGTGTTCGCCGCGAGCTACCGCTGCCGGAACTCGCACAACCCCGCCAAACGGGTACCCAAGGCGAGAAGGTTGCCCATCACACGACGCGACCTACCCGACTCCGGACTCACCGAGAGCAACCACGTGGCAAGCACCACTGGAAACGACCCACTGCTCGACGCGCTCCTGATCCGGCTGCGCACCGAGACCGCCTGCCGCCGGGGCGGAGCGCTGGCTCTCACGGCACGAGATCTGGATCCACAGCAGTGCCTGGTGCTGTTGAAAGAGAAGGGCGACACGGCTCGTTGGCAACCGGTCTCACCGACGTTGATGCGCGGACTCCAAGAACACGCCGAACACCGCAGTGCCGCCGCGTCCGGCGGGCCACTCCTGCGCTACCGCAACGACGACCCCATCACCACCCGTCGCTACGACCACCTCTGGACCCGCATCGGACGCCACCTGCCCTGAGCCGCCACTCAACGAATCAGCACCCACCGGCTCCGCCACACCGGCTCCACCCCGAGCGGGCCCAACACATTTCCTCGCACTCGGGACACCCGAGGTGGTAGCGGGAGATCACGGAGCCGGATTACCGAAACCTGCGTGCCTGCCCATTGCTCTGACGGTGCCCAGGCCAGCGGCGGCGATGTGCCTCGGAAATCACTCAGCCACGGCCTTGAGGACCTCGGGGTCGTGGCAGGGCTCGGGCCAGAGCAAGAGTTCGTAGTGGTCGTCGCCGTCGAGGCCGTCGTCGGAGAGGGTGTCCAGGCCCCCCAAGTGGTGGCGCACCCGGTAGCTCCCAGGGCGCACCTGGATTTCGATGGCCTTGCTCTCCGCCGCGGTAGGCCCGTTCAGGACAAGGACTCCGCTAGGAGATTCGATGCTCGCTTCCACGACGTGGTCCCATCCCTGCTGCACGTACTGATCCGGCTCCTGGGCGAGCAGCTCCAGGACGAAGGACACCTTCGCGCTGCGTGCGGTGCCCAAGCCGATCAGCGTCGGCTCGTCGAGGTCGGAGCCGATACGCAGATCCAGCAGCTGATCGGTCCACTCCTCGGACACGTCGAACGTCGCGTCGGCCTGATCAAACAGGTAGATCTGCCCGTAGTCGGCAACGAGCTGGAGTTCCGCGCGGGTCGGCTTCTGCTCTCCGCCTAGCTGCACGTTCGCTCCTTTGGGAAGGTCGTGGACATGTCGCGCGAGTGGACCGCGGATCCGCATGGCCTCCACGGCGTCGATGCTGGTGACGTTGTTGCGATCGTACGTTCCGCCGAGCACGAAGAACCGGCGAGGGATGAGTCGCTGTTGCATCGTCAACGCGCCGAACTCGTCCTGCCACGAGGTTGCGAAGCCGTGCGCGCCGCGAACGTTGGGGTCGGCGAGCAGCCACTCCGCCCAATCCTGCAAGGACGAGCCGATACTGGCGCGCTGCCCGTTCTCCGGGGCGAACGTGACTACGGTCCGGTTACTGGTGATCGCGAACTGGAGATCGAAGAGGTCTTGGCCGAAGCAGAAGAGATCATCGGCGAGAACCCCTAGGTGTCCTTCCACGCGCGAGTGCGGCGAATTCCACTCCGCCAGCTCGGGACCAATGCCGCCCGCACCACCACGGAACACCTGAACAGCCGCGTTGAACAAGGCAAAGCCGTTGCGCTGCAACAGCAGCGCGCTCAACTCGCCCAGCGGACCAGAGCTGGGGCTGCCCGGTTGGGCCCGAACGGCCCCTTGGACATCAGGATCAGGTTCAGCAACGGGTCACCCATCGCGATCACCCGACCACGAATCGGACGACGTCACCATCGTCCACGGTGCGCATCTGCCGCCCCATCGAAGCGCCGGCCGCCTGGGATCGCCGAGGCCGGATCAGCGGCCGTGCCGCGTTGGGGGTGAGGAGGCGCTCGTGTGGGCACACTGCGTGACGACGTACCTACCGAGGACCTCGTCGCCCACGCTAGGCGGCAGGACGTGCTCCTCGACGGCCTGCGCATTCCTCCAGGCGTGAATCGGCGGCTTCCGGCCCAACGCCGAGGCTGAGCCCGGCCGGATCCGCACGAATTTGCTGATCTTGCGGTGGGATCCGGCGCGGGCGTGACGTTCCCCCGGATGCCACAGGAGTGCGGGTTTTCGATGGATCGGCGACGAATTTCGGGAACATGGTCCGCTGCTGACGATGTCGATGCAGGATTCCCGCATTGACCGGGTGCGACTCGCTGTCTAGCGTCCGCCGCATGAATTCCGGGCAGCACGCCGAACAGGTCGACGAGATGGATCGCCGCATCATCGCGGCGCTGCAGCTCAACGGCCGCGCGTCGTGGAGCGCCATCGCGCGCTGGGCCGGAGCCAGCGAGACCACCGTGCAACGCCGGTTCACCGCCCTGCACGAACGCGGGCTGGTGCGGGTCGTCGGCGTCGTCGACCTGGACCGCACCGCCGCGGGTTCCTCCATGCTGGTGCGCATCCAGGCGAAGCCGGGCAAGGGGTGGGAGCTGGCGGAGCAGCTGGCCACCCATCCGGACGCCCGGTTCCTCGCGGTGGTCACCGGCACCGCCGACCTGATCGTCGACTTCGTCGCGCACGACAACGACGAGCTGCTGCGGCTGCTGTTCACCAACCTCCCCGGTGCGGGACTCATCGCGGGCACCGAGAGCGTCGCGGTGATCCGCACCTTCACCACCGCCCCCGCCTGGGACACCGGCTTGCTGCCGGACGAGGCGGTGGACGATCTCCGGCATTCGCGGACGCCCGTCTACGAGCGCGCGGAGTGGGGGAAACCGGCGCGGGAGCTGAGCGACCTCGAGCGCGCGGTCGCCGAGCAGCTCGCCGCCGACGGGCGGTTGCCGGTGAGCGTGCTCGCGCGACACCTCGGTTGCAGCGAATCCAGCGCGGCACGAGCCCTGGACCGGTTGCTGAGCTCGTACAGCGTCCAGTTCCGCACGCTGGTCGAACCCGAAGTCCTCGGCTACGGCGTGGAGTTCATGCTGTGGCTCTCGATCCACCCCGGAAACCTCGACGCCGCCGGGCGGCGGCTCGCCGCGCACCCCGGCACGAAGTTCCTCGCCGCGGCCACCGGCCGGTTCAACCTGGTGGGGCAGATGGTGCTGCCCACCAAGGCGGACCTGTTCGACTACACCACCGAGGTCATCGGCACCCTGCCCGGCTTGCACGCCTCGGACATCACGCTGCACCTGGCCACGCTCAAACGCGCCTGGACCCCGGTGAGCGGCTTCGAACCAACCCGACCGTGAGGGAGGAACCGTGTCCTCGACCGAACCTGCCGCTGCGTGGCAGTGGCCGGAGCAGACGTGGCGCGGCCACGTCGAGGCGGTGCGCGCCGGACGGCGGCTCGTCCCGCAGGAGTGGCCCGGCGGGGCGCGCGCCGCGGTGGCGCTGTCCTTCGACTCCGACCACGAGACGATCCCGTTGCGGGACGCGGAAACCAGCCCGGGCCGGCTCGCGCAAGGCGAGTACGGATCTCGGGTGGGCGCTGCCCGCGTCCTGGAACTGCTGGCCGACGCCGGGGCTCCGGCGACGTTCTTCATGCCCGGCGTGTCCGCGCTGCTGCACCCCGATGAGCCGAAGGACTACGTGGCGGCAGGGCACGAGATCGGGGTGCACGGCTGGATACACGAGCGCAACACCCTGCTGGGCAAGCAGGACGAGCGGGCGCTGACCGTCCGGGCGCTGGACGCGCTCACCGAGCTCACCGGCGTCCGGCCCGTCGGGATCCGCACCCCGTCCTGGGACTTCAGCGAGTCCACGCTGGACGTCGTGCTCGAGCTCGGGTTCGAGTACGACTCGTCGCTGATGGCCGACGACGAACCGTACGAGATCGTCGCGAACGGCGCGGCGACCGGACTCGTCGAGATCCCGGTCGACTGGATCCGGGACGACGCCCCCTACTTCACCATGGACCGCTACGGCTCGGTGCGCCCGCACTCGCGCCCGCGGGACGTCCTGGAGATCTGGATCGACGAGTTCGACGCGGCCTACCGCGCGGGCGGTGTCTTCCAGCTCACGATGCACCCGCACGTCATCGGCCACCGCTCGCGGCTGGTGGTGCTTCGGGAACTGCTCGACCACATCAAGGCGCACCGGGACGTCCGGTTCGTCACGCACGCCGAACTCGCCTCCACCGCTCGCGCCGAGGCCCGGCGGCTCGATTCCCCCGGAGTGACGCCATGATCGGTGCACCAGAGGTCTCCACCTCGAAGACCACCCCCGCACAGCGCAAGGCGATCGTCGCGGGCACCATCGGCAACACCGTCGAATGGGTCGACTGGGCGCTGTACTCGGTGTTCGCGAAGATCATCGCGGTGGAGTTCTTCCCCGCCGGTGACGAGACCGCGGCTCTGCTGTCGACGCTGGCGGTGTTCGCGATCGGCTTCGTGATGCGGCCGATCGGGGCCGCGGTGCTCGGCGCCTACGCCGACCGGCAGGGGCGCAAGAAGGGCCTGGCCCTCACCATCGGGCTGATGGCCGGGGCGTCGTTCCTGATCGCGCTCACCCCGACTTACGCGGCCGTCGGTCTGCTGGCGCCGGTGGTGCTGCTGCTCGCCCGGCTGCTCCAAGGGTTCGCGGCGGGCGGGGAATTCGGCTCCTCCGCGGCGTTCCTGGTGGAATCCGCCGGCGCCGGGCGCCGCGCGTTCGCCGGTTCCTGGCAGCAGGTCTCGGTCGCCGGGGGCGTGCTGATCGCCTCCCTGATCGGCACCGTGGCCACCTCGACCCTCAGCGACGCGGCCCTGCACAGCTGGGGCTGGCGCGTCGCGTTCGTCCTCGGCGGGCTGCTCGGCCTGGTGGGGCTGTGGCTGCGGACCTCGGTGGAGGACACCGCATCGTTCACCACGGCCGCCTCCAGCGGGCGCACGAAGACGAACCCGCTGCGCACGATGTTCGTCGACCACCCCATCGCCGCGCTGCGCGTCGCGGGCATCACCATCGCGGGAACGCTGACCTACTACATCTGGGTCAACTACCTGCCGACCTACGCGAACCTGGTCACCGGGATCCCGCTCTCGCAGGCCCTGCTGTCGCAGACGTTGAGCCTCGTCGTGTTCGTGGTGCTGCTGCCGTTCGTCGGCCTGCTGTCGGACAAGGTCGGGCGCAAGCCCACCCTGGCCGCGTTCGCCGGCGGGTTCGTGCTGCTGTCCTGGCCGCTGCTGCACCTGCTGCAGAACAACTTCTGGAGCGTGTTCGCGGTGCAGCTCGCCGGAATGCTGCTGGTGCTGGGCTATTCGGCGAACTGCGCGGTGATCATGGCCGAGCAGTTCCCACCGGAGGTCCGGGCGACGGGAATCGCACTGCCCTACGCCCTGTCGGTGGCCCTGTTCGGCGGGACCGCGCCGTACATCACGACCTGGCTCAACGACATCGGCCACCACGACCTGCTATGGCTGTACGTGTCCGGGGCGGCGCTGATCTCCCTCGTCATCTACCTGACCATGCCGGAGACCAAGGACCAGGAGTTCGAGTGACGACCCACGTGCTCGTGACGGGCGCCGCGAGCGGGATCGGGCGTGCGGTCGCGGCCGACTTCGCCGCCCGCGCGGACTGCGTCGTCACCTCCGTCGACATCGACCGGGAACGGCTGGCGGCCGCGCCGGGGGTCCCGGTGCCCGCCGACCTCACCGACCCGGGGACGCCCCAACGGATCCTGGAACAAGCGTGGCGCCGGGCACCGGTGGACGTGCTGGTCAACGCGGCCGGGATCTACCCCTCGCTGGACATGCTGGACGTGGACGCCGAGCGGTGGGACCGGGTGTTCGCGCTCAACGCGCGGGCCCCGGTGCTGGCCACCACGGCGTTCGGCGGGCTGGCGATCGCGGAGGGCCGCGGCGGCGCGGTCGTGAACATCTCCTCCGGCGCGGCCCTGCGGCCGCGGCCGGGTGGCGGCCCCTACGCCGCGTCGAAGGCGGCCTTGGAGATGGCCACCCGCGCCGCGGCCCTGGAACTCGGTCCGCACGGCATCCGGGTCAACGCCGTCAGCCCCGGCTTCGTCGCGGTCGACAGCGAGTGCAACCCGGTCGCCGACGAGTACGCGGCGGCCGTGTCGGTGAACCCGCTCGGGCGGCCCGGTGAGCCGGCGGACGTCGCGCGCGCGGTGCGCTGGCTGGCCGGGCCCGAATCGTCGTGGATCACCGGCGAGATCGTGCGCGTCGACGGCGGCTCCAACGCCGGGGCGGCACACCTCCCGCGGCTGTGGCCGCCGCGGGACCACGAACAGGAAGGACGCGGGGAATGACCCACGCCGCATACGCGGTGCTCGGCGGAGGTGCGATCGGCGGGACTCTCGCCTACCACCTGGTGCGCGCCGGACACCCGGTGACCGTGATCGACGCCGATGCCGAGCACGTGGCCGCCATCCAGGAACACGGCCTCCGCCTCGACCGCCCCGGCGGGAGCGACGCGGTGCCCGTGCACGCCACCACCCCCGAGGGTTTCACCGGGCCGCTCGACCGCGTACTGCTGGCGGTCAAGGCGCAGGCCACCGCAGCGGCCGCCGACTGGATCGCCCCGCGCCTCGCCGCGGACGGCTACGTGGTCTCGGTGCAGAACGGGTTCAACGAGCCGGTGCTGGCCGAGCGGATCGGCTGGCCGCGCACCGTCGCCGCCTTCGTCAACATCTTCGCCGACCGGACCGCGCCCGGAGTGATCGCGGACGGCGGTGCGGGCGCGCTAGTCGTGGGCGAGCCCGGCGGCGGTCCGGTGTCCGAACGGGTGCGGGAGCTCGCCCGGGACCTCAACGCCTGGGGTCCCGCGCGGGTCAGCGACAACGTCGAAGGATTCCTGTGGGCCAAGGCCGGTTTCGGCGCGATGCTCGCCGCGACCGCGCTCGCCGACGACGCGATGGCGGACCTGATCGACCGGCACCCGGCGACGATGTGCGCGTTGACCGAGGAGGTGTTCGACGTGGCGGAGGCGCTGGACGTGCGGCTCGAACCGTTCGACGCGTTCGCGCCGAACGCCTTCGCCCGCGGCGCCGATCCGGCGGAACGGGCGGCGGCCATCGCAGGGCTCACCGGGTGGCTGCGGACCCAGCCGAAGAACCGCAGCGGCATCTGGCGGGACCTCGCGGTGCGGCGCCGCGCCGTCGAGGTCACCACGCACTACGCCACCGTCCTCGAGGAAGCCGATCGCGTCGGTGTGGGCGTACCGGTGCTGCGGGCGCTGCTGGACATGCTCCGCGAACTCGAAGCGGACCCGGACTCGATGTCCGAGCACCGCATCGCGGAACTCGGCGGACTCGTGCGGAGCCAGGCGTGACCGGGGTGGCGGCCTGGCTGGCCGCGCACCGGGACGAGATGATCGCCGACCTCGCCGAATACGTCGGACACGAGAGCTCCAGCGACGACCTCGCCGCCCTGGACACCTGCCTGCGCTGGGTGCGCGACTGGCTCGATCACAGGCTGGGACCGCCCGCTTCGGACGAGTGGTTAACCAGGGACACCACCGGCGACGTCCTCGTCCGGCACTACGCGGGTACCGGTGCACCGGTGCTGCTGCTCGCGCACTACGACACCGTGTGGCCCACCGGCACCCTCGCCGGCTGGCCGTTCCAGGTCGACGGCGACCGGATGACCGGCCCCGGGGTGTTCGACATGAAGGCCGGGCTGGTGCAGGCGGTGTGGGCGGTGCGCGCCCTCGACGAGCTGGGGTTGCCGCGACCGGCGTTCACGCTGGTGCTCAACGGGGACGAGGAGACCGGCAGCCTCGCGTCCTCCGACGTCATCGTCGCCGAAGCAGGGCGGGCCCGACCCGCCCTGGTCTTCGAGGCCAGCGCGGACGGCGCGCTCAAGACCGCGCGCAAAGGCGTCGGCCTGTTCACCGTGACCGCCACCGGCGAGGAAGCGCACGCCGGACTCGACCCGACCGCGGGCGCCAGCGCGATCCGGGAACTGGCCCACCAGGTGCTGCGCCTGCACGGCTGGACCGACCTCGACGTCGGAACCTCGGTGAACGTCGGGCTGATCGAGGGCGGGACGGGTGCCAACGTGACCGCCGGCCGAGCCGTCGCCCGCATCGACGTCCGGGTCAGCAGCGAAGCGGAACGCGGCCGCATCGCCGCGCTGCTGGCGGACCTCCGGCCCGTGAACCCGAAGGTGGACCTGGCGGTGACCGGCGGCTGGAACCGCCCGGTGTTCGCGCGCACGCCCGAAGTGAGCGAGCTGTTCGCGCTGGCCCGCTCCTGCGCGGAACCGCTGGGCGTGGATCTGCGGGAGGTCTCGGTCGGTGGTGCCAGCGACGGCAACTTCGTGATGGCCGCCGGAATCCCGGTGCTCGACGGCCTCGGTGCCGTCGGCGGCGGCGCGCACGCCCGCACCGAACACGCCACGATCAGCGGCCTGCTCGAACGCTCCGCCCTCACCGCCGCCTTGCTGACCGCGCTCACCGACCGCTGACCACCGATCGAGGTCGCCCGCGGCCGGTCCGGTGGGGCCGCGATCAAGCGGGGCGGGCCGGAACACCTCCACGTGCGTGGAGAGCACCGACTGCGGCGGCAGCCTCTCCTCCGTCATGGCGGAACACCTCCACGTGCGTGGAGAGCACAGCACGTCGCGACGGCTCGCGCGCATGGCAACCGGAACACCTCCACGTGCGTGGAGAGCACGCGGGCACCGGCATCGACAACACGTCGTCGGGCGGAACACCTCCACGTGCGTGGAGAGCACGACCTTGGCCTCCTGCTCACCCAGGGCCGCGCCGGAACACCTCCACGTGCGTGGAGAGCACATGCCGAGCTCGCGTGCAATCTCCACACCGGGCGGAACACCTCCACGTGCGTGGAGAGCACGTCAAGCCAGTCGCACATGTCATGCAAGGTGTCGGAACACCTCCACGTGCGTGGAGAGCACAGCTCGCTGCTGGGACTGGCTGAGGCCGAGCACGGAACACCTCCACGTGCGTGGAGAGCACTGCATGATCGCCTGACCCGACGGCTCAAGGAGCGGAACACCTCCACGTGCGTGGAGAGCACGTCGTGGCGCAGGACTCGTGGCAGTCCAGGCACGGAACACCTCCACGTGCGTGGAGAGCACGAGTTCTATCCGGGCGGTGGTTGGGCCGAGGACGGAACACCTCCACGTGCGTGGAGAGCACTTCACGATCGGGGTTCGCACCGTCGACCACGGCGGAACACCTCCACGTGCGTGGAGAGCACATCAGCTCGTTGGTGAAGGCGGTGCCGAACACCGGAACACCTCCACGTGCGTGGAGAGCACCCTTCGCGAGCTGGGGCTTTAGAAGCGGTGCCGCGCGTTTTGGAAGCTCCTCATGGTGGGACGGTAGCGCATCCCCCTCGGCAGCTCCGTGGTCAACAACATGGCATCGATTAGTCCGTTGACCGACGCCAATCGACTTCGCCCGTCCTCGGGCCGCAAGGTGATCTCATCGAGCACCGGTTTTCACGGCCAGCCGGGCGGTCCGGCCGAAGTCGGCTGGGCAGCTAACCGGCCAAGGCGCCTCGCTGAATGCGGGTGAGGAACGTCGTTCGCGTGGCGAGGTCCGGGGCCAGGACCGTCCGGGATCGCGCAGGCCACGATCGGCGCCGACGCTCGAGAAAACTCCTCGTTCGGTCAAGACACGATCGCCGCCGAAGACGCCGAGCAGTGCCGCCTGGGCTGGATTTCCCCGCACACCGACAGCTTTCTCCGGAAACCCAACGAGGACCGCTTCCGCGCGATCCTGCTCGGTGGCGTACCAACCCGGGCCATCAGCGCGATTCCCGAGCCGTGCGCGGAAATCGACGATGTCCCGCCACCGGCCGGGGCAGGGTGACATCGGACGGACGTCACGATCAACCTGGGCCCCGCGGGGCATGAGCACCGTCACTTCTCGGACGGACGGACTTGAGCGTGCCGCGGCGGCATGGCCGTCAATGGCACCACCGCACGATGCCAGGAGACCCGATGAGCACGTCCTACGATCCCGACAACGTCTTCGCGAAGATCATCCGCGGGGAGGCGCCCGCGCACACCGTCCACGAGGACGACGAGGTCATGGCCTTCCTCGATGCCTTCCCCCAGTCACCCGGGCACACGCTGGTGGTCCCGAAGAGCGGGGCTCCGCGGACCCTGCTGGACGCGAGCCCCGCGCAGCTCGGCTCGCTCGTGCGGGTCGTGCAGCGGATCGCCCGCGCGCTGACCGACGAGCTGGCCCCGGCCGGCGTTCAGGTCGTCCAGTTCAACGAGGCCGCCGCCGGACAGACCGTGTTCCACCTGCACTTCCACGTGATACCCCGCTACGCCGACCCGGCGCAGCACACCCGCGCCGGTGCACCCGGGAGCGCTGCGCAGCTCGGCGAGCTGCGCGAGCGGATCCACCGCCGCCTCGCCGCCACCCGATGAACTCCCCACCGCGACCCGCCCCGTGGTCGCCGCCGACGAACGGAACAGCCATGAGCACGGCCTCTTCTCCCGTCCGACACCGCTCCGCCGCCGGCACCGTCGCCCTCTGGGCGCTGCAGGTCCTGCTGGCCGTCGTCTTCGCGTTCATCGCGTTGCCGAAGATGCTGGGGAACCCGATCGCCCAGCCGCCGTTCGACCTGGTCGGGCTGGGGATGCCCGGCATGATCGCCGTCGGCTGGCTCGAGCTCGCCGGGGCGATCGCGCTGCTCGTCCCCCGTTTGTGCGCCCTCGCCCTGGCCTGCCAGATCCCGCTGATGGTCGGAGCGACGGGACTGACCGCCATCCAGAACCCGGAGCTGGTCGGCATCCCGGCAGTCACGCTGGCACTGGTGCTCGTCGCTGCCTGGTTCCGCCGCCACGACCTCATCGCGCTCGTCCGGATGGCGCGTTGACGGGCACCGTTCAGGGGGAGCAACGCCACCGCGATGCCGTCGGGGTGGCCGGGTCGGTGGGTCCGCGCGGGTGAGCGCGTCCGAGCTGGCGTGGGCCGCCACGCCCTGGACCGGTGGCCGTCGCACAGCGCGATCCGCTGTCGGCTCAGCGCCCGGATCCGGGTTCGGGCGCGCTGCCCGGACCGTTCGCCGGTGCTCCCCCTTTCCCATCGGGGACCTGGCCCAGCACCTCGCCGGGGTGCCGACCGGCAGCGCAGCGCGGTCACTCTCCGGCGGAGTGGTCCGCTGGTGACCGGTCCGAACGCCCTGCGGACGCCGAACTCCGGTGTGGCGGCCTCGCCGAACACGACGGGATCGGCGTCGAGCCAGGCGTGGCACCACGGTCGAGGTCTTCAGCCGCGGCACCGATCCGACGGCATCGGCCCGGTCACCGGGGGCGATGAGGGCGGCGGCGCGGGCCGCGACCGAGCTTCGGCCGCGGGCTCTCCGGGCTGAAGCCCGGGCGCGGG
This sequence comes from Saccharopolyspora antibiotica, assembly GCF_047200635.1. Taxonomy (NCBI): domain Bacteria; kingdom Bacillati; phylum Actinomycetota; class Actinomycetes; order Pseudonocardiales; family Pseudonocardiaceae; genus Saccharopolyspora; species Saccharopolyspora antibiotica. The sequence continues at coordinate 84,681 of NZ_JBJZOI010000003.1, read as the reverse complement.
CTCGTGCCGTCGGGCCCGGCCGTCGACGAGGTCTTCCGCGGCGCCACCGCCACTCGCCCTGGAACCCCGGGAAGGAGTCGGGGGAGATCATCTGCCTGACCTCGGCGACCGCACCCGCGCGCGGCGTCTCCCGGACGGGTGATGTGCGGCATAGCCACGAGCCCGTGGTGGCATGTAGCGTCGGGTCAAGTCCGGTTGAGAGCACAGCTGGTTCGCAGTACCACCCGACCACGCGCGTAACTCTCCCGAACGCGGAGCTTCTTCTTCCGCCTCGATCTCCCGGCCCGGTTCGACATGAACGTCCGCGGCGACGGCATCGAGTGCCCGAGGGTCTTGCGCTGGTTGTGGAGTCAGGAGACAGCCATGACCGTGACCACCGAACCCGACACCAATCCGACCGAGCGCCCGAGCACCGTCACCCAGGACTCGGCCCTCCGGCACACGATCGAACTCGCTGGCAGCGAGGCACCCACCCCTGGATCGAGCGCGCTGCGGCTGCGGCTGAACCGCGGCACGCGCAACGTCATCGTCGTCCAGGTGAGCGGGGACCTCGACGAGGTGGGGACGGTTCGCCTGCGCGAGCTGGTGCTGCCCCGCCTGACCGCGACCGCGACCGTGCTGGTGCTCGACCTGTCGCGGACCACCTTCGTGGGGTGCGCCGCGCTGGCCCTGCTCACCGAGGTCCAACACCGCACCCGGATGACGGGCCGGCAGCTGCGGCTCGTGGGCCGGCCGCGCTGCCTGCGCCGGGCGCTGCTCGCGGGCGGGCTCACCGATCACTTCGCGCTGCACGACGACCTGGTCGGCGCGACGGCGGCTTCGGCCACTTCGTGACCGCTCACCGTGCCGGGCGGGGCGTCCCGGCCCCGGCCGGCCCGCGGCTTCCGGCGCGGTCCGGCCGCTCAGGTGTGCGCGCGGAGCGAACTGGGCAATCCCTCGACTAGGTCGGCGTCGCTCCCGGGCGAGGCCGACCCAGCGGATCGCGGTCGGAGGTCGGGATCCGCCGGGCGCGGTGGTCGCACCGGAACGCGCGTCCTCTCCCGCTGATCTCGCGCGCGGCTGGCGCGCTCGTGGCCGAGCTCGGCCGCGTCTCGATCCGACCGGGTTCGCATTCCTCCCGCCAGGCGACGGTGCGCAGCACGCCACATCGAGCACCGCGCGGGTGAACACCGCTGAACAGCAGTCGCACGAGGACGGGAAGGACGGGCATGACGGAGCTCGGCACGACGGGTCGAGAACGCGTTGCCGGGACCTCGCCCGGTCGTGCGCTGCGTGAACTGATCGAGCGCGACGCTCTCGACCTCCCGATGCCCGGTGAGGGGAACACGCGGGGGAGGTGGTCCTCGCTGGCCTCGTACGGCCGCGAGGACCTGTCGTTGGCCAGGCTGGTGGAAGGCCACACCGATGCGGTGGCCATCCTCCGCGAGGCGGGCCGGAAGCCGGTACCGGGCGCGGCCTACGGGGTGTGGGCGTCGCGCGCGGGAGGCGCCGGCGCCGTGCTCGACGACGCGGGCGGTGTGCTCACCGGGACGGTGCCGATGTGCTCGGGTGCCACTTTGGTGGACCGCGCGCTGCTCGTCGCCCGACCCGCCTCGGCGGAGGATTCCACCCGCGATGTGCTGTTCGACATCGCGGTGGAACCCGGCACCGCGCACCCGGTCCCCGGGAGTTGGCGCGCGGCGGGCATGGCCGGTTCCGACACGCTCGACGTCGTGCTGCGCGACCTTCCGCTGGCAGCGGGATCCGTGGTCGGCGAGCCCGGCTTCTACACCGGGCGGCCCGGCTTCTTCCTCGGCGGTGCCGGGGTGGCGGCGGTGTGGTTCGGGGGTGTTCTCGGCCTGTGGGACTCCGTCGTGGCGAACCTGCGGACCTCGGCCGCGGACCAGCACAAGCTGGCGCGGCTCGGCGCCCTGCGGTTGGCGGTGGAGCAGGCTGATTCCGTGCTGACGCGCACGGCCGACGGCATCGACGCCGGTTCCGGTCCCACGCCGCGAGCCGCCGCGTGGCGGTGCAGGTGCGCGGCGGAGAGCGCCGCGCGGCAGGCCCTGGACCTCGCACCCCGGCTCGCCGGTCCCGTCGCGCTCTCGCGGGACGCGCTGCTGTCCCAGCGCCTCGCTGACCTGCAGATATACGTTCGCCAGCACGCCACGGAGCGCGAGCTCGCCGACTGGGGGCGCCAGGCTCTCGAAGGAGACGGGGAAGGGAGGGGATCGAGCTGACCGCACGCGAACAACGCTGGCGCGTCGACGTGGCGAGGCGAGCCCTGCCCCGTCTCGACACCGGTGCGTGGCACCGGGTCGCGGTGATCTCAGCGCATCCGGACGACGAGAGCCTCGGCATCGGTGGTCTCGTGCAGGAGCTGCACGCGCGAGGAACGCAGGTGGAATTCGTCATCGCCACCGATGGCGAAGCGGCCTTCCCCTCGCTCGACGAGGCGGGACGCCGAGAGCTCCGCAGCACCCGGCGGCGGGAGCTGCGGGCGGCGACCGCGGCGCAGGGCATCGCCGAGCCGCGGGTCCGCTGGCTCGAATTCCCCGACTCGGGCCTGGCGGAACGGGAGGAGGAACTGGTCGAGCGACTCCGGCCGGTCCTGGCCGGGGCCGACGTGTGCCTGGCCCCGTGGCCGGGGGATCCGCATCCCGATCACCAGGCGATCGGACGCGCCGTCGTCCGGGCGGCGCAGCCCGGGGCCCGGGTGTGGACCTACCCGGTCTGGGCTTGGCACTGGCTGGACCACGAGGACCCCGCCCTCCCCTGGACCAGCGCGGCCGTCCACCCGCTCAGCGAGGAGCAGCGGCGGCGGAAGTCGGCCGCGTTGGCCGCGTTCGAGTCCCAGACGTCCGCGGGGCCGAACGCGGAGGAACCCGTTCTGCCCCCGGAGATGATGGTGCACTTCCAGCGAGACCACGAGGTGCTGTTCGCGCAGCCGCTCACCGGCGGCACGCCGCCGGAGCGCTTCGCCGAGCTCTACGACGCCCGTGCCGAACCGTGGGACGTGCGTTCCTGGTACGAACGGCGCAAGCGCGCGCTGGCGCTCGCGTGCCTGCCGGAGCCCCGGTACGGCACGGCGCTCGAACCCGCGTGCGGGACCGGAGCGCTCACCCTCCTGCTCGCGTCCCGCTGCGACCGCGTCCTGGCCTCGGACGCGAACGCCGTCGCGGTGGAGCGCGCTCGCGAGAAGCTGGCGGACGAGCGCTCCGTCTCCCTGGCGCAACGCTCGTTGCCCGCGCGCTTCGAGCGCGACTCGGCGGATCTCCTGGTGTGGAGCGAGATCCTGTACTACCTCGGTGACGACGCGCTCGGCGCGACGATCGCGCACGGACTGGACGCGCTGCGCCCGGGCGGCGACGTGCTGGCGGTGCACTGGCGGCATCGAGCCCACGACGCCCCGCGCGACGGCGCGGAGGTGCACCGGAAGCTCGAGGAGCATCCCGGCCTGTCGCTCGTCGCGTCCTGTTCGGACCGGGACTTCCTCGTGTCGGTGCTGCGGCGCCGATGAGCGACGTGGTGGCGGCCGTCGCCGTGGTCGTTCCGGCCCATGACGAGGAGGAGACCATCGCGGCGTGCGTGGGAAGCGTCCTCGACGCCGCGCACCGCTCCCGCTGGCGCCTGCCGGTGTCGGTGTGCGTCGTCGCGGATCGCTGCACCGACGGCACGGAGCAGCGCCTGCGGCACCTGGTCAGCGATGAGATCGCCCGGGTCGAGGTGCTCCCCCAGCACCGGCCGCGACCGCTCGGCGTCGTGCGCAACCTCGGCGCTCGGCGCGCCCTGGCGTCGCTGCCGCGAACACCGCTCGACCGGACGTGGCTGCTGCACACCGATGCCGACACGGCGGTGCCCGAGACGTGGATCGACGACCACCTGCGGTACGCCCACCGCGGCGCCGACGCGGTGGCCGGCCGCGCCGACGTCCAGGACTACGGCGCCATCACCGCCCGCGCCCAGCGCCGCTACCAGGAGCACGTGCGCAGCGGCGAGCACGGGCTCACGCACTGCCACGTCTACGGGGCGAACCTCGGTGTCCGCGCGAGCCTCTTCCGCGCCGTCGGCGGCTTCCCCGGGGTGGCCAACGGGGAGGATCACGGCTTGTGGGCTCGGCTGGTCGGGGCGGGCGCGTCGGTGTGCCAGCCCAACGACGTCCGCGTGCGGACCAGCGGTCGCACCCTCGGGCGGGCGTCGGGCGGACTGGCGGACCTGTTGCGGACGCTCTCCCTCGACGACTCCCGCCCGTCGCCGAGGTCCGACAGCGCGCCGCGCTGAGCAGTGCTCGGCCGCGCCGGCCGCAGCCCCCGCACCGGTCGCCGGAGAGCCGACCGGACCGCGCGGGGCCCGCTCGCGCCGTCCCGCCGTGGTCGACCGCGCGGGGCCCGATCCCCGCGAGGTGCCGGGGCGACGCGGCGACCGCCGCGGACGGGGTCGCACCGCCGGGCGCGCGCGATCCGCGCGTCGCGGCACCCACCGGCCCGAGCGGTCTCGCGCGGACGGCACCGTGATCCCGCTCGCGGCAACGGGGTCCGGAGACGTTCCTACTTTGGTCGGCCGGTCCGGACCCTTCGGCGGAGGCCGGTGACGATCGGCCTGCCTAGCGTCGATCACATGCCGTTCTCATCCCGACATTCCCGCGTGCCACCGGTGCCCGCGAAGATCGCCGCGGCGCTGGCCGTCGCCGCGCTCGCCCTCACCGGCTGCACCGACAAGACCGGCGCGGCCGCGCTGGCCCCCCTCACCGGGAACTCCGACCCGGCCGCGCCCGCGCCGACCCCGGACCCGGTCCAGTGGGCCGAGTGCGGGCAGGGACTCGACTGCGCCACCGTCGAGGTGCCGCTGGAGTACGCGGACCCCGACGGCGAGCAGATCCCCCTCGCGGTGACCCGGCACCGGGCCACCGATCCGGACCGGCGCATCGGCAGCCTGTTCATCAACCCGGGTGGCCCGGGGGTCTCGGCCACCGAGACGGTCGCGTCCATCGACGCCGCCACCGGCGCGGGCCCCTACTCGCCCGACGTCGTCGCCCAGTTCGACGTCGTCGGCGTGGATCCGCGCGGTGTTGGTGAATCCGGCGCCGTGCGCTGCCTCACCGACGAGCAGCGGGCCGAGCAGGCGGCCGAGGACCGCGACCCGAACCTCCCCGGCGGGAAGCCGTTCGACGCGCTGCTCACCGACGCCCGGACCTTCGCGGAGGGCTGCCTGGACCACCAGAGCCCCGAGTTCCTGGCGAGCTTGTCCACCGACAACGTGGCCCGGGACCTGGACCAGGTGCGCGCCGCGCTCGGCGAGGAGCAGATCACCTTCTACGGCGCCTCCTACGGCACCGTGGTGGGTCCCATGTACGCCACGCTGTTCCCCGACCGCGTCCGCCAGATGGTGATCGACGCCCCGGTCGACACCGACCTGTGGCTGAACGACCCGCTGCGGCTCCTGGACGACGTCTCCCGGTCCAACGAGGAGGTCCTCGACGCCTGGTTCGAGACCTGCCGCGCCGAGGGCGTGGCGGTCTGCCCCTTCGGCGCCGGCGACCCGGAAGCCGCGTTCGACGCCCTGATCGACGATCTGGAGGCGCAGCCGCTGCGAGTCCCGCCGCTGGAGGGCTTCACACCGGGTGGCACGCTCGACGGGGCGATGGCCCTGGAGGCCGTGCGGGGCGCCGCGGGCAACCGCGCGCTCTGGCCCGTGCTCACCGGAGGCCTGCTGGCCGCGCAGCAGGGCAACGGCACGACCCTGCACGGCCTGGCCTCGTTCATCACGGTCGCGCCGTTCGGCGGACCGTTCGCGATCCTCCAGGAGCCGCACAACGGCGTCCGGTGCGCCGACTGGCCCGAGCTGGGCGACCTGTCCGAGCACCACGCCGCGGCGGAGGAGATCGCCGAGCGCGGGGAACGGCTCGGCAGCCGGGCCGCCTACAGCGCGCTCAACTGCGCCCTGTGGCCCGTCGAGAACGAGGACCGCTTCACGCGGGAGCTCACCGGTGCCGGCGCCCCGCCGATCCTGGTGGTCGGAGGCCGGCTGGACAACGTCTCCCCGCACCACTGGGCCGAGGCCGTGGCGGAGCGGCTGGAGGGCGCCGTCCTGCTCACCCGCGAGGGCGTCGCCCACACCTCCTACCGCACCAGCGGCCCGTGCGTCGACGACGCCGTGGACGCGGCGCTGATCGACGGTGTGCTGCCGGCCGACGGCGCGGTCTGCGACGCCGAACCCCCGGGCACCACGCGGCCGCCCGGCCAGTAGCCGGGGCCGGGAGCGGTGCGGGCGGGCGCGAAGCCCTGACCCGGCTCGGCAGCTCCTGACCCCACCGGCTCGGTGAGGTCGACGAGTGCGGGTGTCCGCGCACGACGCGCGCGGGCACCCGCCGACGTCCCCGCGCTCCACGTCGAGACCAGGATGGAGAGGCAGGTGATCCCGTGCACCGCGTTCCACCGCCGACGCTCGGCTCGCCGTCCGAGCAGGGCCGTCGCCGTCCGCGCGCGCTCCCCCGTCGACCGGTCCCCCCGGCTGGAGCGCCCGGCGGTCTCCCCGGGGACGGCCGCCTCGCACCCGCGCGGCGGCCGGGCGGATCTAGGCTCGGGCCGATGAGCGCGGCGACGACAGCCCCGGCGCGGGCACCCCGGACGACGCGGGACCGGGTGATCGACGCCGTCCTGATCGCGCTGGCGGCCGCGTTGGGGCTCCTCACGGTGCACCACCAGGCGAACGATCCGGCGCCGATGCCCGCCTGGATCCTCGCCGCGGATTGGGGCGCGGGGCTGCTCGGTTGCCTGGCCGTGTGGTGGCGGAAGCGGTTTCCGGTCGTGCTCGGGGTCGCCCTGGCGGTGGCGAGCTCGTTCTCGGAGGCGGCGGCCCCGGCTGCGATCGTGGCGCTGTTCACCGTCGCGGTGCATCGCTCGACCCGGACGGCGGTCGCGGTGTGCGCGATCAACCTCGCGGCGCTCAGCGCCTACCAGCTGCAGTGGCCCGAGACGGCGGCCCCGCCGGTCACCGTGTTCGTCATCTTCGGGCTGGGAAACATCGCCACCGTGGCGTGGGGCATGTCGGTGCGCAGCCGACGGGCGCTCGTCGCGTCGCTGCGCGAGCGCGCGGCCGCGGCCGAGGTGGAGGCCCTGCTCCGGGCCGAACGAGCCGAACGGGAGGCGCGGGAGGTCCTGGCCCGGGAGATGCACGACGTCCTCGGGCACCGGCTCTCGCTGCTCAGCGTCCACGCGGGCGCCCTCACCTACTACCACGACGCGCCGGCAGCGGACCGGACGCGAGCGGCCGAGGTCGTCCGCGAGAGCGCGCACCGCGCGCTGCAGGACCTCCGCGAGGTGCTCGGGGTGCTCCGGGCCCCCGTGGGCGAGCTGCCGCTGCCGGGCGTCGAGGACCTGCCGGATCTGATCCGCGAGGCCGGCCAGGCGCGCACGCCGGTCGAGCTGCGGGACGAGGCCGGGTTGACGACCGGGAACGACCACCACCTCCCGGGAACGCAGGGCAGCACGCTCTACCGCCTCGTGCAGGAAGGTCTGACGAACGCGCGCAAGCACGCGCCGGGGGCGCCGGTGGTGGTCCGGATCAGCGGACGGCCCGGCGACCACGTGACCGCCGAGGTGGAGAACGAGCCGCCCGCGCAGCCACCAGCGCGATCGGACGGTTCCGGAGCGGGGCTGCGCGGGTTGGCGGAGCGCGCCCGGCTGGTGGCCGGACGGCTCGATCACGGGCCGACCGAGGCGGGGGGATGGCGGATCCGGCTCCGGCTACCCTGGCCTTCGTGACCCACCCCGCGCCTGCCGACGACGGGTCCGCCGCCGACGTGGCGGACGACCGGCCGATCATCGACGTGCTGCTGGCCGACGACGATCCGATGGTCCGGTTCGGGCTGAAGATGATGCTGGGCGGAGCTCCCGATCTGCGGGTGGTGGCCGAGGCCGGCGACGGCGCGGAAGCGGTGGAGCTGGCCGGGCGCCACCGGCCCGACGTGGTGCTGATGGACATCCGGATGCCCGGCACCGAGGGGCTCACCGCCACGGAGACGTTGCGCGGCAAGCCGTCCGCACCGCAGGTCGTGGTGCTCACGACCTTCGACGCCGACGCCCACGTGCTCCGCGCCCTGCGGGCGGGCGCGGCGGGATTCCTCCTCAAGGACACCCCGCCGGAGGAACTCGTCGTCGCGATCCGGCACGCGGCGCAGGGTCGCCCCGTGCTCTCGCCCGAGGTGACGCGCCGGCTCATCGCGCGGGTCGCGGAACGGGGGCAGGACACCGAGCAGGCCGCCGCTCGGCGTCGTCTCGACGTGCTCTCCGACCGGGAGCGGGCGATCGCGGCCGAGATCGGCGCCGGGCGCACCAACGCGGAGATCGCCGCCCGGCACCACCTCGGCCTGACGACGGTGAAGAGCCACGTGTCGGCGATCCTCACCAAGCTGGACCTCAACAACCGCGTGCAGGTGGCGCTGCTCGCGCACGAAGCGGAGCGCGATCTCGCGCGGTGACCGGACGAAGCGCCGATCCCGCGCGGGGTCCGAGGTGGAGGATCCCGGAGCGGAGCGCGCGGCCCGGCGCCGCCGGACGCGACGCGGCGGCACCAGCTCCCGGCCCCGGTCACGAGCGCCGCTGACCGCCGGTCGGCGTGGAACGGCCGTTGCGCACCGGACGGCCCCCGGGCCGCTCCGCCACCACCACCCCGGTGGTGGGTGAGCGCGGGCGAGGCGGGACGGACTCGCCCGCCCCGCCTCGCCTGGATCACAACGCGGCCCGGAACAGGCCCTGGTCCAGCCACACCGCGGCGCGCACCCCGTCCGCTGCTGCCTGGCTCACCAGCGTGAGGGCGTCCGGGACGGCGGGCTGGCGCGCCATGTCCCCGGCGGCCCACACCCCCTCGACCGTCGTCGCCGCCTGGGCGTCGACCCGCACGCTGCCGTCGTCGAGGATCTCGCAGCCGAGATCGGCGGCGAAGGTGGCTCGCTGCCTGGTCGGCGCGCGGTGGAACAACGCCTCCCGCCGCAAGGTGGTGCCGTCGGCGAAGTGCAGGTCCACCGCGCCGAGCTCGCCGGTCACCTCCACCAGCGGCTCGGTGCGCACCACGAGACCACCGTCGGCGAGCTTGCCGAGCACCGGCTCCGGCAACTCGTGCGGGCCGCCGGTGGCCACCACGACGTCGTCGCTGAACCGGTCGGCCAGGTAGCGGCCGAGCATCACCTGCGGCACGTCCCGCCCGATCACGCCCAGGGTTTTCCCGCTGGCTTCCCAGCCGTGGCAGAACGGGCAGTGGAACACGCTGCTCCCCCACCGCTCCGGCAGGCCCGGGATGTCGTAGGGCTCGTCGACCAGACCGGTGGCCAGCACCAGCCGCCGGGCCCGCTCGACGGTGCCGTCGGCGAACTCCACGGTGAAGGCGTCGATCGCTCCGCTCACCCGCGCGACCCGCCCCGGCCGCAGCTCGACGCTCGGGTAGGAGGCGAGCTCGGCGCGCCCGGCCTCCAGCACCCGGTGCGGGGAAGCACCGTCCCGGCTCAAGTACATGTGCATCTCGTCGGCGGGCGCGTTGCGCACCTCGCCGCCGTCGGCGACCAGCACGCGGCGCCGTTGCCGCCCGAGCACCAGTGCGGCGCTGAGCCCGGCCGGGCCCCCACCGATCACGATCACGTCGAACACGGAACTCCCTCTTCTGACTTCACTTCGGCAATGATTATCATTATCTACCTGTGGGGAACGGTGCGGGCCGTTCAGCGAGCCCGCTCTCCTGCTGAGCCGGCGCGCACCGGCGTCGCCGCGCACGAGACGAGGAGTTGCTGGCCCAACGGCAGGAGCGGATCCGCCTCGGTCGGCAGCGCCGCCACCGGGCGCAGGCCCGCGGCCGCGATCTCGGCCCACCACTGCTGCTCGGTGAGGAAGATCCGGTCGGTCCCGGCGCGCAGATCCCCGCTGCCCGCCTGGGATTCCCCGGGGCGCGGCGACATGAGGAACTGCATCGAGACGAGAGCCGGCAGGTGCTCCCGGGTCGACTCGATGAGCGCGAAGACGCCGCCGGGCGCCAGCACGGAGCGGACGGCGGCCAGCGCCGACCGCACGTCGACCGCGTTGTGCAGGACGTTCGCCGCGATGACGAGGTCGTGCTTCTCGGTGTGCCCGGCGAGATCCGAGTTGATGTCGAGCAGCCCCGTGCGCACCTCGGGGAAAGCGCTCTCGGCCAGATCGAGGAAGAAGCGGGAGACGTCGGTGAACAGGTAGTCGGTGGGCGCCTCCCCCAGCGCGTCGAGCACGGTGCGAGTGCTGCCCCCGACGCCGCCGCCCAGCTCCAGCACGCGCAGCGGAGCCGCCCGGGTCCGCGCGACGGACGCGGTGAGATCGGCGAGCGCGCGGTTCAGGTAGGTGTTGATCAGGTTGTCCTGATAGCTGCCCAGCGCCGTGGTGATCTCGCCGTCGGGGAACAGCAGGGCTTGCAGCGGCACCTCGTCGCGCAGCAGTCGCGGCAGGTGTGCGATGGCGGCGGCGAAGAACTCGGCCATCGCGGGCGGATAGCCCAGCGCGGCACAAGCGCGCGGGAGCGCCTCGGCGGGCAACGACGCCGGGACCTCGTTCGCGGCCAGCTCGGCGCGCCACCGGCGCACGATCCACGCGTGCCGGGGATCGACTCGCGGTTCGCCCTCGGAGAGCAGGTCGGCCATGGCGCGCAGCGCGACCTCGTCGAGCCGCGAGACGGCCGTGGCCGCTGCCGCGCTCGCGCCCTCGGGCAGCGCGTCCGTTCCCGCGCCGCGCGCTGCCGCGATCGCGTCCTCGTCGACGGCGGGCAGGACGACCTGAACCTCCGCCCCGATGGCGCGGCGGCTGAGCGCTCCGACGCGGGCGCGGGCGAACGCGGCGAGCGGCTCGTGCGCGCGCCCGGGCCCGGCGAGCTCGGCGGCGGGCCGGACGGCGGCCGCGGCGGGCCGGGCGACGACGAGCAGCTCCGGGTCGGCGGGATCGACGAGGACGGCGGCGTCGCACCCGGCCAGCTCCTCCCGCAGCTGGGCCGCGGTCCGCGCGTGCGGTCCGGTGCGCAGCCGCGCGTTCGGGATGCCGCGCAGCAGCACCGGTCCGGTGCCGGCCAAGGGATCGCCGGTCCACTCCAGGGTTCGCGGCGGGGCGGGGGGTTCCGCGTCGACGTGCAGGACGGCGTCGAAGCGGTAGCGGGAGAGCTCGGTGTCCGCGCTCAAGGTCTTGGCGTGCACCGCGATGCCGATGCGGCGGCCGCTCCCGAGCGCGGCGGACGCGAGCGCCACCGGGTCGACGAGCAGTTCCCGGTCGGACGCGGCGCGCTCGGCCGCGCCGCCCGGGTCGAGGTCCTGCCAGTGCCGCAGGTGCAGACCCGCGTGCCGCACGTCCCCCACGACGACGGTCCCACCCGGGGCGACGACGCTGATCGCGGTGCGCAGGACCTCGGCGAGGTAGGCGAGGTCGGGGAAGCACTGCGTCACAGAATTGATCAGCACGCAGTCGGGCGCGTGCCCGGCCAGCGCCGCGTCCACTTCCGGGGAGCGCGCCTCGTGGGCGGCGCCCCGCACGACCGTCACCCCGGGGCGAGTCGTCGCCTGGTGCCGGGCGACCACGTCGGCCGCGACGTCGGTGCCGACGTACGCGGTGACGTGCGGGGCGATCCGTTCGAGCAGCATCCCGGTGCCGCAGCCCAGCTCCAGCACCCGGCGGGGTCCGTCGGCGAGGACGAGCTCCGCGGTGCGGTCGGCCCACTGCGCCATGTGGTCGGCGGGCAGCGGCTCCCCGGTCCCGGAGGCCCGCCACCCGGCCAGCGGCGACGGGTCCTGGTAGGTCCAGTCGTAGACCTCGGTCCAGTGCTCCCGGTGCTCCACGACGAGCCCGCCGTCCGGGGGGACGAGGGCCGCCGGGGCAACGGCGACCCGGGTCACCTCGCCGACGCGGGTCGTGCGCGCAATCCAGGGATGGGTCAGCTGGTCGGCGGGGTCGGTGCGCATCCGGTGGTTCCTCTCGGGTCGGCGGCGAGCGCGGGTGTCGGAGTGGGGAGGGGCGATGTGGTGGGCAGGCTCAGCACCTGGTCCGCCCGGGCGACGAGCGCGGGGTCGTGGGTGGCGGCGAGCACGGCGAGCCCGTCGGCGCGGGCGGCGTCGAGGAGGTCCAGAACGGCGGAAGTGGTGGCCCCGTCGAGCGCGGCGGTGACCTCGTCGGCGAGCAGGACGGCGGGGCGCACGGCCAACGCCCTGGCGAGGGCGACGCGCTGGCGTTGCCCGCCCGAGAGCGCCGCGGGGCGGCGACCGGCGGCCTGCTGCGACAGCCCCACGGCGGTCAGCAGGCGAACGGCCTCGGCGCGCGCCGAGGCCGCGGAGAGCCCGTGCAGCCGCCGCAGCGGGCGCGCTACCGCCGCCCGGGCGGTCCGGGCCGGATTCAGCTCGTGGAGGGCGTGCTGCCCGACGAGGGCGAGCACACCCGGTGTGCGCTGGTGCGCCGGCCAGGGCGCGACGGCCCCGGCCAGGACGAGCGTGCCCGCCTCGACCGGGCGCAGCCCGGCGAGGGCGCGCAGCAGGGAGGTCTTGCCGCAACCGGACGGGCCGGTGACCGCGACGAGCTCCCCGGGCCGGACGGTCACCCGCAGGTCGGTGACGAGCTCCTGGGCGGGTGCGCCGATGGTGAGCTGTCGCGCCTCCAGCACGGGCGGAGCCGCGGTCCGGTCGACCCTCGTCGCGGGGGCGTGCGGAACGGCGGTCGTGTCCAGGCTCAGGACGCGGTCGGCGATCCCGTCCGCGACGTCGGCGTCGTGGGTGACGATCAGGGTGACGCCGCGCCGGGCGCGCAGCACCGTCAGCACCGCGGCGAGCGCGGCCGGGTCGAGCCCGGCGGTGGGCTCGTCGAGCACGAGCAGGTCGGGGTCGTGGGCGAGAGCCCGGGCGAGTCCGACCCGGCGGGCTTGGCCGCCGGAGAGCCGCGCGGGCCGCAGGCCCCCGACGACTTCGGGATCGAGGCCGACAGCGCGCAGGCCCTCGTCCGGGTCGGTGCCGGTCTCGGCGAGCTGGGCCCGGACGTCGCGCAGCGGGTGCAGCGCCGGGTCCTGCCCGAGCAGCCCGAGCGCGCGCCTCCGCCACCGGCGTCCACCGGGTACCGGGGCGCCGTTCCACCCGATGCCGCCACCGGCCACGCGCAGCTCGCGCGGCAGCGCGCCCACGATCGCGTGCAGCAGGGTGGTCTTGCCGCTGCCCGACGTGCCGGTGATCGCGACGATCTCCCCGGGGCCCGCGTCGAGGTCGACCCCGTCCAGCACGGGACGGCCGTCCGGGGCGAGGATCCGCAGGCCGCGGACGGTCAGACCCGGCTGCCCCGGCACACGAGCACCCGGCGTCCGGGCGGTCCCGGCGGGGCGGGGCGCGAGCCGCAGCGCGAGCGTCACGAGCGCGGCCGCCAGGACGCCGAGGGCGGCGGCCGGGGCCAAGACCGCCGCCGGGTTGAGGGCCACCCCGGGGAGGTTCTCCCGCAGCATCGCCGCCCAGTCGGGAGCCGGTGGTGGCGGGCCGAACCCCAGCACGGACAGCGCCGCGGCCAGCTGCAGCGCGAGCACCGCGCGTCCGGCCAGGTCGGCGGCGACGAGCGCGGCGTGCGCAGGCAGCACCTCGTGCAGCAGCACGGCCGCCGGGCGCTCGCCGTGCACGGTGGCGGCTTCGACATGACCGGCGGTGCGGGCCCGGGCGGTCGCGTCGCCGATGACTCGCGCGGTCAGCGGCGCCCCACCCGCGACGGTGCCGGCGATCACCGCGGCCGGCCCGGGCAGCGCCACGGCGGCGATCAGCACGAGCAGCAGCACGGGCACCGCCACGAGCAGGTCCGTGACGACGACGAGCAGCCGGGCCGCCTCGCCCCGGCTCCAGCCGAGCCACAGGCCGCCGGCCGTTCCGATCGCGGTGGCCAGGAGCGCCGCCCCCACCGCGGTGGTGACGAGCTCGGTCCCGCCGGTGAGCACCCTGGCGAGCACGTCCCGGCCGAGCACATCGGTCCCCAGCGGTGCCCCGGGCCGCGCGGGCGACCACGGGGGCCCGACGATCCGGAACGGATCGCCCGCGGCGAGCGCCGCGGCGGCGACGAGCGCGAGCACCAGCGCGCCGACGGCGGACACCCGGCTCATCGGCGTGCCACCAGCGCGGCGACGACGTCCGCCAGCAGCGTTCCGGCCACGACGACGGCGGCGGCGAGCAGGGCCACCGCGGAGACCACCGGCACGTCCCGGGTGGCCACCGCGCCGACGAGCAGCTCACCGAGCCCCGCGATCCCGAACAGGGTTTCCACGATCGTGCTGCCCGCGATCAGCCCGCCCGCTGTCACCGCCAGCACCCGCAGCGCGGGTGCCGCCACGAACGGCCCGACGTAGCGCAGTGCGACCACGTGGCGGGGCACGCCGCGCAGCACGGCGTCGTGCACGAAGGGCCGGGCCGCGACGTCTTCGACGGCGCCCCGGAGCTGTCCGGCCGCGTACGCACCGGTGGGCAGGGCGAGGGCGAGCACGGGGAGCACCAGCAGGTCGGGTCTCGTCCACGCCGATGCCCCGACGGGCAGCAACGACACCGGCGGGACCCAGTGCAGCACTCCGGCCAGCAGCGTCGCGAGTCCGATCGCGGTCACCACCGGCGGCACGGCGGAGCCGATGGCGGCCGGCGCGGCGCCGCGCCGGTGCGCGAGCACCGCGGCGACGGGTGCTGCCACGGCCAGCGACGCCAGCACGAGCGCGGTGGTGGTTCCAGCGCGCTCGGCGACGACCTCGGCGACCTCCCGGCCGGTGACCAGCGAGCGGCCGGGGTCCCCGGTGAGCAGTCCGCCCGCCCAGCGCAGGAACCGCTCGGGCAGCGGCCGGTCCAGACCCGCTGCCGCCCGCAACCCGTCCAGTTCCGCGGGGTCCACGCGGCCCCCGGCCCGGACGGCGATCGCGTCGGCGGGCAAGGTCGCCGTGGCGGCGAACACCACCACGGCGGTCCCGGCGAGCACCCCTGCCGCGCGCACCACGGCGCGCGCCACGGCCCGCAGCGCCGGTGCGCCCGATCCCGTCAGCATCAGCCGCGCCTCAGCTGGTCGATGAAGCCGGCGCCGAACCCGATCGCGGACGACACGCCGGTCACGCCCGGTGCGGCCAGGTCGAGCCGGTCACCGACCCCCCAGACCAGGTACCCGCCCTCGTCCCGCAACCGCAGTTGCAACGCGGCGAGTTCGGCGCGACGGCGGTCGTCGTCGGCTTCGGCCAGCGCGGCCATCAGGTCGGCGTTCCAGGACGGGTCCGCCCAGGCGGTCTCGTTGGTGGGCGATCCGGGGGTGAGCGCGACCCGGACGACGTCGAGGAACGGGATGCCGCCGAGGAAGCTGACGTAGAACGGCTCGTTGCCGTACACGGCGCTGAAGTAGGTGTCCGGCGGCTCGATCTCGATACTCGCCCGCACCCCGATCTCGGCGAGCTGCTGGGCGAGCAAGGTCGCCGAGGTGTCCATGCCGGGATAGGCGGTGGTCGCGTGCAGCACGACGTCGATCCCGCCGGCCAGGCCGGCCTGCGCCATCAGCTCGCGGGCGCGAGGCAGGTCCCGCTCGATCTGCGGCAGATCGCGCGGGCTGCTCGGATCGGTGGGGGTGAGGACGTCGTTGCCCAGCTCGCCCTTGCCCAGGAACACGGCGTCCAGCAGCTGCCGCCGGTCGACCGCGAGGCGAATCGCCTCGCGCACCCGCTTGTCCGAGAACGGCGGGGTGTCGGTTCGCATCACGAGCGGATACGTGGTGGCGCCCGGCTTCCGGACGACCGTCATCCCGGCGCTCGCCCCCTGATCGGCGGCCGTGGGCGGCACGCTGCCCGCGAGGTCGGCCTCCCCGGAAAGCACCGCCTGGGCGCGGGCCTGCGGGTCGGCCACCGCGCGCAGTTCGATCACCCGGCTCGGGGGACGCGGCCCCCACCACGAGTCGTTGCGCTCGAAGACCGTCGTCTGGGCGTCGGCTCGCACCGGCCGGAACGGACCGGAACCGGGGGCCAGCCTGGAGGTGAAGTCCTCGCTGCCCTCGGGCACGACGAAGGTCGCGCCCATCAGCGCGGTCCCCACCTCCGCGTAGGGCACGCGCGTGACCAGCGAGAGGGTGGACGCGTCGGGGGCGCTGGAGGCATCGAGATCGAACATCGACATCCGGCCGAAGTTCTCGGCCGACTTCTCCCCCATGCGGCGCAGGGAGAACAGCGCGTCCGCGGCCCGCACCGGCCGCCCGTCCGCGAAGACGGCGTCCTCGCGAAGCCGCACCGTCCAGCGGGTCAGCGAGGGGTCGTCCGCGGTCCAGGACGTCGCCAGTCTCGGCAGCGGGGCTCCGTCCTCACCGGGCACCGTCAGCACGTCGTAGGTCAGGGCCATCCGCACGATGTCGCTTTCGGCGGGCAACGTCCCGTGCGGATCGTTCGTGGCGGCGGTGCCGGAACCGGGCGCGACGTAGCGCACGGTGTCGACGGGTTCGACGGGGGTGGTGCAACCGGCGAGCGCGCCGCACAGCAGCAGGCCCGCGATGAGCAGTCGCTTCATTCGTTCCGTTCCAGGTGGGTGAGCAGTGCCGCGTTCATCGCGGCCGCGACGTCGTCGAGCGCGGGCCGGTGCAGCACCCCGTAGTGGTGGGTGTCGGCACCGACGGCGTCCAGCGGTCCGGCGAGGTGCGCCGACCAGCCGAGATCCGGTCCGCGGTCGGGCGGGGTGTCATCGACCCCCATCCCGATGCCGGAATTGCGCGGGGACTTCCGGTCGGCCCGCACCAGGAGCGTCGCGGTGCCCGCCGCGTCCAGTCGGGACGCCTCGTGTGCGGCCAGCGCCCGCAGGTGCCGCGCCAGGACGTCCAGCCGGCCGAGGACCGCCTCGTCCGGCTCGGCCCGGCCGAGCAGCCCGCGCTCGCGCAACCGAACCGCCACGGAGCTGGCCCGATCCGCCCCCTCGGGGACGGTCTCGGCGTCCAGGTCGATGCCCAGGTACGCCTCGAGAGCCCGCAGGTGCCGCACGGCGACGCCCCGGTCGTGCTCCGCCTCGGTGCCGGGCACCGGCCGGATGTGCTCCGGGTCGTTCGAGTCGAGCATGAACAGCAGCGGAACCGCTTCGCCCTCGGCCGCGAGCTGGACGGCCATCTCCTGCGCGAGCGTGCCGCCCATCGACCAGCCGCCCAGCAGCCACGGCCCGCGCCGGCCGGACGCGCGCAGCGCCGCCAGGTAGGCCGATGCCATGCCGGGAACGGTGTCCGGGCCGCCCCCGGAGGCGCCGGACAGCTGCGGATCCGCGACGGCGAGCACATCGATCCGCTCGTCGAGCAGCCCGGACAACTCGACGTAGCACAGCACGTCCCCGCCGGAGGGGTGCAGCAGCACGAGCGCGGGCCGTTCCGGGTCGTCGCCGCCGCGCAGCGGGATCACCGCATCGGCGGGATCGAGCTGCTGCTCGGCGACCGCTGACGGCCCCCACGCGTCCTCGTCGGCGGCGAGCTCCCGCACCCGGTCGGCGTGCCGGGCCACCACCTCGTCCAGCTCGTCGTCGGGGAGCACGCCTTCCGGGCCGTCCCACTGCAAGCGCAGCTCGCCACCGACCTCGAGCACCTGGTGGTCCAGCCAGACCTGCGGGGTGGACGAGAGAGCCGCGACCTGTTCGCCGAGCCACTCCAGCGACCGCCCCTCGTCCAACCCGAGCGCGCTGGTGAACACCACCGGCACCCGTCGCCGCTCACCGGTGCGGGCGGACTGCTCGGCGAGCACGTCGAGCGCGGAGTGCGCCCGGTGGTCGAGCTCGTCGAACAACCTCGCCTGGGTCGCGGCGGCCCGCTCCGCGAACGTGGGGGCCGGCCCGGCGGGGGTCTCGTGCAGCACCAGCGAGGTGAAGTCGCCGACCACTCCGTCCGTGCCCGGCGGACGGTCGAACAGGGTCAGCAGCACGCTGAACCGCGCGGTGGCCGCCCACTCGGCGAGCACGTCGGTGAACGCGGTGAGCAGCACCGCCGTGGGAGTGACCCGGTACCGGGCCGCGCGGGCGAACAGCGCCGCGCGAGCGGCCGGTTCGACCCGCTGGACCCGGCGCCGGAACCGGGGCGGCTCCTGCGCCGGCGAGGTGCGGACCGGCAGCGGGGGCGGGCCGGGCAGCGCGTCGAGCTGCTCGCGCCACCAGGCGGCGGCGCGCTGCCCCTCCGCCGACGCGGCGCGGGCGGCCAGCTCGGCGGTGCACCGGGCGGGATGCCGCGGTGGGGGCGGGGGCAGCGCCTCCTCCGGCCGCTCCGCGCTCAGGTAGGCGGCCCGCCACTCGTCCTCGACGATCCACCACGACGCGGCGTCGCACACCAGCACGTCCACCCCGATGTGGACCCGGACCCGGTCTTCGGGCAGGAGCGCGGCCTGGATGGTCACCAGCGGCCACCTGTCGGACGGGCCGGGTCTGGTGGAGAGGCGCTCGCGCAACGCGGCGAGCCGGTCCCGGCGCCGGTCGGGTCCGGCCGCGGTGAGGTCGTGCACCCGGATCCGGTAGTGCGGGACCTCGTCGAGGACGCGGAACCGCCCCTCGGCGGTGGTCACCGCGCGCAGCATCGGGTGCCGGGCGACGACGGTGTTCCAGGCGTTCTCCAGCCGGGCGACGTCCAGCGCGGCGGCGTCGTACTCGAGGTAGAAGTAGCACGGGACCCCGCCTTCCGCGTACCCGCCGTCCCGACCCACCCAGTAGGCGTGCTGGACGCGGGTCATCGGGAAGGTCCCGTCGGCGTCGGTTCCCGGCTCGGCGTCCCGCTGCCCGGCGGGCGCGTCCTGCTCGGCGTCCCCGCGCTCCACCAGGGCCGCGAGCCCGGCGACGGTCGGCGCCTCCAGCAGCTCGCGCAGGCTCAGCGCGACGCCGCGCCGTTCTCGCAGGGCAGCGAGCATTCGGGTGGCGAGCAGGGAGTGGCCGCCGAGGGCGAAGAAGTCGGCGTCCGGGTCGGTGACGGTGGTGCCGAACAGGTCGCCCCACAGCTCAGCGACCTCACCGGCGACGCCGTCGAGGGCCGGGACGCCGGTAGCCCCGCCGAGCTCCCGGGTCCGGCCGGCGGCCGAGATCCGCGGGGCCAGCGCCGAGGCGGCCACCGCCAGCTCGGGCACGGCGGGCAGCCCCAGCAGCCGGTCGAACGCGTCGCCGCCCGTGCGGGCGTCCAGCGCGGTCGAAGCGGTCGCGGTGGTGCCGACGCTCCACCCGTCCCAGTGCACCGCCTGCCAACCCGGGCCGGTCACCGCGGACAGCGCGGCGTTGGCCGCCGCGTAGGCGCCGGTCCCGACGCCACCCAGCAGCGTCGCCACCGAGGACATCAGCAGCACGCGCTCCGGGCGTCGATCGGCGGGAAGCTCCGCGATCGCGTCCCGCAGGACGACCGCGCCGCCGAGCTTGGCGCCCAGGTGCTCGGACGCGCGGTCGGCGTCCAGGCCGCGCACCGGGTCGAGTTCGGCACCCGCCAGCACGCCGGCCGCGTGCACCACGACCGACAGCCGCCCCGCCTCGGCCAGTTCGGACAGCAGCGCGGCCGTGGCGGCGGGATCGGTGGCGTCCACGGTCCGCGTGCCCGGTCCCCCGGTGCGCGAGGTGACCACGACGCGGTGCCCGGCCGCGGTGAGCCGGTTCGCGAGGACCTGACCGACCGCTCCTCGGCCACCGATCACCACGGCGGTGCCCGGCTCGGGTCGTGCGCCCGGTTCGGCGTCCCAGCCGCGCAGCGCGGCCACCCACCGGGTGCCGCCGCGCAGCGCTCGCACCGCCGCCGATCCCCCGGCGGCCAGCGCGGCGGCCTCCGCGAGCACGGCGTCCCCGTGCTCGGTGCCGTCGCCCCGCGCGTCGATGTCGAGGGTCGCCCAGGTGAGTCCGGGCCGTTCCTGCCCGAGCACCCGTGGCAGCGCCCGCACCGCGGCCGCCGCGGGATCGGGCGGGCCGTCTCCGGCGACCCGGGCGCCGCCGCGGGTGACCAGCAGCAGCCGGAGCGGGCCGTCGGGGAGTTCGGCGGCGAGGGCGCCGAACTCCGCGATCGCCGCTGCCGGGTCGGTGCCGGGCTCCGGGCCCACGACGATCACGTCCGCGCCGGGGAGGACGCGCTCGCGGAGCGCCTCGGCGAGGGGCCCTCGGCCGAGCACGGTCCACCCTCCCTCGGGGCGGCCCGCCACCGGGGCCATCGGTTCCCAGGTCAGGACTTGCAGTGCCGCGTCGGCGGCGTCGTCGGCGGAACCCTCGGGCGGGTCGATCCAGTGCCGCGAGCGGGTGAAGGCGTAACCGGGCAGCGCGAGCCGCCGACGCCCCGGCCCGGCCGGCGCGGCCGGGTCGACCGCCGCGCCGTGGGCCCACAGCTTGCCGAGGGCAGCGCGCGCGGAACCCGTGCCGTGCTCCTCCGCCAGCAGCGGCACCGTCGCCACGACTCCCGGGATGCCGGAGGCGAGGCGGGACAGGGCGGTGCCCGGTCCGATCTCGGCGACGACGGCGGGACCGTCGCCGACGGCGGCGGCGAGGGCGTCGGCGAACCGGACGGGATCGCGCAGCTGCGCGGTCCAGTGCGACGGCGAGCCGAGCTCGGCTCCGGCGAGCGCGCCGGTGCGGGTGCTCGCCACGGGCACGCGCGGTGCGGTGCCCCGGAGTCCCGCCAGTGCCGCTCGCAGCCCGGGCAGCTCCGGGTCCATCGCCCGCGAGTGCATGGCCGCCGCCACCGCCAGCGGTGAGTGCGCGATGTCCTCCCGCGCCAGCTCCTCGGCGAACGCGGTCACCGCTTCGGCCGGCCCGGACACCACGCACGCGGCCGGCCCGTTGACCACGGCGAGATCGAGCGCCTCGGGCAGCCGGGCCACGAGCGCCGCTTCGGGCAGGCCGACGGCGAGCATCGCGCCGCTGCCCGCGGCGCGGGCGGCGGCGGTGCAGCGCTCCGCGACGAGTCGCGCGGCGTCGGGCAGCGACAGCGCCCCGCCGACAGCGGCGGCGACGCACTCGCCGAGGCTGTGCCCGATCAGCGCGTCCGGGCGCGCTCCCCAGCTCTCCAGCAGCCGGGCCAGGCCGACGGACACGGCGAACAGCGCGGGCAGCCCGAACGACGGGTCGGCGACCCGTTCCGCGGGCGTCTCCGGATCGAGCGCCTCGCGCACGTCGGCGTCCAGCCGCGGGAGCAGCAGCTGGGCGCACTCGTCGACGGCGGCGGCGAACACCGGCTCGTCCCGGTAGAGGTCCGCCGCCATGCCCGGGTGGGGGCTCCCGGCACCGGGGAAGGCGAAGACGATCCGAGGTGTCCCGGCGAGCACCGGCTCAGCCGCGGCCAGCCCCTCCGGCCCGAGGCCGGTGAGGCGGTGCGGCAGCGCGGTCCGCCCGCGAGCGAGGGTGTGCGCGGCGTCGGCGTGCCGGCCCGGCGGCACCGCGGCGGCCACCCGGGAGGCGGTGGCGCGGGCGGCCTCCGCGGTCGCGGCGGAAACGCAGAGCAGCTGCGGCCGGGGATCGTCCTCGGGCGTGCTCCGCCGAGGTGCCGGTCCGAGGACCGCGTGGGCGTTGGTGCCGCCGATGCCGAACGAGCTCACCCCCGCGTACCGGGGGCCGGACCACGGCTCCGTCGCCGACGGCAGGTGGAACGGGGAATCGTCGATGCGCAACGCCGGGTTGGCGGGATCGGCGTGCAGGGTGGCGGGGACGGCGGAGTGCCGCAGGGCGAGCACGGCCTTGATCAGCGAGGCGACCCCCGCGGCCGAGTTGCTGTGCCCGATGTTCCCCTTCACCGAACCCAGCGCGCACCGGCCGGGTGCGTCGCCGAGCACCCGCCGCAGCGCGGTGAACTCCACCGGGTCGCCGAGGGGAGTCGCGGTTCCGTGCGCCTCGATCAGGCCGATCTCACGGGGGTCGACGTCCGCGACCGCGAGCGCTTCGCCGATCACCCGAGCCTGCCCGCGCACCGAGGGAGCGGTGAACCCGGCCTTGTCCGCGCCGTCGTTGTTGACGGCGGTGCCGTGGATGACGGCGTGGATCTCGTCGCCGGAATCGATCGCGTCGCTGAGGCGGCGCAGCGCCACGACGCCGACCCCCTGGGTGTAGACGATGCCGGTGCCGTCCGCGCCGAAGGGGCGGACTCGCCCATCAGCGGAGAAGATCCCGCCGGGTACGTGCAGGTAACCGCCGCCCTGCGGGACGATCAGCGACACCCCGCCGGCGAGCGCGGTGTCCGACTCACCGGCCAGCAGCGACTGCGCGGCCAGGTGCACGGCGACCAGCGAGGTCGAGCAGCTGGTCGACACGGCCAGGGCCGGCCCGCCGAGGCCGAGCCGGAACGCGGTCTGCAGCGGCAGGTAGTCCGGCTGGGTCGCCATCGCGGTGGCGAGGCTGCCGAGCGGGTCCGGGCCCGCGCCGGTGGGGTCCCACCGGTCGGCGAGGTTGGACGCCAGGTAGCTCGACTGCATCGACCCGGCGAACACGCCCACGGCTCCGGCATCGCGCGCCCCGGCGTGCCCGGCGTGCTCCAGGGCGTGCCACGCGGTCTGCAGGAACAGCCGCTGCTGGGGGTCCATCAGGTCCGCTTCGGAGTCGGTGAGCCCGAACGGCGCGGGATCGAACCGGTCCTGATCGGTGATCAGACCGGCGACGGGGACGTAACCGGATCGCTGGCGCAGCGACCGGGGCGCCGCATCCGGATCGATCCGGGTCAGCCCTTCCCGGCCGTCGACGAGCAACCGCCAGTAGGCGTCCAGGTCGTCGGCGCCGGGGTACCGGCAGGCCATGCCCACCACCGCGATGGGCTCCGGGGTTCCGCTGCTCATCCGGCCACCTCCGCGGCTCGGGCGCGGGCGGCCCGGCGGCTTTCCGCTCGGGTTCGCGGTGGAGGCGCCGCCTCCGCCGGTTCCCGCTCCGGCGGCGCGGCCGGGCTGAGCCGTGCGGCGAGGTCTCGCACGGTCGGGTGGGCGAACAGGTCGACGACGGTGAGGGCCGGGTCGAGCTCGACGAGCCTGCGGTGGGCCAGGACCAGCGTCAGCGAGGACGCGCCGAGCTGGAAGAACGGGGCGGTGACCTCGACCGGGCCGTTGAGCAGTTCGCTGAACACCCGTGCCACCGCCCGTTCGATCTGCGGATCGGGGCCGTGCGGCTCGGCGTCCGGTGGGGAGACCGCAACCGTCGCGGGCTCCACCGGCGCTGTCGGCGGTGGCGCGGCGTTCAGCGCCGGTGCCGGGGCCGGGGCCGGGGAAGCGCTCTGCCCGAGGGCGGGTGCTGCCGCGATGGCCAGCTCGACGAGCCCGTCGGCCGGGCGCCGCTCGGTCACGCTGATGCCGTGCGCGGGGAGTTCCGCGCGCAGCCGCGCGGCCCACGGGGCGGCGGCCGCCAGGGCGTCGATCGGCGCGAGCGCGCCGCAGTCGATCGTGAGCCGCAGTTCCAGTCCCCGCCGGGGCGCGTCGAGCAGCGAGGTCAGCAGCGCGTCCGCGGGTGCCGTCTCCGGCGCCGCCGCCCCCGCCGGGTCGCTCGACGCGGCCTCGGTCGCCGGTGCGGCGGGAGTGCTCGGCGCGGCGGAGATCACCGGTTCGACCGGGCGCGGCGACTCGGCGACGTTCCTCCGGAAGGGGCTGGGCAGCGCCGCGTGGTCGACCTTGCCGTTCGCGGTGATCGGCAGTTCCGGCAGCGGGACGAACCGGTTGGGCACCATGTACGGCGGCAGCGCCGCGCGCAGCCCGGCGGCCAGCTCGGCGTCGTCCAGCGGAGCGGCCGGGTCCGCCGGTACCACGAAGGCCACCAGCCTCGGCCGGTCGTCGGGCCCGCGGACGGCTTGGGCGACGGCGTGGCGCACCCCGGGCAGCCGGGCCAGGGTCGCCTCGACCTCGCCGAGCTCGATGCGGTGCCCCCGGATCTTGACCTGCCGGTCGGTGCGGCCAAGGAACTCGATGGTGCCGTCCGCGCGCCACCTGCCGAGGTCGCCGGTGCGGTAGGCGCGGGCGCCCAGGGTGGGGTGCACGGCGAAGCGGGACGCGGTCTGGTCCGGGTCCCCGACGTAGCCGCGGGCGAGCCCGTCACCGCCGATGAACAGTTCACCGGGGCGCCCCACCGGGCAGGGGCGGCCGTCGGCGTCGAGGACGTGGAAGCTCTGCCCGCCCAGCGCGTGCCCGTAGGGGATGCTCGGCCACGCCGGGTCCACCTCGCCGATCGGGTGCGAGATCGACCAGATCGACGCCTCCGTCGCACCGCCCAGGCTGATGACCCGCGCCTGCGGCGCGAGGGCGCGCAACCGGTCGGGCAGGGTGACGGGAATCCAGTCCGCGGACAGGAAGACCTGCCGCAGCGGGGCCAGCGCGCGCCGGGTGCTCTCGGGCTCGATCTCCGCGTACTCGACGAGCATCTCCAGCAGAGCCGGGGCGGTGTTCCACACCGTGACGCGGTGCGCGGCCATCAGCTCCAGCCAGTGACCGGGATCGCGCTGGCGATCGGCGTCGGGCAGCACGACCGCGCCGCCCGCGCCCAGCACGGAGAACACGTCGTAGACCGAGAGGTCGAAGCTGAACGCGGAGAGGCCGAGCACCCGGTCGTCGGCGCGCAGCGGATAGCGACCTTCGAGGTCGTCGAGGGTGGTGCGCACGGCGCGGTGGGTGATGCCGACGCCCTTGGGAGCGCCGGTCGAGCCGGACGTGAAGATCGCGTAGGCGAGGTCGTCGGGCTCCGGCCGGGTCGGCGCGCCGGGCTCGCCGTCGAGCACCCCGTCGGCGTCGAGGACGTGCGCCCGCACCCGCTCGGGCCACGCGACGGTGCTTCCCGGCGCGACGAGCGCGTGCCGCAGGCCGGCGCGGGCGCACACCGATTCGATCCGCGCCGTCGGCCACGTCGGTTCGACCGGGACGTAGCCCGCGCCGGAGGCGAGCACCCCGAGCAGCGCGGTGACCTGGGCGGTCCCCTTCTCGGCGCACACGGCGACCAGGTCGCCGGGCCCGACGCCGAGCCCGGCGAGCGCGGCACCGGTGCGGTCGGCGCGCTCGGCGAGCAGGTCCGCGGTGACGCACCCGCGCGCGTCGACCAGGGCGGGCCGGCCCTCCCGCGCAGCGGTTCGCGGCAGCTCGTCGAGCAGCGGACCGCGTTCGGTGAACGGGTTCGGGGCGACCGGCTCGTCGGCCGCCATCGACGGCGCCAGTCCCAGGGCCCGGTCGGTCCAGGCGGCGGGGTCGTCGGCGAGGCGGCGCAGCAGCGTCGCGTGCGCATCGCGCAGGCCCTCGACGAATCCGGCGGGGAGGGTGGCCTCGCGCAGATCCCAGTGCACGGTGAGCGCACCGCCCGCGTCGTGGACGATGTGGTCGAGCAGCACCTGCGGGGTCTGCGAGACGCCGAAGACCTCGGCGCCGATCCACTCCGTCGGTGCGGCCCCCTCCCCGGTGAGCCCCAGCGCGCTGGTGAACACCACCGGGTGCGCGGGCGCGGGCAGCCCGGTGCGGGGATCCCGCGGGCCTCCGGTCCGGGTGGTGACCTCCACTCCGGCCACCGACCGGTGTTCCAGGTCTGCCCAGAACCGGTGGTTGACCGCGGCGGCGAACTCGGCGAACCCGTTCCAGCCGCGCAGGTCCGGAGGTTCGACGGCGACGAGCACGGTGCTGGTGAAGTCGCCGACCACGCGGTCGAGCCCGGGGGTGTCGTCGCCGCGGGCGACGTCGTCGCGATCGAACAGGGTGGTGTTGAGGCTGAAGGCGTTCTCCGCGCCGTGGCGGTGCAGCACGAACGCGAAGGCCGCGAGCAGGGCGCCGGTCGGGCTGACCCCGTGCCGGGCCGCGCCGGCGCGCAGCCGCTGCCACGCGTCGGGGTCGAGCAGCGCGGTGTGCCGCGTCATCCGGGGGGCGGGCTCACCCGGCGGTTCGGTCCAGGGCAGCCCGGTCCAGGGCAGTTCGGGCCCGGCGGGCAGGGAACCCCGGTCCGCCCAGTAGGCGCGGTCGCGTTCTCGGCGGGCCTGTTCGGCGGGGTCGGCGTCGGCACGGGCGGCGAGCGCGGCGAACGTGGTCGGCAGCGGGGGCAGCGTCGCGTCGGGGTCGGCGACGAGCTCGCCCCACTCCCCCATCAGCACCATCCAGCTGGTGAGGTCGAGCGCGAGCACGTCGATGCCGATGCACAGCCGGGTGCGGCCGTCCGGCAGGAGGGCAGCGCGCAGGTCGTGCAGCGGCCACACCTCGGGCGGGCGCACCTGGTGCGAGCACTCGTCGCGCAGTTCGGCCAGCCGGGTCTCCGGCGCGGGATCGTCGCGCAGGTCGAGGACGGGGATCTCGCGGTGCGGCACCTCGGGCAGCACGTGCTGCCGCCCGTCCGGGCGGACGACCATCCGCAGCATCGGGTGGCGGCGCACGAGCGCGTCCCACGCGGTGCTGAGGCGCTTCAGGTCGGTGAGCGGATCGCCGTCGGGCACGCGGTCGAACTCCTGGTACCAGAACGTCGCGACCCCGCCGAGGGGGAAGACCGGATCGCGTCCCGCCAGGTAGGCGCTCTGCACCGGGGTGAGCGCGAACGGTTCTCCGTCCACCGGGCCGTCCTCGCCGCCGGACGCGGGGGGCGTCCCGTTGGTGGTGGGAGCGGAAGGCTCGTCGGGGGCCTCGGGGGCGTCGGCGTCGGTGATCGTGCGCGCGGTCGCTCCGCCGAGGAACGCGGGCAGCGGCAGGTCCAGCCCGGTGTCCTCGCGAAGCCGCTTCCGCAGCCGCACGGCGGTGAACGAGTCGAGCCCCAGCTCGGTCAAGGAGACGTCCGGCGGGACCGCGCCGGGCCAGTCCAGCACCTCGGACAGGCACTCGAGGACGTCATCTAGCCGGACGGTCATGCGGGGCTCCTCCGGAGTAGCGGGGGCGTAACGAATCGCTCGATCGGGTGACGAGTGCGACCCTGAGTGACTCTTGCCGTATTGAGAACGATTGTCAATGTCGTCTAGCGTGACGACCATGACTTCTCCCCCAAGCACTGACCACGCGGCCGAGATCACCGAGGTCTGGGCCGAACTGCTCGATCTGCCGACCACCCGGATCCCGGCCGACGCGGGATTCCTCAACCTCGGCGGTGACTCGGTGCTGGCGGTGCGCATGTCGGCGATGATCCGGCGCAAGCTCGGGGTCTCCCTGGGCCTCGCCGAGGTGCGCGTGGACACCACGATCGACGAGATCGCCGCGCTCGTGGCGGAACGCGCGGCCGACGCGGCCGGTGGGCCGCTGCCCGAGATCACCCGACGGCGCGCCGACCCGCACGCCCCGTTCTCCCTGCTCCCGCTGCAGCAGGGCTACTTCGTCGGGCAGCAGGACGGCTGGGAGCTCTCCTACGCCTCGGCGCACTACTACGTCGACTACCCGCTCGACGACCTGGACGGCGACGAGGCCGCGGAAGCGCTCGCGGACGCGCTGGAGCGGCTCGCCCGGCGGCAGCCCGGTCTCCGGGCCCGGGTCGACTCCGACGGCCGCCAGCACGTGCTCCCCGTCGACGCGCCGGGCGCCCTGCCCGCGCTCGCGGTGCTGGACCTGCGCGACGCGACACCGGAGGAGATCACCGGCCAGCTCGCCGAGCTGCGGGACTGGATGAACGTCAACGGCCCCGATCCGACGTCCGGACCCGGCCTGGACGTCCGCCTCACGCTGCTGCCCGGCAACGCGGGCCTGCTGCACGGCGCGTTCAGCCTGCTGCTGTTCGACGGGTGGTCAGCCGGCGTGCTGACCCGCGAGCTGCTGGCGCTCGCGCAGGACTGGAACGCCGTGCTCGACCCGCTGGAGATCGACCTGGGCGACTACGTCGAGGCCGTCGCCGCGCTGCGCGGCAGCCGCGGGCAGCAGGCCGACCGGAACTGGTGGTGGGGGGGGGGGGGGGGGGTCCCCCCCCCCCCCCCCCCCCCCCCCCCTTTTTCCCCCCCCCCCCCCCCCCCCCCCCCCCCCCCCCCCCCCCCCCCCCCCCCTCTCCCCCCCCCCCTCCCCCCCCCCCCCCCCCCGCCGGGCCGCGGTGCGTCGCAATTCCGCAGCGCGGAAGGGCCACGCTTCCGGAAGCACTCGGAAGCACTTCCGTGAATTCTGTTGAATGAACAGAATTCTGGGAATTCCGCTCGGGAGCGCACCCGGGCGGAACACCCAGAACTCGATCTTTCCACAGGCCGCGGCGACCCGCGGCCGGTCAGTCCGCGATCAGGCCGACCGGGCAGGAAACCCCGGTGCCGCCGATGCCGCAGTAGCCGTTCGGGTTCTTCGCCTCCGAGAGGTACTGCTGGTGGTAGCCCTCGGCGTAGTAGAACTCGCCCAGCGGAGCGAGCTCGGTGGTGATCTCGCCGTGGCCCGACGCGGACAACGCGGCCTGGTACCGCTCGCGGCTCGCCTCGACCTCGGCGCGCTGCGCCTCGTCGGTCCAGTACACCGCCGAGCGGTACTGGCTGCCGACGTCGTTGCCCTGGCGCAGGCCTTGGGTGGGGTCGTGGCCCTCCCAGAAGACCTTGAGCACCCCGGTCAGGTCGAGCACCTCCGGGTCGAAGACGACGAGCACCGCCTCGGTGTGCCCGGTCCGCCCGCTGCACACCTCCTCGTAGGAGGGGTTCGGCGTGTAGCCGCCCGCGTAGCCGACGGCCGTGGTCCACACGCCCTCGGTCCGCCAGAACGTCCGCTCCGCGCCCCAGAAGCAGCCCATGCCGACCACCAGGGACGCGGTGGTCGCGGGGAACGGCGGGGCGATCGGGCGATCGCCGAAGACCGCGTGCCGTTCCGGCACGGGCATCGGTTCCGACCTGCCCGGCAGGGCCTCGTCCGGGCCGATCATGCGGGTCCTACCACCGAAGAGCGCCATGCCCCGATGTTACGCCGGGGATCAGCGGGGGTCCGCCGAGCGGGACGGCCTGCCCAGCGGGCGGGTCTCCTCGGCGGGCGCCGGGGGCTCCGGGGGCGGGGCGGCGCGCCTGCCCCGAGGCCGCCCGGGACCGGGCGGGGCTCCGAGGCCGGTCTCGGTCCTGGCCTCCGGTCCCGGCGGGTCGCCGGGCAGCGGGCCGAGGTCGCCGGAGAACCCGCGGGGCGACGAGTCCGGTCGGGGCTCCGGTGGCGGCGCGTGACCGTTGAACCGGGGGCCTCGCGCGGGCTCGTCGCGTCGCGGCGGCCGCGGCGCTTCGGGACGGCGCGGCTCCGCGCGGTGCGGCTCGAACCGCCGGGGTTCCGGTCGGGGGGACTCCGGTCGGGGGGACTCCGGGCGCGGGGGCGCCGGAGGCCGGGGCCGCTCCGCCCGGATCGGGACAGCGGGCGGGAAGTTGCGCTCGGTCTCGGCCGCCGAAGCCGGGACCGCGGGCATCGCCCGCCGCGTGGTCGCGGCGGCGTCCGCGGGCTCCCACTCGTCGGCGTCCCAGTCCGGGTCCGGCTCCTCGCCCTCCCAGTCCTGGTCCCACTCGTCCTCGGCGCCCTCGTCCCGTCCCCGGGGCCCCTCGTCGCGCTGGAGCGGGCGCGGCGGGCTGGACGGAGCCACCAGGTGCCGCAGCTTCATCGTCGGCTCCTCGATGAACACCCAGGACGCCGTGCCCAGCAGGTAGGCGATCGGCGCCGCGCACAGCAGCATCACGTACTGGTTCGCGATCCCCGCCATCGCCAGCAGCTGCTGGACCGGGAACCCCCACACGTAGACGCCGTAGCTGCCGTTCACCCACAGCCCGGGGACCGTCAGCCGGGCGGGCCAGAAGTGCCCGGCCACCACCACCGCGTAGCTGGCGACGAAGACCATCAGGAAGGACGCCGCGATGCTGTTCGGCATCGCCACCAGCACCACCGCGCCGGCGACGGCCGCCGTCACCGACAGCGGGATGCGGTACAGGTTCAGCACCACGCCGAACGCGAACGCCACCAGGAACGCCACCAGCGACTCCACCGGCACGCTCAGCAGCGACCCCGCGGACTCCGCTCCCGGCAGCTGCTCCAGGTGGCGGTCCCACACCACGAGGACCACCAGCGCCGCCACCGACAGCCAGCGCCACCGCTGCTTCGCGGCCCCGAGCAGCAGCAGGACGTAGAGGCCCGCGTAGGCCAGCAGCTCCATCGGCAGCGTCCACAGCGAACCGTTCACCGCGTCCGGCCACGGGTTGCCGCTGAACACGCCCGGCAACTCGTGCTGCAGGCCCAGCAACCCGGCGTTGTTGATGACGTAGCCCCAGGTCTCCCGCGCGGCGAAGTACTCGCCGGCGGGCAGCGCCGTCACCAGCGGACCGATGACCAGCGCCATGCCCAGGGTCACGGTGAGCATCGGCGGCCACAGCCGCAGCACCCGCTTCACCGCGAAGCGCGCCGGGTGCGGGTCTCGCAGCCAGCTCTCGGTGATCTGGAAGCCGCTCATCGCGAAGAAGCCCATGAGCACGCCCTCGTCGGGCTGCAAGGCCCAGTGGGGCGGGAAGAGCTCACCGGTGCCCACCAGCGGCGAGCTGTGGCCGTAGATGACCAGCAGCGCGCCGAACATGCGGATCCAGGCGAAGCCGTGCGCGGGATCGGCGAACCGCTCGGGATGGGCGTGGTCGACACGCAGCGTGCCCATCCGCTTCACCCCCACGACGTGCCGTCGACCCCACCCTCAACGGCGAGTAGCGTATCCGGTGCCACCGTGATCTCGGCGCGCGTTTCGGCGACCGGGGCGGCGCGCACCGCCGCTCACCGGCTCGATCGTTATCCGGCCGGTGCATCGCGCGCGCACCCGCAGGTGCAAAATGACGGTCGATCGCACATCGGCAGCGACTCGTGAAACCCGGAAAGGGCGCATCGGTGACCTGGCAAGACGAGCTGCACAACCTCGATGCCGAACTCGCGGCGGGCAGGATCTCAGCGGAGGAGTACCGCTCCCGGCGGGACGCCTTGATCGGTCGGTCGCAGGGCGGGCAGTCCGGCCCGGCCTCCGGCGACTTCCCGCAGCAGCAGCCCGGCACGCCGTCCGGCGGCTTCCCCCAGCAGGGGTCCCCGCACGGGGGGCAGCAGGCCCCGCACTCGAACCCGTTCCCGCCCGCCTTCAACTGGGGCGCGGCCGCCGCGCAGGGCGCGCAGCAGCACCAGCAGCCGCAGCCGCAGCCCTCGACAGAGTCCACGCAGGTCGTGCCGAACCCGCTCACCCAGCAGCAGCAGCCGACCCCGCAGCAGCAGGCCGAGAGCACCCAGGTGGTCAACGTCGGGCAGCAGCAGTGGAACCAGCCGCCGCAGCAGCAGTGGAACCAGTCCCCGCCGCAGGGGTGGAACACCGGTGACGGCCCCTCCGCCTCCCCGTGGGGCGACCCGGACACGCCGTCGGTGCCCGAGCACGGCGACACCAGCTGGATGCGGCAGGGCCCGGAGGTCTTCGAGGTCGGCGAGGGATCCTCGAAGGGCAAGACCATCGCCGCGATCTCGCTCGGCGCGGTGCTGCTCGTCGGCGTGATCGTCGCCGGGATCGTCTACTTCACCTCCGGCGGGGACGACGAAGCCGCGCCGCAGCAGCCCACCGAGCAGCAGGCCCCGCCGGTGCCCACCAGCGAACCGCTGCCCGAGCCGCCCGCGGCGAAGCCCGCCCCGGCCGCCACGCCCGAGGTCCTGGTCGCCCCGCCGCCCGGCACTCCGCACCCGTACAACGGCCCGCTGGACCGCTCGGCGCTGGAGAACAGCCCGAAGTCCGGGGTGCTGCGCGAGCCGGTGCGCGACGCCGCGCTGCGAGGAGGGCTCGTCGACGGCTTCTTCAGCCGCAGCGACGGCCCGGCCACCTCGGTGCTCATCGCGGTCCGGATGCCGGACCCGGCCGGCGCGCAGGCGGTGGCGAAGGCCTACCTGGACGACCAGGAGGGCCTCGCCGCGGACGAGGACCTCTCGTACCGAGGCGTCGAAGTGATGACGACCGGCAGCGGGGTGTTCCGCACCGCCTACGTGGCGCACGGCTGGGCGGTCATCGTGGACGTGAGCGCGCCGGACAAGGCTGCCGCGCAGACCGCGTTCCAGCAGCTGCTGGACCAGCAGCTCGCCCAGACCCCGCCGACCATCCGCGACTGAACCTCTCCCGGCAACGACGAAGGCCCGCTCACCTCGAGGTGAGCGGGCCTTCGTCGCGTCGACCACCCGCGCGCCTCCGCCGACGCCCCCTCCCGAGATTTCGCGAGAAATCGGGCTCACCCGGCCGGACCGGGGCGAGATTTCGCGAGAAATCGCGGGCGCACCGCACGGAGGTGGGCGATTTCGCGGGAAGTTGCGGGGGGGCGCAGCGGTGGCAGCGAGATTTCGCGAGAAATCGCGGGTCCCCGCGGGGTGGGCGTCGCGGGGGCGCCCACCCCGGGCCCGTCAGGCGAGCGCGAGCAGCGAGCGGAGGGCGGCGCTGGAGACGTCGGGGCCGAACTGGGCGGCGATACCCGCCTTGCCCGCCGCCGAGAGGCTCGACCAGGTGTCGTCCTCGGTGAGCAGCCGCACCACGGCCGCCGCGAGCCCGGTGGCGTCGTCGGCGACGAGCACGTCCCGCCCGGCCTCGAGGTGCATCCCCTCCATCGCGAGCCCGGTGCCCACCACCGGCACGCCGAGCCCGAGGCTCTCGCCGACCTTGCCCTTCACCCCGGCCCCGAACCGCAGCGGCGCGAGCGTGACCCGGCTGCTCGCGTAGAGCGCGTCGAGGTCGGGCACCCAGCCGTGCACCCGCACGCCCTCCCCGGCCAGCGCCAGCACCTCCTCGGTCGGGTTCGACCCGACGACGTGCAGCACCGCCTCCGGGCAGCGCTCCCGCACCAGCGGCATGATCTCCCGCACCGCCCACAGCGCGGCGTCCCGGTTCGGCGGGTGGTCGAAGCTGCCGACGAAGAGCACGTCGGCGCGCCCGGCCGGTTCGGCGGTGCCGGGCCGCACGTCGTGCACGTTGGACAGCACGCGGACGTCGGCCTCCGGCACCAGCTCGCCGAGCAGCTCCTGCTCGGCCTCCGAGACGACCAGGGTGACGTCGCAGGACCGCACGAGGCCGAGCTCCATCTGCCGGGAGGCGAAGGCCTTGCGGCTCAGCGACCGCTCCGCCTCCGGTTCGCCCTGCTCGCCGACGAGCGCGGCCTGCCGCTGGAGCCGCAGGAAGTGCACGTCCACCGTGTCGTAGGCGATCACGGCCTGCGGCGCGCAGGTGCGCAGCTCCTCGACGAGGCTCCAGGCGACCTGCGGCCGGGACAGCACGGCGAGCGAGATCTCGGTGCCCGCCTCGGCGAGGAACGCCTGCTGGAGCTGCGGTTCCGGCAGCACGGTCACCCCGGCCTGCTGGAGTTCGGTGGTGTAGGGCTCCAGCCGGGCGTGGTTGCCGGGGAAGAACACCACGCGCGCGCCGAGCTCGACGAACTGCTCCAGCACGCGCCGGATCCGCACCGAGCCGGAGTCGAAGTCGGGCCGGGGGACCTGGTGGTCCTTGACCAGCACGATCGGGCCGTGGTGCCCGCGCTGGCCGCGCTGGCGGGCCAGCCAGAGGTTGCGCGGGGAGGCCTCGGGCAGGTGGTCGGCGAGGGCGTCGCGCCACTTGTCCACGAACACCTGGCGGTTGAGCTCCTGGTGCCGCTTGACGCCGGTGGACAGGTCGGTGCCGTTGGAAACGCCCTCGTGGTGCACGACGACGGCCTTCGGCTGCACCACGGTGCGGTACCCGGCGGCGCGGACCGCGAAGGCCAGGTCGGTGTCCTCGTAGTAGGCGGGCGCGAAGCGGGTGTCGAAGCCGCCGACCTGGCGGAACACCTCGGCGCGCACCAGGATCGCGGCCCCGGAGCAGTAGTCGACGTCGCGCAGCACGGTGTGCTCGGCGGCGTTCGGTTCCCCGTCGCGGCCCAGGTTCCAGCCGGTGCCGTCGGCCCAGACGATGCCGCCGCACTCCTGCAGCCGGCCGTCGGGGTAGACGAGCTTCGCGCCGACCAGCCCGATCCTCGGATCGGAGTCCATCGTGGACATGAGCACGTCCAGCCAGGACTCGGTGACCTCGGCGTCGTTGTTGAGGAAGAACAGGTGCCGCCCGCGCGCGTGCTCGGCGCCGAGGTTGCAGGCGCCGATGAAGCCGAGGTTGCGCTCGGCGCGCACCAGCCGGACTCCTTCGCAGGCCGCGAGTCGCACCGCGCTGTCGTCCGGGGAGGCGTCGTCGACGACGATCACCTCGAACGGCACGGACACCAGGTGCCCGGCGAGGAATCGCAGGCACTGCCGGGTGTAGGGCCACTTGCCGTGCACCGGCACGATGACGCTGACGACGGGGTCGGCGCTGCGCGGCACCGCCAGCGGTCCGGTCTCCTGGGGCGCCTCGGCCGCCACCGCGCCGGGCTGCCTGCCGAGGGCGAGCTCGTAGACGTCGCGGCGGGCGGTGCCGCGCGGCGCGACCCGCTCGACGACGGTGCGGTACTTGCGGACGGCGCGCTGCACCAGGGCCGAGTTCTGCGCGGCGAGCTCGGCGTTGCGCTCGGCCAGCTCGCCGGAGCGCTGCTCGGCCTCGGCGGTCCGCTGCTCCAGGCGCCCGACCGAGTCGCGGAGCCAGTCGATGCGCGCGGCGTCCCGCTCGGCGGCCAGCCGCGCTTCGTCCACTTCGGACCCGAGCTCGGCGAGCGCGTCCCGCAGCCGCTCCGCTTCGCGCGCGTGCTCGTCCGCTCGCCGCTCCTCGGCGACGCGCAGCTCCTCCACCCGGCCCAACGCCGCCTTGAGCTCCTCGGCCTCGGCGCGGCCGCGCTGGTAGTGCTCGTGGAGCTTCGCCACGTCGGCCACGGCCTCGTCGCGCTGCTCGATGATCGGGCGGAGGTCCTGCTGCCCGGCCCAGCGCCCCAGGGTGAGCTCGTCGTCGAGCAGCACCGCGGTGGCGGGCAGCTTCGGCAGCCGCCGGTCCGAGGCGACGCCCAGCAGGTAGGTGTGCGGCAGGCCCTGGCGCACCGACCACGCACCGGACTCCTCGCGGTGCAGGGTCTGCAACCGGACGCCCTCGATCGCGGTGTCCGGGTCGCCCGGGTCGGACGGGGTGAGCACCGAACCGGCGGCCGCGTTCTGGTGGTACACCGCCACGTGCCGGAAGGCGCCCTCCAGCATCGACTCGAACTGCGGGCCGGTGAGCTCCTTGACGTGGAACGGGTTGTCGTTGCCGTGCTCGTGCTGGTAGACGTCCGTGTCCGGAGTGCTCATCAGCAGCAGCCCGCCCGGTTCGAGCCGGGAGCGGATCAGCGCGAGCACGGCGTCGTGCTCGGTGACGTGCTCGATGGCCTCGAAGCAGACGACGAGGTCGAAGGGCTTCTCGTCGGCCAGCGCCTCGGGATCGGTGATCGAGCCGACGCGGAAGGAGACGTCGCGGCCGCCGTAGGCGCGGGTCGCGTGCTCCACGGTCGCCGGGTCGATGTCGAGGCCGACGACCTCGGCGCCCTCGGCGGCCAGCAGCGCGGCGCCGTAGCCCTCGCCGCAGGCGAGGTCCAGCACCCGCTTGCCGCGGGCGAACCGGGCCGCCAGCGCGTAGCGGTGGTAGTGCTCGTAGATCACCTGCACGTCGTCGGCCCAGGGCACGCAGCGCTCCCCGGTCCAGTCGATCAGCCGGTCGCCGTCGTCATCCATCGCTGTCCTCGACCCCAGACGTGTTCCCAGTACTCGTGAGCGGCGCACGCGCGGCCGGGCGGAACCCCGGGCGCCGGTACCGCGACCACCCGCGTGCAGGCTAGCCCGTGGCGGACGCGCCGAGCCGCGGGATGCGCGCAACCCCGGCGAATCCGCATGAGAAAGTTCTCATGCCGCTTTCATCCCCGGGCCGGACGCGGCCGACAGGATGTGGTGCATGAGATCGGTGCCCAGATTACCGCTGCTCATCGCCGCGCTCCTGCTGCCCGTCGCCGCGGTGCTGATCGGCTACGCCGCGACGAACGAACCCCGGAACCCGGAGGTGCCGGTGGAGGTGCACGTCGGCGACATGCCGGGCCCCGGTCCGATCCTGCGCACCTCGCCGCCCGCCGAGCTGCCGCCGCCCGAACCCGAGGACGCGACCGG
The DNA here is from genome assembly GCF_047200635.1 of Saccharopolyspora antibiotica. Classification (NCBI taxonomy): domain Bacteria; kingdom Bacillati; phylum Actinomycetota; class Actinomycetes; order Pseudonocardiales; family Pseudonocardiaceae; genus Saccharopolyspora; species Saccharopolyspora antibiotica. Next base: position 48,828 of record NZ_JBJZOI010000003.1, on the reverse strand, counting down.
CGATGCGGGCTGAGTCGCCGCACCGCGGGACCCGCGTCCCGGCCCGCGCGCAGATCATGGGGTGGCTGCTGCTGGTCCTGGTCGTGGCGCTGGCCGGGATCGTGCTGCTGGTGTGGCGGTTCCTGCACGACGACGCGATGAACAAGGTCACGGCCTCGCTGGAGCAGGAGGGCCGCGAGTTCGTCAACTTCGCCCACGTGGGCCGGGATCCCGCGACCGGCAAGCTGATCGTCGAACCGGGCGCGCTGTTCGACACCTACCTGAGCCAGCAGTACCCGGACGCCTGGGAGGCCATGATCGGCGCCTGGGAAACGCCGGCCGGGTTGAAGTGGCACCTGCAGGCGCAGGACGACGGCGCCCGCGAAGCGGTGCACACCCCGGGACTGCTGACCGCGATCGCCGCCGACCCGCAGCGGTACGGCACGGCGGAGACCAGCGCGGGCCCGCTGCGCTGGGTGAAGGTGCAGGCGCACACCGCCGACGGCGCGCGCGCCTGGTTCATCACCGGCCACTTCACCGCCGCCGACGTCGCCGAGGTGCACGAGGTGGTGCGGGTGCTGGCGCTGGTCAGCGCGTGCGCGGTGCTGCTCGCGGCGGCCTCGTCCTGGGTGGTGGCGGGGGCGATCCTGGCTCCGGTGCGCACCGTGCGGCAGGCCGCCGCCGAGATCAGCGAGCACGACCTGACCCGGCGCATCCCGGTGCGCGGCCGGGACGACATCGCCGCGCTGGCCTACCAGTTCAACGCGATGCTGAACCGGCTGGAGGCGGCGTTCCGCACGCAGCGCCAGTTCGTCGACGACGCCAGCCACGAGCTGCGCACCCCGATCACCATCGTGCGCGGGAACCTGGAACTGCTCGGGGACGATCCGCGGGAGCGCGACGAGGTCGTGCGGTTGTGCACCGACGAGCTGGACCGGATGACCCGCATCGTCGAGGACCTGCTCATGCTCGCGAAGGCCGACCGGCCGGACTTCGTGCACCCGGCGGAGGTCTCGCTGGCCGAGCTGACCAGCGACATCGACGCGAAGGTGCGCTCGATCGCGGACCGGCGCTGGGTGCTGGAGAGCATCGGCGAGGGCGAGGTGGTGGTGGACGCGCAGCGGCTCACCCAGGCCGTCGTGCAGCTGGCGCAGAACGCGGTGCAGCACACCGAGGACGGCGCGGAGATCCGCATCGGCTCGGCGCTGGGCGCGGGCCGGGTGACGCTGTGGGTCACCGACCGCGGGCCCGGCGTGGATCCGGCCGAGGTGGAGCAGATCTTCGCCCGGTTCGCCCACGGCAGCGGCCCCGGGCGCGGGGGCGCCGGGCTCGGGCTGGCGATCGTCGCGGCGATCGCCGAGGCGCACCACGGGCGGGTGCGCGTGCTCTCCGAGCTCGGGGCGGGCGCCACCTTCGCGCTGGACCTGCCCGCCACCACCGCGCACACCGAGGAGGCGTCGACGTGAGCAAGATCCTGATCGTGGAGGACGAGACCCGCATCGCGGCGTTCCTGGAGAAGGGATTGCGCGCCAACGGTTTCGGCACCGCCGTGGCCGGGGACGGCGCCACCGCCCAGGAGCTGCTGCTCGGCGGCGACTACGACCTCGCCGTGCTGGACCTGGGGTTGCCCGGCAAGGACGGCTTCGCGGTGCTGCAGGCGGTGCGGGCCCAGCGGGTCGGGCTGCCGGTGATCATCCTGACCGCGCGGGACTCGGTGCACGACACCGTCGCCGGGCTGGAGGGCGGCGCCGACGACTACATGACCAAACCGTTCCGGTTCGAGGAACTGCTGGCGCGGGTCCGGCTGCGGCTGCGCTCCGCGGACCGGACACCGGAGGTCTCGGTGCTGCGGGAGGGCGACCTCTCGCTGGACCTGCGGAGCAGGCGGGCGCAGCTGCCGGGCTCGGCGGTGGACCTCACCGCCCGGGAGTTCGCCATGCTGGAGCTGTTCCTGCGCCACGCCGGGCAGGTGCTGTCCCGGGAGCAGATCCTGTCGCACGTGTGGGGCTACGACTTCGACCCCGGCTCGAACGTGGTGGACGTGTACGTGCGGGCGCTGCGCCGCAAGATCGGCAGCGAGCGCATCCGCACGGTTCGCGGCATGGGGTACCGCCTCGGCGCCTAGCTCCGCGCGGCGCGCGGCCCCGGGTCGCGCAGGGTCAGCCCGGTCAGCTGCTCGGAGAGGAGCCAGATCCGCTGAGCCGCCTCGGCTCCGGCGCGCAGCGGCGCGTAGAGCCGTTGCTCGGCGGGCGGGCCCCCGAGGTGGCCGAAGCCGCTCGGCCCGTAGCACCGGCCGCCCTCGGCCGCGGGGGACGTCGCCGCGAACAGGGCGGGCAGGCCCGCGCTCTCCGGGGTCCCGACCAGCAGGCCGCGCGCGGCAAGGAAGCCGATCACCTTCCGTCCCGGGGTCCGCTCGGTGCGGCCGAGGTGGGGCTGGGCCTCCAGCAGGTTGGTGGGGGCGATGCCGGGGTGGGACAGGGTGCTCGTGATGCCCCATCCCTCGGCCCGGCTGCGCCGGTCGAGCTCCAGGCCGAAGAGTCCCTTGGCGATCTTCGACTGCCCGTAGGCGGCCCGGGCGTCGTAGGAGTTCTCCCAGTTCGGGTCGTCCCAGTTGATCGAGCCGCGCGCCGCCGCGACGCTGAGCTGCGAGATCACCCGCGCCCGGCCCGCGCGCAGCAGCGGGAGCAGGTGGGCGACCAGGGCGAAGTGTCCGAGGTGGTTGGTGCCGAACTGGAGCTCGAAGCCATCGGCCGTGGCCCGGCGGTCCGGCGGGGTCATCACCCCGGCGTTGTTGATGAGCAGGTGGATCGGTTCGCCCTCGGCGCGCAGCTCCGCACCGAGCGCGGCCACGGACCGCAGGGAGGACAGGTCGAGCTCGCGCAGCGACACCGCGGCGCCGGGGACCTCCCGGCGGATCTCGGCGAGCGCCGCCTCCCCCTTGGCCGGGTTGCGGACGGGCAGCAGCACCTCCGCGCCCGCGGCGGCGAGCCGCCGGGCGATCCGGAGACCGACCCCGTCGCTGGCGCCGGTGACGACGGCGCGCTCGCCGGTGAGGTCGGGAAGGGTGATGTCGATCGTGCGTGCCACGGCGTCCTCCTGGTCGGGGCGTTCCCCGGTCGCGGGGTGCTGCCGTCGACGATGGCGCGCTCGCGGGGTGCCAGCCACGACTTCACGATCCGTGGCTCCGCCGCGCCACCCCGGGGTAGGAAGATGGGACATCTGCGGGAGGGCGGTGCTGGATGATCGACCGGGCGGGGCTGGCGGCGTTCCTCCGCCGTCGGCGGGAATCGCTGCAACCGGAAGACGTCGGGGTCCCGCGCGGGCAGCGGCGACGCACCGCCGGGCTGCGGCGCGAGGAGGTCGCGGCCCTGTGCCACATGTCCGCCGACTACTACGCCCGGCTGGAGCGGGAGCGGGGGCCGCAGCCCTCCGAGCAGATGCTCGCGTCGATCGCGCAGGGGCTGCACCTCTCGCTCGACGAACGCGATCACCTGTTCCGGCTGGCCGGACACCACCCGCCCGCGCGCGGGACGACCAGCGAGCACATCAGCCCCGGGATGCTGCGCGTGCTCGACCGGCTCGCCGACACCCCGGCGGAGATCGTCACCGAGCTCGGCGAGACGCTGCGGCAGAGCCCGCTGGGCGTGGCCCTGACCGGGGATGCGACCGGGTACACCGGTCCGGCGCGCAGCCGCGGCTACCGGTGGTTCACCGATCCGGCCGCGCGGCGGTCGCATCCGCCCGAGGAGCACGAGTTCCTGTCCCGGATGTACGCCTCGGGGCTGCGCGAGCTGGTCGCGCTGCGCGGGCCCGGTTCGCGGGCGGCGCACCTCGCGGAGCTGCTGCTGGAGCGGTGCGCGGAGTTCCGTCGGCTGTGGGATCGGCACGAGATCGGTGTCCGCCCGCACGACGTCAAGCGCCTGGTCCACCCGGAACTGGGCCTGCTGGAGCTGAACTGCCAGACGCTGCTCGATCCGCGGCAGTCGCACTCCCTGTTCGTCTACACCGCCGTCCCCGGCAGCGAGAGCTACGAGAAGCTCCAGCTGCTCGCGGTCCTCGGTGCCCAAGGGCTCGCCGGGGCTCCGCGAGGCACCGGCCCGGAGGCGTGAGTCCGTCGGCGGGTGGTCGCGCCAGTCCCGGATGCGGTGGTCCGCCGTCACCCCGGGTCGCGGACGCGACCGGCCGACGCGCCCGGCTCACCGGCGCGGGACGGAAGTTGTGCACACCTGTGGACAACTCCGTCCACACCTGTGCACAACTCGCCCGCGAGTGGTCGCCGCACCCTCCCCGCACCTTGACGAACGGAGTTGTCCACAGGCTGTGGAAGAACCGTTTGCGCAGGCCGCCCCGCGAGCGGTTCGGCCCGGGATCGCGTGCCACCCGGCGCGGGGAGCGCCACCCGGCGCTCACCCCGGCCGCACCCGGCCGCCCTCGGACGACCACCCCGCTCCCCCGCGGTCCACAGGCCGCGCCCGCCCGGGAGCGCGCTCCCGGCCCCGCCCGCGCCTCATCCGATCGAGCCCGCTCCCCCGCCCCGCGGTGACCGCCGGTGCGGGAAGCGTTTCCCCGTTCAGTCCACGGGCAGGCGGCCGACTCCGCGCCAGGAGATGCCGGCCCGGCGCAGCACGTCGGGGTCCAGGTGGTTGCGGGTGTCCACCACGACCGGCCCGGCCAGCAGGCCCGCCACCCGGGGCCAGTCCAGCGCCCGGAACTGCTGCCACTCGGTGAGCACCACCAGCCCGGCCGCGCCCTTCGCCGCCTCGTACGGGTCGTCCACCAGCGTCACCACGCCCCGCAGCGGCGCCTCGTCCCCGCGCAGCCCCGGATCGCAGGCCACCAGATCCGCACCCCGCGCGGCCAGCAGCTCCGCCACCGCCAGCCCCGGGGAGTCCCGCAGGTCGTCGGTGCCCGCCTTGAACGTCAGCCCCAGCAACCCGAGCCGCACGCCCTCCAGCGAGCTGCGCACCCCTGCGCCGCAGGCGTCGGCGACCTTGGCCACCATCTGCTCGCGCTGCCGCGCGTTCGAGTCGATCGCGGCGCCCAGCAGCTCGAAGTCGAAGCCCACCGACCGCGCCACCTGGAGCAGCGCCGCGGTGTCCTTCGGCAGGCAGGAACCGCCCCAGCCCGGGCCGGGCCGCAGGAACGACTGCCCGATCCGGCGGTCGTAGCCCATGCCCTCGGTGACGTCGGAGATGTTCGCCCCCAGCCGCTCGCACAGCTCGGCCACCGCGTTCACGTAGGACAGCTTCGTGGCGAGGAAGCAGTTGGCCGCGTACTTCACCATCTCCGCGCTCGGCGCGTCGGTGAGCACGGTCGGCGCGCCCAGCCGCGCGTACAGCGCCGCGACCCGCTCGGCGGCGTCCTGCGAGGTGGAGCCCACCACGATCCGGTCCGGGTTGAGGAAGTCGTGCACCGCGGAGCCCTCGCGCAGGAACTCCGGGTTCGACACCACCGGCACGTCGGCGCGCCCGACCAGCTCCGCGACCCGCGCCGAGGTGCCCACCGGCACCGTGGACTTGCACACCAGCACGCAGCCGGACGGCAGCGCGGCCGCGACCTCGGCGACCACCGACTCCACCGCGACCAGGTCGGCGGCCCCACCGGAGCCCATCGGCGTCGGCACGCACAGGAAGACCACCTCGGCGTCGGCGACCGCCCCGGCCGAACCGACCACGAACTCCAGGCGTCCCGCCGCGATGCCCTCCGCGACCAGCTCGGAGAGGCCGGCTTCGAGGATGCCCACCTCGCCCCGGGACAACCGCGCCACCTTCGCCGCGTCCACGTCGCTGCACACCACCCGGTGCCCGAGCGAGGCGAGGCAGGCGCCCGTCGTCAACCCGACGTACCCCGTCCCGACGACCACGATCCGACGAGCGAACACGGTGCACCGACCTCCGACCCAGCGCGCGGCCCCGGCAGCACCCGGGAAGCTGACCTGCTGAATCGTGGCACACCAGCACCGCCGCGAGCGGAGCTTCGGGAAGTGTTCACGCGCCGCTGCTCGATCGGTGGCGCGGCGGTGGAGCCGCGTTCAGCGGATTCCGGCCACGTGCCGATCAGCACTGCACAGCGGAGCCCGGCCCTGGTTGACTACGGGAGAACCAGATCCGCAGAGAAGGAGCCCCATGCAGATCACCGGCACCGCGGCCATCGTCACCGGAGCGGCCTCCGGGCTCGGCGCGGCCACCGCGAAGGCCCTCGTCGAGCGCGGCGCGCACGTGTTCGGCCTCGACCTGCCGGACGCGGTTCGCGACGCGCCCCCGGTCGACGGCGTGACCTACTGCGGCGCGGACGTGACCGACCAGGACCAGGTGCGCACCGCCGTCGAGCAGGCGGCGGGAGCGGGAGTCCCGCTGCGGATCGTCGTCAACTGCGCCGGCATCGGCCCGTCCGCGCGGATCAGCGGCAAGCAGGGCCCGCACGACCTCGACCTGTTCCGCAAGGTCCTGGAGATCAACCTGCTGGGCACCTTCAACGTGCTCCGGCTGGCCGCGCCCGCGATCCGGGAGACCGAGCCGGACCAGGAGGGCCAGCGCGGCGTCGTGATCAACACGGCCTCGGTCGCGGCCTTCGACGGCCAGATCGGCCAGGCCGCCTACGCCGCCTCCAAGGGCGGGGTGGCGAGCCTGACGCTGCCCGCGGCCCGCGATCTGTCCTCCGCCGGGATCCGGGTGATGACCATCGCCCCCGGCATCGTGGACACCCCGATGCTGGCGACCGTCAGCGAGGAGTACCGCGCCGGGCTCGCCGCGGGCGTGCCCTTCCCGAAGCGGCTGGGCGTGCCCGGCGACTACGCCCGCCTGGCGGTGAGCATCGTCGAGCACGACTACCTCAACGGCGAGGTCATCCGCATGGACGGCGCCCTCCGCATGGCCCCGAAGTGACCAGCGCCCTCTTCTGATCCGCTCAGCGGCGAAGCCGGCAGCTCGATCGCCCGGCACCGCGGCGGGTTCTCAGCGGCTTCCTCGCGACAGCCACCTCTCCGGGCGGGGCCCGCGTCGGAAACGGGTCCCGCGGCGAGGAGGCCGCTGAGGTACCGCCACCGGCACCTCCGCGCGGGCCGCGATCAAAGATCGTCGGTGAGGGGAATGCGCCCGGCCTCCGGGGAGTTCATCCAGCGCCTGATGGTCCAGGTGGCCCGGACGTCGTCCTCGTTGTACCGCAGCAGTCGGCGCCGCTGCGAGGGCTCCGGCCGCTGCCCGTCCAGGCCCACCGCGTCCCGGTACCAGCGCATCGAGTTCTCCCCGCTGGCCTCCGGGTCCCGCCACGCGAACCCCGCGCTGGGCGCGATCACCTTCAGCCCCTTGCCGTGCGGGCACAGGAACTGGTCGCGGACGGCGGCGAACAGGTCCACCCACTCGCCGGAGGAGATGAACGCGCGCACCTCGGACACCGGGGGGATGCCGGGCTTGCCCGCGAACCGCTCGGCCGAGGACAGCATCCAGCGGTTCTCGGCGAGCTCGTTGTAGCAGTAGGCGCGGAAGGTGAGCCCGCGCTCGCGGGTCCGGCGGCGGATCTCGGTGAACCAGCACCAGAACTCGGCGAAGGAGCGCGCCTCGTCGTCGGAGGGCAGCGGGTCCCAGGTGACGAACGCCCGGTAGCCCTGCTCCTCGTCGACGTCCGCGCCGGAGAGCCAGCAGCCCCACATGTAGGCCCCGGAGTCGGCGTAGCTCTCCATGTCCACGTCGATCTCGACGTCCCCGCGCGGCACCCGCAGCTCGCGGACGCGGCGGACCAGCGGCAGGTCGCGCAGCCAGGCCTTCGCCAGCAGCACGGCCTCGGCGGTGCGCGCGGAGCTCAGGGGCGTCTCCGCGCCGCGCTCCGGAGCCAGCGCGGCCAGGTCGTCCACGGTGCGCACCCCGATCGCGCGCAGCGCCGTCGCGTCCTCACCGCGCACCACCAGGCTCACGTCGCGGGCCTCCCGCAGCTCCGCCGAGCAGGTCGGCCACCAGGGGCAGCCCTTGCACTCGGTGATCCGGGATGCCTCGGCGAGCGGCTCCGCCCCCGCCGCGGCGGCACCGGCGACGGCGACCCGGTCCGCGAACCGCGCGTCGTACTCGGCCAGCGCGGTGCGGCCGCCGGGCCAGTTCGGCGCCAGCAGGTCGTGCCAGACCACGGTCTCCGCGTCGACGCCGACCACCCCGCCGACGGGGCGGCCGGGGGCGGCCATGCCGCAGGCCGCCAGCAGCCGCACCAGGTGCGCCAGCCGAAGCTGGTCGCGGGGCTGGGCGCGGACCTTGCGGCGGGGGTCGGCCTTGGCCGAGCCGGGCAGCGGGCTCTCCAGCGGCGAGGTTCGGGCCCCGCTGCCGGGATCGGTGGTCTTGTGCCGCACCACGAGCACCGGGGTGTAGCCGGTCTCCTCGCGCACCAGCAGGTCGATGCCGCCGACGCGCCCGGCCTCGGGGTCGGCGGGGAGCTGCGCGCCGGAGATGAACCGCACGCCCTCCCGCATCGCCTCCAGGGTGGCCTGCTCGCGGCGGCGCCGGGTCGCGTCCCGGGGGATGCGCGTCCAGGACTCGCCCAGCAGCTCCTCGAACCGGTCGGCCACGGCGTGCCGGTGGTCGGCGGCGTCGGCGATGCGCTGCTCGATGCCCGGGTCCAGCGGCGCCTTCGGCAGCTCGCCGGCCCCCGGATCGTGTTCGAGGTGCACCCTCCTGCGGCAGCGCGTCACCACACCCGCGTCCAGCAGCACCTCGTTCTCCACGCCCCGCAGCGTAAGCCGTCCCCCTGACGATCGCGCCCATCACCCCGGTGACGGAGCAGAGCGGACGGTGACCCCGCTAGCACTTCCGGTCGACCGGCACCCGCTGGCGGAACTCCTTACAGTGATCCGGGGTGAACGCCCCGGACGCGGATCGCCGGGGCCGCAGGCAACCGCAGGAGGCGGCGATGACGCGACGCAGCGGCCGACCGGCCACCGCAGCGCAGACCGGCGAGGTCCGGGAGGGCGAGCCGCTCGGCATCCGCCGACACGACGAGGACGTGCGCGCGGCGGCCAAGCAGATCAAGAAGGCGGCGAAGCTGGAGGCGAAGGCCGCCCACGAGCAGACCAGGATCGCCCGGGAGCGCACCAAGGCCGTCAAGCGGGAGAGCAAGGCCGACACCGAGAAGGTCAAGCAGGAGGCCAAGGCCGCCGAGCGGGCCGCCAAGCGGGAGGCGAAGGAGCGGGCGAAGGGCGAGCACGGCCGGTTCACCCCAGGTGGGGCCCGCAAGGTCGTCGGCATCGCCGGAATCCTCGGCCCGGCGCTGGCCCCCTACGTCTGGCAGGCCTTCACCGCCGCCCGGGAGGGCCGCGACCGGGTCCGCGCCCGCAGGCTCGGGGTGGCGGTGGACGACCTGGGCCGCTTCACCGGCCGGGGCGCCGCGCTGCACGCGCGCATCGCGGGCGACGCCGAGGCGCTGCGGGAGCTGCGCACCCGCACGTCGGGGCGCGGCGCGGTCGAGGTCTCGGTGCTGGAGAAGTTCGCCGAGCAGTCCGAGCAGCGGCTCGCCCAGCTCGGCAGCGTGGTCCGCGCCGCCGAGCGGATGCCCACCCCGCGCCGCCGAGCCGCCCACCGCTCCGTGGCCGGCGAGCTCGACCGCATCGAGGAGGACCTGCTGCGGCGCATCACCGACTGACCTCGGACAGCGCAACGGGCCGGGCCCCCTCGGGGAACCCGGCCCGTCCTCGTGCGGTACCCGATCAGACCTCGGGCGCGGTGACGAAGCCCTGCTCCACCATCCAGTCCCGGGCGACGTCGGCCGGGTCGCGGCCGTCGACGTCCACCCCGGCGTTGAGCGCCAGCAGGTGCTCGTTGTTCAGCCGGTCCGAGATCGGCTTGAACACGCCCTCCAGCTGCGGGTAGCGCTCCATCGTCTCGGTGCGCACCGTGACGCCCAGGTTGTAGCGCGGGAAGAACTTCTTGTCGTCCTCCAGCACCTTCAGGTCCAGCGCGCGGATCCGGCCGTCGGTGGTGAACACCTCGCCGAAGTTGCACGCCCTGCCGGTGGAGGTGGCCGTGTAGATGGTGCCCGTGTTCAGCGTCTCCACCCGGCCCGGATCGACCTGGAACCCGTAGGTCTCCGCGACGCCGGGCATCCCGTCGTTGCGGCTGACGAACTCGCTCTCCAGGCAGAAGGTCAGCTCTTCCGGCTTCTCCTGCCCGAGCCGCTTGAGGTCGGACAGCGTGTTCACGCCGAGCCGGTCCGCGTTCTCCCGGTTCAGCGCGAGCGCGTAGGTGTTGTCCGAGTTCAGCGACAGCGCGAACCAGGTGATCCCGTTCTTCTCGAGGTCGAGCTCGCGCACCGCCTCGTACTGGGCGAGCGCGTCCGGGATCGGGTCGGTCTTGCCGTTGTAGCTGATCCAGGACGAGCCGGTGTACTCCCACACCACGTCGATCTGCTCGCTCTTCAGCGCGTTGCGGGCGCTGGCGGAACCGGTGATGTTGCTCAGGTCCCGCACGTCCGCCCCCGCCGCGGAGAGCGCGAACTCCGCGATGTAGGCCAGCACGATCTGCTCGGTGAAGTCCTTCGACCCGACCGTGAGCGGCACGCCCTCCAGCTCCGGGACGGGCTGGATCGAGCCCGGCGACACCCGCAGCGGGACCGACGAGCCCGAGCTGAGCCCGCAGCTGGTGAGCGCGGCCCCGGCGGCGGCGGCCGAGAACAGCTTGAGCGCCCCGCGCCGGGACAGCGGTGTTCCTCGCATCATCGAAGCCCCCTCGGCGACAGGTAGCGCTCGGCCAGTCCACCGGCCCAGTCGACGAGCAGCGCGAGCGCCATCGCCAGCACCGCGCCGACGGACAGCACCGTCCAGTTGCTCAGCTTGTAGCCGGTGTCGATCAGCTCACCGAGCCCTCCCGCGCCGACGAACCAGGCGAGCGTGGCGGTGCCGACCGCCAGCACGAGCGCGGTCCGCAGCCCGGCCAGGATGAACGGGACCGCCAGCGGCAGTTCGATCCGCAGCAGCACCGCGAATCCGGACATGCCGATGCCGCGTCCCGCGTCGATCAGCGCGGGGTCGACCTGCTGCAGCCCCACCAGCGTGTTGCGCAGCACCGGGAGCAGCGCGTACACCGCGATCGGCAACGTGGCGATCCAGAAGCCGGTGGTGCCGTTGGTGAGCAGGAAGAACAGCACCAGCAACCCGACCGAGGGCGCCGCCTGGCCCATGTTGGCCAGTCCGATGACCAGCGGGCTCACCCGCCGCGCCCAGGACCGGCTCAGCAACATGCCCAGCGGCACCGCGACCAGCACCACGATCAGCGCCACGGCCACGCTCATCAGCACGTGCTGCCAGGTGAGCGTGAGCAGCGTCGACGGGGTGACGTTGCGGCTCACGACCACGTCGTCACCGCGCGTGAAGGCGACCCCGAGCACGATCACGACCAGCGCCAGCGCTACCAGCGGCTGCGCGAACAGGCGCAGCCGCTCGGCGGTACGGGAACCCGATGCGGCGCTGTAGGAACCGCTCATGACGGATCACCGGAGACCACCGGCTCGACCGCGTGGTCGTCGGCGTGCTCCTCGCGCAGGTCCTTGATCGTCGTCATGACGGTGTCGATGTCGACGACCCCGATGTACTCGCCGCGCGAGCCGGTGACCACGGCGACGCCGTCGTCGTCGGTGAGGATCGCTTCCAGCGCGTCCTGCAGGGTGGAGGCGGGCGAGACGCTGTCCTCCACCGCGCGGCCCGCGCGGGACAGCGAGGACACGGCCCCGGCCTCCCGGGCGGTGGTCCAGCGCAGCGGCCGCTTGCGGCCGTCGAGCACCAGTCCGATCGCGCCCCGGCGGGTGCCGAGCCGCTCCTGCAGCGCGCTCGGCTGCTCGTCCACCCCGGCGGTGGGGACCTGGCCGAGTTCGATCTCGCGGACCCGGCGCAGCGTGAGCTGCTTGAGCGCGGCACCGGCGCCGACGAAGCCGGCCACGGTGTCGTCGGCCGGGTTCGCCAGGATCGCCTCGGGCGTGTCGTACTGCAGGATCACCGAGCGCTCGCCGAGCACCGCGATCCGGTCGCCGAGCTTGACGGCCTCGTCGAAGTCGTGCGTGACGAACACGATCGTCTTGCCGAGGTCGGCCTGCAGGCGCATCAGCTCGTCCTGCAGCACGCCGCGGGTGATCGGGTCCACCGCGCCGAACGGCTCGTCCATGAGCAGCACCGGCGGGTCGGCGGCCAGCGCCCGGGCCACGCCCACCCGCTGCTGCTGCCCGCCGGAGAGCTGGCGCGGGTAGCGGCCGCGGTACTCGGCGGGGTCCAGGCCGACGAGGTCGAGCATCTCGTCGACCCGCTCCACGGTCCGCTGCTTGGTCCAGCCGACCAGGCCGGGCACCATGCCCACGTTCTCGCCCACCGTCATGTGGGGGAACAGCCCGGCCTGCTGGATCGAGTAGCCGATCTCGCGGCGCAGCTTGTCCGGGTCCAGGCTCAGCACGTCCTGGCCGCCGATGGTGATCTGACCCGAGGTGGGCTCGATTAACCGGTTGATCATGCGCATGGTGGTCGTCTTGCCGCTGCCGGACGGGCCGACCAGCACGACGGTCTCCCCGGCGGGGATCGTCATGCTGACCGACTCGACCGCGGCCAGCTTCTGACCGGGGTACCGCTTGGAGACCTCCTCCAGGCGGATTTCGACACCGTGCCCGCCTGCGCGGTCGGCGGTGTCGGGGGCGTTGTTCTCAGCCACGAATACCTCTCGAAGTCGTCAGGCGCCCGAGCAGCACGAACACCGCGTCCAGCAGCAACGCCAGGACGATCACGCCGACGGTGCCGGCGAGCGCCATGTTCAGCGCGTTGGCGCTGCCGAGGCCGGACAGGCCGCTGAAGATCAGGTTTCCCAGTCCGGGTCCCTTGGCGTACGCGGCGATGGCCGCGATGCCCATCAGCATCTGGGTGCTCACCCGCATCCCGGCGAGGATGCCGGGCCACGCGAGGGCGAGTTCGATCTTGGTCAGCACGCGGAACCGGTTCATCCCGATGCCGCGGGCGGCGTCCAGGATCGGCTGGTCCACCGTGGACAACCCGACGATGGTGTTGCGGACGATCGGCAGCAGCGCGTACAGCACCAGCGTCAGCACCGACGGCGCCACGCCCAGCCCCAGGAAGGGGATGAGCAGGCCGAACAGGGCGAACGAGGGGATGGTCAGCACCGCGCTGGACAGGGCGGTGGCCACCGCCGCCCCGGCGGGGCTGCGGTAGACCGCAACCCCGACGAGGACGCCGACGATGGTCGCCAGCACGATGCACTGCACCACCATGCTGGCGTGCTGGTAGGAGTCCACCAGCAGTTGCTGCCACCGGGAGGCGACGTAATCCAGGAAGCTCACGAAGAAGTCGCTCCCGGAGTCGCGGTCGTGCTCTCGCCGTCTTCATCGGCCTCGGCGGGAGTCGTGACGAGCTGGAACTCGCCGTCGTGCTCCTCGGTACCGGCGATGACGGCCTGCTCCAGGACCTCCGCGCCCTTCTCGTCGCGAAGGGTCATGGGGTCGCTGCGCAGGTCCTTGGTGAGGGCCACGCACAGCAGCACCATCACGATCGCGAACGGCAGTGCGCCGATGAACGTGAGGTTCTGGATGCCGGACAGGGCATCGTCCTCCCCGCCCCCGATCACCAACATGATCGCGGCGACCGCACCGGTGGCGGCACCCCAGAAGATGACCACCCAGCGGCTCGGCTCGATGGAGCCGCCCTGCGAGAGGGTGCCCATGACCACGGAGGCAGCGTCGGCGCCGGACACGAAGAAGATCGCGACCAGGATCATCACCAGCACGGAGGTGATCAGCGCCAGCGGCAGGTGCTCCAGCACGGCGAAGGTCTGCGCCTCGGCGCCACCGTCGACGACGCTGGGGTCGGCCTTGGCGGTGTCGATCGCGGCACCGCCGAAGATGGCGAACCAGACGAGGCTCACCACGCTGGGCACCAGCAGCACGCCGCCGATGAACTGGCGGATCGTGCGGCCGCGGCTGATCCGCGCGATGAACATGCCCACGAAGGGCGTCCAGGAGATCCACCAGGCCCAGTAGAAGACCGTCCAGCTGGACAGCCAGCTGTGCATCTCGTCGCCACCGGTGGCACCCGAGCGGGAGGCCATCTCGCCGAAGTCGCTCATGTAGGCGCCCAGCGAGGTCGGCAGCAGGTTCAGGATCAGGATCGTCGGCCCCGCCACGAACACGAAGACCGCCAGGAGGGCCGCGAGCACCATGTTGATGTTCGACAGCCACTGGATGCCCTTGGACACGCCCGAGACCGCCGAGGCGATGAAGCACACGGTGAGCACGACGATGATCGCGACCAGCACCACGGTGCTGGTCTGGCCGATCCAGCCCGCGGCCTGCATGCCCGACTGGATCTGCAGGGTGCCGACGCCCAGGGAGGCGGCGGACCCGAACAGGGTGGCGAACAGCGCCAGGATGTCGATCAGCTTGCCGATCGGCCCCTCGGCGTTGCGCTTGCCGATCAGCGGCAGGAACACGGCGCTGATCAGCTGCTTGCGGCCGCGCCGGAAGCTGCTGTACGCGATCGCGAGACCGACCACCGCGTAGATCGCCCACGGGTGCAGGGTCCAGTGGAACAGCGAGGTCGCCATCGCGGTGCCCACCGCGGCCTCCGACCCGGCCTCCACGGTGCCCGGCGGGGGCGAGGTGAAGTGGGACATCGGCTCGCTGACGCCGTAGAACATCAGCCCGATGCCCATGCCGGCGCTGAACATCATGGCGATCCAGGAGACCGTCCTGAACTCCGGCTCCTCACCGTCCTCGCCGAGCGGGATGCGGCCGTACCGGCTGAACGCCAGGAACAGCGCGAAGACGACGAACCCGGTGGCGGCGAGCACGAAGCCCCAGCCGGTGTTGGTGACCAGCCAGTCCAGCGCGTCGCTGGCGAAACCGCTCAGCGTCTCGGTGCTCAGGGTGCCCCAAGCCACCAGGAGGAACATGATCGCGGCGGTGACCCCGAACACGACCCAGTCGGTCCGGGGCTTGCCGATGAACTCGGGTTGTCCCGCTAGTTCACCGTGGCTCGGTGAGCCTTCTTTTCGTTGATCTGCTTCAGTCGACACAGGTTACGGCGCCCACAACTCGCGACGCCCCCTCCTCTCCGTACCTTCACGTCACGACGGTTGGAACACCTATTCACCTGTCACCATCTGCGAGCGCAGGGGGTATTTCCAACCGTCTGCAACCCCATAAACCGTGACCCATTCGGCGGATCAAGGCAAGCTCGCCTGCGCTCAGCGTGGCCGAACCGACATCTAGACTGGACCTCCGTGGCGAACCGTTCGGCTCTGGCAGGAGGTACCGGTCGCGCGTGGCGCGGCCTGGTCCTGACCGCCACCTCGTCGTCACTTTCCGTAGCAGCACATGCGGCCACTGGTGGTTCCACACCTGAACTCGGAACCACCATTTTGATCACCGCTTTGCTGTCAGGAGCCGGGGTAGCACTCGCCGATCGCAGGCGAGGGTTGTGGAGCATTGTAGGGGCAGTCGCCGCGGGCCAGGTGTCCCTTCACCTGTTTCTGCAGCTAGCTGCCTCACACTCTGGAACGGAGGGGCAGCAGGGGTTGCCCGTGGACCCGGTGTGGATGACCGCGGGTCACGCGCTGGCCGGGCTGCTCATAGCACTCCTGCTGCATCGAGCCGATGGTGCACTCTTTGTAATCGTTTCAACCCTACGGCTGACGCTCGGCAGGAAGACCCCAGAGCCGTCACAGCCAGTGACCACGAGCGGCCCAGTCTGCCTGCCCGCCGAATGCCCGCTCCTGATCGAACAGCTGATCCAGCGCCGGATCCACGGGCTGCGCGGCCCCCCGACCCGCCCGGGCGATCACCCGGGTGACACCGAATTGACACCCGGATCGTTGTTCATCCGTATCCGCGACAGTGCTGCACATCATTTCGCAATTCTGTGCGAAATGATGTTCGCGGTCGCGCAGATCAGGAAGCCATTGATCTCCATGTCGACAACTCGATCAGTCCGCGGTGCCGTCTGCTGCACCGCCGCGCTCGCATTCGGCCTGCTCGCCGGAACCGGCACCGCGGCCGCGCACGTCAGCGCCGAGCCCGAGCAGGCCGAGCAGGGCGGCCACGCCCGGATCGCCTTCCGGGTGCCGAACGAGCGACCCGACGCGAGCACCGTCCGGGTGCGCGTCACCCTCCCGCTGGAGCACCCGCTGAGCTCGGTGCGCACCAGGCCGCTGCCCGGCTGGACCGCCCAGGTCGAGAAGGTGCGGCTGGAGCGGCCCGTGGACGTCGCGGGCGCGCAGGTCACCGAGGCGGCCACGAGCATCACCTGGACCGCCCGGCCCGGCACCGCCATCGGGCCGGACCAGTACCAGGAGTTCGAGGCCACCCTCGGCACCCTGCCCTCGGACGCCGAACAGCTGGTGCTGCCGACCGAGCAGTCCTACGACAGCGGCGAGGTGGTGCGCTGGGACCAGGCCCCGGCGCCGGACGGGTCCGAGCCGGAGCACCCCGCCCCGGTGCTGGCCCTGGTCCCCGGCGAAGGCGGCCACGGCCACGGCACCACCGGCGCGGGCGGCCACCACTCCGGCGAGGCCGGGGAGCACGCCGCGGAGGCGGCAGCGGGACCGGACGACACCGCCCGGCTGCTCGGCGGCGCCGGGCTGGCCGTGGGCGCCCTCGGCCTCGGGATCGGCGCCGGCGCGCTGGTGCTGGCCCGCCGCGGCGGGAGGGGGAAGGCGTGAAGCGGCTGCTCGCGATCGCCGCGCTCACCGCGGCCGCGCTGCTCGGCGGTGCCGGGCCCGCGCTCGCGCACAACACGCTCGTCGGCAGCGATCCCGCCGAGGGCGCCCGGCTCGCGACGGGACCGGCGGAGGTGCGGCTCACCTTCGACCAGCCGGTCCGCGCGGGCGAGGGCTACAACACCGTCACCGTGGTCGGCCCGGACGGCAGCTACTGGACCGACGGGCAGGTCCGGGTGGAAGGCACCTCGGTGGTCGCGCCGGTGCGCCCGCTCGGGCCCGCCGGGACCTACACCGTGGGTTACCGAGTGCTGTCCGACGACGGGCACCCGGTGCCCGGCAAGGTCACGTTCGAGCTGACCGCACCGGGCACCGGCACCCCGGCACCCCCGCCCGCGGCGGATCGGGACGAGGCGGGGACCGGCGGCGGGATGCCGGTGTGGCCGTGGATCGCGGGTGCGGTGGTGCTGGTCGGGCTCGGCCTGCTGCTGGCGCTCCGGCTCGGCAGGTCGGCCGGGTAGCCGCCCCGGGCAACGCCCTCGGGCGGGTCGTCCCCGGACGGTCCGCCCCGGGCGTGCCTCGTTCGGCGGTGCGGCGCGGGCCGGGCCGCGAATCGGAGTCGGGCGATGCCGCGCTCCTGCTCAGCCGGGACGAGCTCCGGGCGCGATCTTCCGCTGAGCGGAATCGAGGACCTGTCGCCGAGCGGTCACTCGCGCTCGGTGAGCTGCTCCAGCCCGGAAGCGGACAACGACTCCAGCCGGCCCAGCGCGCCCTTGCCCCGGCGCTCCAGCTCGCGTCGGCTGATCCAGCCGTAGGAGTAGTGCCGGTAGGCCTGGCTCAGCAGCACCAGTTCCGCGAGGTGGTCCACGGCGCGGCGGCGGGCGTCGCCCGCGAGTCCCGGGACGAGCCGGACCTCGCTGTCGACGACCTCGTCGAGCACGTGCGCCGAGTGCAGGGCCTTCCGCCCGCGCCGGGTGAGCTTGCGCCGCATCCGCGCGACGTTCCTGGTCATCACGTCCATCCGGGCCCCCCGTGCCGCAGACTCTCACACTTAGGAACTACTACAGGGCTCGCTCGTCACCAAGAATCACCGACGCCGCCCCCGCACGTCGATGGACTTCGCCCGATCGTACGCATAAACCGGTCACTTGTACGGCTCCCATTGAGCCGTTCCGTCACCCTCGCGCATCGAGCGCAACCGGCTCCGCAGCTGGTCGCGGACCCCGGGGTTGCTGCGCAGGATCGGCAGCACGCTCACCGTGATCTTCAACTCCCGCAGGTCGCGCAGCACCTGGAAACCCGGCCACCGCGTGACGTCGAAGCCGTAGACCTCGGCCAGTCGCCGGTACCGCTCCTCCGGCGCGCCCAGCCGGAGCATCCCCACCGCCATCGGCGTCAGGTCCCACTCCGGCGGCCCCACGCACAGCGAGTCCAGGTCGCACAGCAGCGGCCCGGCCGGCCCGGAGATCAGGTTCCCGAGGTGCGCGTCCCCGTGCACCACCGAGGGCGGCAGCGGGTGGTCCAGCGCCGCGAGCCGACCTTCCACGTCGTCGCAGCGCCGCTCCAGGAACGCGCGGTCCCCCGCGTCCAGCTCCTCAGCGTCGGCCAGCCGCCTGCGCACGTCGGACATGGGCTGCCAGGTCGGCAGCGCCGAGGTCACCGGCAGCTCGTGCACCCGGCGCAACAACCGGCCGAGGTCAGCGCCGTCCGGGGGCGGTCCGACCTCCGGGACCGCCTCCCACAAGGTCGCCAGGTGCCCGCCGGTGCGCACCGGCTGCGGGACGCCCGGCAGCAGCCGGACCGCGGGCACGTCGTGCTCGGCAAGCAGCCGCCCCGCCTCCACCACGTTCTCCGCTCGGTACGCGAACGAGGGCGCCAGCACGATCCGGACGATCACCGGGTGCTCCCGCAGCAGGAAGACCCCGTTGTTGACGAACCGCACCAGCCGGGCACCGCGCGAGTCCAGTCCCGCGGCGGCGCACACCTCGGCCAGCGCCAGAGCCAGCTTCGGCCGCGTGTAGCGGCCCTCCGCGGAGCGGGTCCGCGAGGTCATCGGGGGCCTGCCCGGTCGCGCCGGTGCACCGCACCGGAACGACGGGGACGCTGCTCGCGCACGCGGCTCATGCCTCGCGGAAGCGTCGGATCTCTTCGGACAGGTCCCGCGCGTCGGAGTTCATCCGGTGCCGCCCGGCCTCGATCTCCAGCGGCTTGAGCCGGTCGGAGACGCGCGCCGACTTGACCTTCTCGCCGATCTGGAGCGCCGAGCGCCCCACCTTGATGCCCTCCTGCAGATCACCGGCCCGGATGTGGTTGGTGGCCTGCAGGCTCAGCCCGAAGACGTGGGTGCGCTGCATGTCCGCCCCGTAGGCCTCGTTGCACTTGATCGTCTCGGCGACGGCCAGCGGCGCGTAGCGGTCCGGGTCGAACACGGCGAGCGCGTCGTGCGCGGAGCCGATCATGCCGTGCAGGTCGTTCTCGTTGAAGAACCGCACCCAGTCCGGCGCCTCCGCGACGTTCGCCCGGGCGAACTCGTCCTTGGTGCGCCCCACCATCTTCTGCACCTGGTCGGGCTTGTTGAGCATCCCGTAGGCCCAGGCCTCGTTCGCGCACAGCACCGCGACCGTCAGCGAGGAACCGGACTCCTGCGCGGCGATCTGCCCCAGCTGGAACAGCTTCAGCGCCTCGTTCGGCTCCTGGTAGTGCAGGTAGACCCGCCCCATGCGGTACAGCACGCTGGCCACGAGGCTGTCGTCCTCGGCCTGCTTGGCGAACTCCAGCGCCTTGCCGAAGTGGCCGCGCGCCGGATCCAGCAGGCCCGTGTCGAAGGAGGTCCAGCCCGCGAGGCTGTGCATGTCCGCCAACGAGACGTACAGCTTGCGCTTGACCTGGTCGGACGCGTTGGCGTCGAGCAGCTGCTGGGCCCAGGACAACTGGGCGACCACGGCGTCGCGGCAGGTGCCGCCGCCGTAGCGGTAGTCCAGGTCGCGCAGGGCCTTCGTGGCCGCCTGGATCTGCTGCACGTCGGTCATGCCGATGCGCATCGGAGCAGGCGTCTGCACGTTGCTCGGCACCCAAGTGCTCTCCTCCGTCCCGAAGACCGCGGCACCCATGGTCACCGCCGCCGCGTGGGACAGGAACTTCCGACGCTTCACCGACTCGTCCTCCTCAGCCTGGGGGCCGCTGTTCGTCTTCGCGACCCTCATTGCCGTCGCCCCGTCGTAGGCGAGGCCCATGTACCCCCTCGGAATCCCGAGACCGTCGGCGATTCGGGCCAGCACGTCATAGGCCATGACCTGCCGCCCCTTCAGGATCTCCGACACCTCGGACTGCGACTGCCCCGTGGACGCGGCGATCTGGCGCTGCGAGACGCCGAACCGGCGCAGCTGCTTGTAGATCTCGCTGACGTTCCGCTCAGCGAGCGCGTCCCGCATCTCCGGGCGGTCCCACACGTCGCGTGTAACGGGTGAACCGTTCGAACCGATGGTGTTCATTTGGACCCCCTCACACTCTGCACGGGCGTCGGTCGCAGAGTAAGGGCACTTCGACGAGCCGGTGAAGTGCGTATCGGCAGAGGTGATCGGCGGGGGTGAAGTCCGCCGACCGTTCGTCGTCGCCGTTGAGCCGGTCATCGCCTACCGGCTACCGCCCGCGATCAACGGGCTCCAATCTAGTCATCGGTAGCAACCGAGCACGGAGAGGAACCCGATCGGCAGTGGACGGCATCGAGGAGTCCGGAACCCGGACCGGCGGGGAGGCCATCGCGCGAGTCGCGGTGCCCGACCAGACCGGACCGGCGACGGCGGAGTCGACCGGCCCCCGCCGTTGGTGGCGCGTGCTGTGCCTGGACGTGCAGCACATCCGCCGCTACCTCACCGTGCTGGTCAACCGGGACAGGGTGGTTCTCGTCGGACCGCCCGGCCGCACCGTGGTGCTGTCGACCGATGGAGTCGGCGAGTTGAGCAAGGCACTGCGGCGGGCCGCTGAGCAGGCGAGAGAGTGACGGTGAGGTTGCGGTGGACGAGATCCTGGGTCAGGTGCTGCGCAACGCGGTGTGGGAGCGGCTCGAGGTGCTGAGCGAGCTGGCGAACCGCGCGGACGCCCCGTCCCTGCTGTCCGTGGCGCGTTCCGAGCTTCCCCGGCTCACCGAGGGGTGGCGGACGCTGCTGGCCGCGCACGACACCGACGACAGGGGCAACTGCGTCGAGTGCTCCTCCCGATGGCGACCCAAGAGCGCGCCGTGCTCCGTGTGGCGATCCGCCTACGAGCACCTGGTCGCGGGCGCCCTCGCCCCCCGCCCCGCTCGGCACCAGCGCCCGGCGCACGAGCTGCGCCCGGCCGCGCCGGTGCCGTAGACCGGCGGCCTCGGTCCTTCCGGGTCAGCAACTCCCTCCCCGAACCGGACGGACCGGGACACCGCCCCGGTGGCCGGCGAACCATCGCCGTGCACCCCCGACCACGGCAGTGGTCGCCGGCCACCGCATACCTCACAACTCCACAGCGGCCGCGCTGGCGGCGAGTCCCCGAAGACCGCCGCCGCGCGCAGACTTCCGCGGGCCGGTGCTGCAGATCTCCCCTCCCCCGACCGGTACCGGTTCGCGGATTCCAACGACTCCGGTCCCCTTCTCCCCGAAGGGGGGCCGGGGTGGACGAGGGATCCCGGCGCTCGTTTCCCCGGATGAGCGCCGGGATCTTTCTCGTGTCCGCCGCGATCCGGTCCGGTTTCCCGTTCCGCGCCGCGACGTCACTTCCGGCGCAGCCGGGCGCTGGCCGCGAAGTCCGGGTCCAGCCGCATCCCGCCGTCCGCGCCCGGCCGGGTGTGCTCGGCGGGAACCATGAACCACGGCTGCCGCGGCCCGAGCAGCGGCGAGTACACCGGCACGAATCCCCTGTCCTGCAGGGAAACCGCGAAGTCCGCGCCGAGCTGCCCGCGCCGGTCCAGCGCGCCGGTGCCCTGCCACGGCAGCAGCCCGGAGCCGCCGAGGTAGGTGAACCCGCAGCGGCCCGGCCGGGCGGCGCTCACCGTCAGCCGCACCTTGTTCGGGAACAGCAGCTCCTCGTAGCCCAGCTCCTCGTCCACCCGCATCGTCGCCAGGTAGCGGACGACGGTGTGCCAGGCGCGACGCAGCACCTCGACCCGGGAGCGGCGCACCGCCTCCGGAACCCCCGCGCCGGTCACGTCGTAGACGTCGGCGTACACCACCCGCGACCAGGTGGAGCGGGCCACGCCCTCCGGCACGGAGAGCGGGACGGAGTACACGACCGACATCAGCATCTCGCGGAACATCCCGACCGAGGGCGCGACCGCCTCGTCGGCGACCGCCGCCCGCCGGTCCACCTCGTCGAGGGCGCGCAACGGATCCGCGGCGACGTCGAGCCCGCGCAGCGCCTCGGTGAGCAACCGCCGGTGCCGGGCGCCGCGCGCGGCCCGCTCGGCGGGCAGGTCCACGTCGAGCCGCCGGGCCGCGACCGCGTCCACCTCCTCGATGACGGCCGATTCCCCGAGCCCCGCGAGTTCGGCGTACTGCCGCAGCACCGCGCTGTACGCGCCGGTGATCGACAGCGGCCGGGGGCGGAAGTGCCTGCCGTCGGTGAGGATCCGGAACCGCAGTCCCGGCGGGTGCACCGCGCTGGCCGCGCGCTGCATCTCCCGCAACCGGGCCACACCGCCGAACTCGGCGAGGTCCGGCAGCGGTCCGTCCGCCTTGAGCCCGTTCAGGCACTGCTTGATCGGGAAACCGAGCAGCACGACGTCGATCGGTCGGCCCGCGCGCAGGAACGGCTCCACGTCCCGGCGCAGGTGCTCCACCTGGTAGTTCGACCGCGCCCCCTTGAGGAACTGCTTGCGGCTGAGCACGTGGTGCAGCGCGTGCACCACCCGGTCCAGCCGTTCGGGCCCGGCCACCGCCTCGTCCAGGCGGAAGCGCTGCCGCGCGGCGCGGGCCGCCCTGTCGGCGGCACGGTCGGCGTCGGCGAGCACCGACTCGACGAGCTCCAGCGCGGCGTCCCGGCTCAGCCGCACGGCCCAGCGCCGCGCCGAGCGGTTCGCCCGCAGCGCGCCGATCTGCAACTCCTCCAGGGAGTGCGTGTGCGAGAGCAGGCCCTGCCGGGAGCCGGAGCGGAACCGCGGCTCGGTCTCGAAGGTCGCGATCGCCGGGGCCCGGTCCGGCACCGGCTCCCCCGGGCCGCGCTCCGCGACGAGGCCCGGCACCTCCACCGCGATCGCCAGCGCGCCGGGGTACGCCGCGGTGAGCGCGATCCGGTTGGCGTGCATGTCGTCGAAGACGGCGACCACGTCGAGCTCGCCGAACTCCCGCAGCCGCGCCACCTTGTGCTCCGGGATGGGCCGGGTGCGCTCGTCGGGCGTGCACAGCAGCGGGGCGTCCGGCACGCCACCCGCCCGGAGCGCGGCGGCGGTGTGCTCGCGCACCCGCTCCCGGCGACCGGTGCAGAACACGACCTGCCCACCCGCGTCCCGCACGTCCCAGACGAAGCGGGCGAGCCCCGCGTTGACCTCGTCGGTGCGCAACCGGTTCCAGGGCCGGGCGAACGCGCGGAAGAACTCGGCGTGCACCTCCTGCCAGTCCACCTCGGGGTACTTCTCGCGCAGTCCGCAGCGGTCGAGGAACGCGGGCCAGGTCGTCTCGGAGTAGGTCGGCAGCACCGGCAGCGCGTCGGGGTCGGCGAGCTCCGGGATGCCGTGCGGGGCGCCGGGCCGGGGGCCGGAGACGGCGCGGGCGGCCTCGACGGTGCGGCGCAGCGGGACGATCCCGCACAGGTCGAGATCGATCACCACGGTGGGCGGCGGCAGCTCCGGGTCCCAGCGGCGGAGGCGGGTCCGCGTCTGCACGGTGTCGAGCACGTGCCGCAGGATCTCGTGCTGGTCGGGGTGCACCGAGTGCACGTGCGGGCGCAGCTCGGTGCGGCCGAGCAGGCGCGCGGTGGGCCGGTCGAGGTGGCGCAGCTCCTGGCCGAGCACCCGCTCCAGCGCGCCCCGCACCGTTTCACCGCGCGGCAGCGGATAACCGATCCGCCGGAACCCGTCGGCGAGCTCGCCGAGCACCGCGAGCAGGGTCCGCGCCGCGGCGCGGACCTCGTGCTCGTCGGGATCCCGGACGGCGCCGGTGGTGACGACCCGGCCGGTGGCCTCCAGCTCGGTGGACAGCTCGAAGGCGAGCAGCGGGGCGCTGCCGGTGAACAGCGCGGTGCGCCGCTGCTCCAGTGCGTGCCGGAACGCGCGCACCGGCGGGCGCACGAAGTGCTCCGCGAAGTGGGCGAGCTCGTGCTCCCGGTGCTCGAAGCGGTTGTCGACCACCAGCCGCAGCAGGTCGGGCCTGCCGTCCGGGCCCGGGGCCAGCAGCACCTCCGGCCGGACCGCGACGGTGCCACCGGGGTGCTCCGGGTGCTTGGGGGCGGGCTCGACATCGCCGAGGTGCTGACCTCGGGCGGGCTCCAGGGCGGCGCAGTGCATCCGCAGCTGCGGGTCGTCCACCGGCGGCGGCTCGCCCGCGCCCGCGCGCGGCGGCACCGCGCCGAGCGAGGTCGCGAACCGGCGCAGCCACTCCGGATCGTGGCGGCGGCGCCTGCGGCGCAGCCGGACCAGCACCCGGTACAGCTCGGCCCAGGTGGGCTCGGATCCCAGCGGCACCCCGCGGCCGGCGCCCTCGCCGACGAGGCGGCAGCCGTCGGCGTCGCGGCGCACCCGCAGCTCGTAGCCGCCGTCGCGGAGGAACCGGTCGGCCTGCTGGAGCGGGAGCGGCCCGCGCAGGTCCGGCGAGGGTCGGGGCTGCCGGGGTCGGTCGGGCGGTTCGACGGTCGCGGAGGTCGGCCGGGTCACCGGCGTGCGGGCGGTCACCGGGCGTTCAGGTGCGCTGCCGGGACCGGGCTCGCCCGGTGGCCGGGCGGAGCGGGGGGAACCGGGAGCCCGCCGGAGGGGGCCGGCGGCCGGTCCGGCTCGGTGGCGCGCCTCGGGGCGAGGTCGCGGGAATCGCGGACGCGATGGGTACGAGGCGCGACGACGCAGTAGCTCACGATCACCTTTCCGTCACAACTCGAATTGATCCGCCTCACGCTAGATAGTGACTAACCGCGTCGGCAACGTGACCGAATGCATACACTCGTGCTGTAACTCCACCCCCGGGTCCGTGATCTGGGACACTATGGTGGTTCTCCGGATTAGCAAGCCACCTCTTCCACCGAGCGGGACGCCGGTGCCGCGCGGCACCCCTTCGGTGGACGTCGGCCCCGGCATGTCCGCTGCCTGCGCGAACGCGCCGAGCGGGACACTGGAGCCGGTCGACCCCAGGCGCCGTACCGTCGTCGGGTCGCCACCCGAACGGCGCGGCGCCCGTCCGGCGTTCGGTCCGGCGGCACCGGTCCCGGAACCGGTTCGTCGATTCGCACGCCGGGCACCGACGGAAGTGATCTCGCCTGTCGAGATGATCTCAGGTGCAACGACCTGGGGTCATCGCGCGGCGGGGTCGGCCCGGGAATTCGGAACCGTCCCCCGGCGGGCGCAGGAGGACCCCGCTGCAACGCTCCGCCCGCGGCGGTCCGCACGAGTGATCGAGGAGTCGTCTTGCCCGCCGAAGCAGCCCCCCTCCGCCGCAAGCCGGTCCAGCAGCGCAGCACCCAGCGCGTCGAGAAGATGCTGGAGTCCTGCGCCCAGCTCATCGACGAACTCGGCTACGAGGGCGTCACCACGACGCTGATCGCCGAGCGCGCGGGCGTCGCGGTCGGCTCGCTCTACCAGTTCTTCCCCGACAAGCGGGCCGTCGTCCAGGAGCTCACCCGCCGGAACCTGCACCGCTTCGTGACCGCCATCGGCGAGCGCTTCGCCACCGCCGAGCTCGCGCA
Source organism: Saccharopolyspora antibiotica (assembly GCF_047200635.1). Classification (NCBI taxonomy): domain Bacteria; kingdom Bacillati; phylum Actinomycetota; class Actinomycetes; order Pseudonocardiales; family Pseudonocardiaceae; genus Saccharopolyspora; species Saccharopolyspora antibiotica. The sequence goes on along the minus strand of NZ_JBJZOI010000003.1, from coordinate 23,323 downwards.
CTGGTGGGACGCCGTGGACACGGTGATCGACGTCTACATCACCATGCACCGGGACGTCCCCGCGTTCAGCAGGCTGCACTTCGGCGACGTGGTGGACCTGCGGCTGCTGGACGAGAGCAAGGACAACAACGCCGTCATCGCCGACAAGCTCATCGAGCTGCTCGGCGAGCGGTTCCCGCTGGACGACGAGGACCTGGCGCTGCCGCTGTCGGTGGCGGTGGAGGCCGCCGACGCGGTGCTCAACCTCGCGTTCCGGCGCGATGCGGCCGGGGACGAGCAGCTGGTGGCCGAGACCAAGGAACTCGTCCGGGGCTACCTGGCCAACCGGATGCCCGAGGATCAGCCGAACGACGCGCCCTCGCCCCGGTAGGTCGGCACGGTGCCGACCACCCGGTCGCCCTCGACCAGGTGGTAGTGGCTGAACCGCTCGGCGAGCTCGCCCGCCTTGGCGTGCCGCAGCCACACCCGGTCGCCGAGCCGCAGGTTCCGCGCGGCCGATCCCGTCACCGGGGTCTGCACCTCGCCCGCGCCCTCGGCGGCGGTCAGCTTCAGCCCGCGCGGCAGGTGCAGGCCGGGAGCCCGGCTCGGGCCGGTCGGGCCGGAGGCGATGTAGCCGCCGGTGAACAGGGTGGCGAAGGAACCGCCGGGCCTGCGCACGACGGGCAGCGCGTAGAGCACCGCCGGGCGCGGGCGGAACGCCCGGTAGGCGTCGAACAGGGTGGGGCCGATGAGCCCGGACCCGGCGGCGATCTCCGTGACGCCGCCCTCCGCGCCGGTGGTCTCGATGCTGCCGGTGCCGCCGCCGTTGACGAACTCCAGGTCGGCGACCGCGCGCACCTGCTCGACCGCCGCGGCGCGGCGCTCGGCGAGCTCGGCGGCGGAGCGGCGCTGCATCCAGCGCAGCACCGCGCCCAGCAACGGCTTGCCGGGCGGTTGGTCCCCGAGACCGGCGATCTGCCCCTCGTAGGCCATGATTCCGACCAGCCGGAACCCGTCCCGGTCCGCGATGCGCTCGGCGAGCCTGCGGGCCTGGGACGGGGTGTGCACCGGGGACCGCCGCGGTCCGACGTGCGCGATCCCGCCGGGCAGCGGGTGCCAGGCGGCGTCGACCTCCAGGCAGACCCGCAGCGGGGCGGCCCGCTGCGCACCGAGGACGGCGTCGACGTGGTCGAGGTGCGCCACCGAGTCGACCAGGATCGAGATCGCGGCGGCGGCGGCCGGATCGGCGGCGAGCTCGCGCAGCGCCCGCCGGTCGACGGTCGGGTATGCGACGAGGACGTCCTCGGCCAGCCCTTCCCGGTGCAGCCACAACGCCTCGGGGAGGCTGTAGGCCATCACGCCCCGGAAACCGGGCGCGTCCAGCACCCGGCCGAGCAGATCCCGGCAGCGCACCGACTTGGAGGCCACCCGGATCGGGGTGCCCGCGGCGCGGCGGAGCAGGTCGTCGGCGTTGCGCCGGAAGGCGGCGAGGTCGACCACGGCGAACGGCGGGTCCAGGTCCGCGGTCGCGCGGTCCAGGCGCTCCTGCTCGGCGGCGGGATCGGGCTCCGCGCCTGCCTGCGGTGCCGGGCCCGCCTGCGGCGTCGGCTCGGCGTCGGAGCTGTCGGGGGCGTCGGGGGTGTGCGGCACCCCACCACGGTAGGCCGCCGGGGGTTGTTATGTGAATCTCATTCACTTACTTTCGTGCGCACCGAGAGCAGCACCCGATCACCCACCGTGCTCGCCCGCCGGACGCCGGCGCGCACGACCAGGAGGTTCGTGATCATGCCTCGACCGGAGTGGACCAACTGGGCGGGCACCGTCACCCGTTCCCCCGGCAGCACCGCGCACCCCCGCGACGTTCCCGAAGCCGCCGCCCTGCTGCGCGCCGCCGCCCGGAGCGGGCGCACCGTCCGGCCGCTCGGCAGCGGGCACTCGTTCACCGCCGTCGGCGCCCCCGACGACGGCGCCCTGGCGCTGGACCTGGCGCGCTGGACCGGCATCGAGCGGGTCGACGGTCCGCTGGTCACGGTGCGGGCGGGCACCCCGCTGCACCGGCTGAACCGGGAGCTGGCCGAGTTCGGGCTCGCGCTGCCCAACCTCGGCGACATCGACCAGCAGACGATCGCGGGCGCGATCTCGACCGGAACCCACGGCACCGGCGCCGAACTCGGCGGGCTCGCCACCCAGGTCACCGCCCTGGAGCTGCTGCTCGCCGACGGCAGCACCCGCCGCTGCTCGGAGACCGAGGACCGGATGCTGTTCGACGCCGCCCGGATCGGCCTGGGCGCGCTGGGGGTGCTGACCCGCGTCACGCTGCGCTGCGTGCCCGAGTTCCACCTGGTCGCCGACGAACGCCCGGAACCCCTCGACGAGGTGCTGGACCGGTTCGAGGAGCTCGCCGCGGCCAACCACCACTTCGAGTTCTACTGGTTCCCGCACAGCGCCCGGACCCTGGTCAAGCGCAACAACCGGCTGCCCGCCGGCGAGGCCCCGCACCCGTTGAGCCGGGCGCGGGAGTTCTTCGAGTACGAGGTGGTGGAGAACCGGGCCTTCGGCGCGCTCTGCCGCCTCGGCCGGGCCAGCCCCCGGATGGTGCGGCCGCTCAACCGGTTCTGCGCGGCGACCTGGTCCTCCCGGCACTACAGCGACCGGGCGCACCGGGTTTTCGTCACCCGGCGGCGGGTCCGGTTCCTGGAGTCCGAGTACGCGATCCCGCTCGCCGAGCTGCCCGCCGCGCTGGGCGAGCTGCGCGCGGCCGCCGCGACGCTGGACCACCCGGTGATGTTCCCGGTGGAGGTGCGGGTCGCGGCGGCCGACGACATCTGGCTGTCCACCGCGCACCGGCGGCGAACCGCCTACATCGCGGTGCACCAGTTCACCGGGATGCCGCACCGGTCCTGGTTCGACGCCTTCTCCTCGATCGCGGACGCGGTCGGCGGCCGTCCGCACTGGGGCAAGATGCACCGGCTCACCGCCGACCGGCTCCGCGAGCGCTACCCGCGGTTCGACGACTTCCGCGCCCTGCGGGCGGAACTGGACCCGGAGGGGCTGTTCGACAACCCCTACCTGGCCAGGGTCCTGGGATGACGCCCCCGCGTCGCGAACCCGCCCGCGCCGGGACCGGGCGGCGATCCTCAGGCGACGGCCGCGCGGACGGCCTCGGCGACCGGCGTCGGGCCGTTGATCAGGGTGAGGGTGCGGTGCGCGGAGCGCGGCTCGTCGAGCAGCGCCACCAGCACCGCCGCCACGTCAGCGCGGGTGACCTCGTCCCGCCGGGTCCGCTCGGCCAGCTCGACCCGGCCGGTGGGCGCCTCGTCGGTGAGGACGCCCGGGCGGAGGATCGTCCAGTCCAGGTCCCGGCCCCGGAGGTCCTCCTCGGCGGCGCGCTTGGCGTCCAGGTACGCGCCGAACACCTCGCCCACCTCCGGCGGGTTCGGCGCGTCCAGGCCCATCGAGCTGACCTGGAGGAACCGCCGCACGCCCGCCTGCTGCGCGGCCCGCGCCAGCAGCACGGAACCGGCGCGGTCCACGCTGTCCTTGCGCGCCACCCCGCTGCCCGGCCCGGCGCCCGCGGCGAAGACCGCGGCATCGGCGCCGGACAGCGCGGCGGCCACCGCGTCGACGTCCGCCGATTCCAGGTCCAGCACCACCGGCTCGGCGCCATCCGCGCGCAGGTCCTCGGCGTGGCCGGGATCGCGGACCAGCCCCGCCGCGACGTCCCCGCGCTCGGCCAGCAACCGCCCGAAGTGGCGCGCGATCTTCCCATGTCCTCCGGCTACCACGACTCGCATGAGCCCCACCCTAGGCGCGGTGCCCGCTCCTCGGCTCAGCTCCGGGAGGGCGCAGGCGCCTCGGCGGCCAGCAGCTGCTGGTACACGACCTCGTTCACCCAGCGGGAGACCTCGGTGTGCTCGATCGGCGGGGCGTCCGCGAAGGACCGCCCGGGCAGCTCCACCTCGACGTCGTCGGCCTCCGCGCTGAGCACCGCGACGCCGAACTGGCGCGCCCGGATCAGGCAGGTGGACATGAAGTCCTTCGCGTCGGTGACGCTCTTCGGCACGATGATCGCGGTGCTGGTGAAGCGGGCGAACGGCACGGCCGCGGTGAGCGCGGTCCGCCAGTGCCGCGCGGGCGCGAGCATCCCGACGAGGTGGGCGCTCGGCGGCGGCACCCGGCCGTCCATCTCGGGCCAGACCCAGGTGGATATCTCCGCGCGGTCGAGCACCGGCTCGCTGCCGAAGCACAGCCGCTCCGCGTGCGCGTCCGGGACGAGCTCGGCGACGGGCACCACGTGCCTGCCGAGCATCTTCACGGGTGGCAGCACCGTTCCCGACCAGGCGAGGGCATCGGCCGCCAACGCGGTGAGCCTGCCGACGGAGGCCGGTAAACCGACCGGAGATCGTGCGTGGGCAGAGCTCTTCCGGACCTCGTCGTCGACCGTGGCACGTCCCGGCATTCCGGTCACGGCTCCCCGCCTCCCTCGATGCACTGGCTGCAACAACAAGCGATCACTCGCCCGGCATTCGTTCTTCCCAGGCAGTCCGACTAAAACAGGTCCGCGCGGATTCCTCTGCGGTGACGCGGTGGTCCTGCGACCGGCGGCGGCGAGCGGTCGGTGACCGGTCGGTGAGCGGTTGGACGACTTCAGCCCGGCGGTGCGGCCAATCAGGTGACGCTCAGAAGGGGATGGTTCCGCGTTCGGCGAACGCGGCTCATCCCGCGTCCGACCTGGCCAGATCGTGTTCGGCGAGTCGCCTGCCGATCGCTTCGGCCGCGGGGAGGAGCGGCTTGACCAGCTTCGAGTGCTCGACCCGAACGCTGCGCGCGACGACTCCCAGCGCGGCGACGACCGATCCGGTCCCGTCCCGCACCGGCACGGCCACCGAGCAGTTACCCAGTGTCATCTCTTCGGACGTTCGCGCGAACCCCCGGCTGCGCACCGCCCGCAGCTCGCGCGCCAGGCGGCCGGGTTCGGTGATCGTGTAGGGGGTGTACCTGGCCAGCCCGCGCTCGCAGTACTCCCGCACGACCCGCGTGGGGGCGTGCGCGAGCAGCACCCGGCCCACGCCGGTGGGGTGCAGCGGTAATCGCCCACCCGTCCGGGAAACGATCGAGACCGATCGGGGGAGGGACAACTTCTCCACGAACACCGCCTCCCACCGGTCGCGGACCGCGAGGTGCACGTTCTCCCGGGTGCTCTCGCACAGCTCCTGCATGTGCGGCAACGCCGCCTCGCGCAGCACCGCGCGCACCGGGGTGAGCATCCCGATCTCCCACAACCGCAGCCCGATCGCGTAGCGGCCGTCGTCGTCGCGCTCCAGCGCCCCCCACGCCTCCAGCTCCCCCACCAGCCGGTGCGCGGTCGCGAGCGGGATCGCGGAGCGCCGGGCGATCGACGTCAGCGTGAGCCTGGTGTGCTCGCCGTCGAACGCGGTGAGCACGCTCAACGCCCTGCCCGTCACCGAACGCCCGGTGTCCCGGCTGTTGCCCGCCATCGTGTCCTCCCGGCAGCTGCCCGTCCGACGGCCCCGCGCCGCCCGCCGCGCACGCCCAGCCCAGCACAGTCCCGCCGCCCGGCCAAGGCCCGTGATCGTCGGGTGATCGACGGCCCCGGCCGGACCGGCCGGGATCACCCCGCGCCCGGTGCCCGGCGAGCGGCCGGAACGCGCCCCCTTCGTCCGGCGAGCCCCGGGCCCGGGCCGGCGGCGCGTCGATCAGCCCGCGGGGAGGTGGCCGGCGAGGAGGTCGTTGACGACGTCCGCCCGCTCCACGCCGACCAGGTGCGCGGCGCGTTCGACGACCTCGAAGTCGGCGCGGCCGGCGATGCCCTCGGCGATCAGGGCGCCGTGCTCCGGCGGGGTCACCGGATCCTCCGCACCGGAGATCACCAGCGTCGGCGCGGTGATCGCGGGCAGCTCCCCGAGCAGGTCCGCGTGCGCCAGCACCTCGCAGCAGCGCGCGTAGGCCTCGTCGTCGGTGCCCGCGATCATCGCGCCGTAGTCCGCGACCTCCTCGGCGCGGTGCTCCCGGAAGTGCGGCGTGAACCAGCGCTCCACCGTCGAGGCGACCAGCTCGCTGGTCCCGCCCGACCGGGCCGCGGCCGCCCTGGCCAGCTCCTCCTCCCGGTCGTCCAGGCGAGCCGAGGAACCGCACACCACCAGGGAGTCGATCCGCTCCGGCACGTGCGCACCGAGCCACAGGCCGATCAGCCCGCCCAGCGAGGCACCGGCGAACGAGGCCGAGCTCACCTCCAGGTGGTCCAGCAGCGCCAGCACGTCGCCGGCCAGGTCCTCCAGCAGGTACGGGCCCGGGAGCACCGGGGAGCCGCCGTGCCCGCGCTGGTCGTAGCGCAGCACCCGGCACCGCTCGACGAGCACCGGCAGCTGCGGCGCCCACATCTCCAAGTTCCCGCCGAGGGCGTTGGACAGCACCAGCACCGGTGCCGCCGGGTCGCCGTCCTCGGTCCAGTTCAGCCCCAGTTCCTCCCAGCCGGACACGGGCGCTCCCTTCGTCGTCGCACGGCTCGGGTTCCCCGGCGGGCATCGGCTCACGCGGGCGGTCACTATCCGAGACCGGCCGGTTCACTCCACCGATATCTACTGGTCCGCACCTGATCGCGGATAGCGTTCTCGCACCGCCGATCGGGGGAGTCAACATGCGGGAGACGGTGTACTGGCTGGTCGGGCCGGGGGCCAAGGTGCGGCACGCGGTGGAGTTCGCGCCGGGCACCTTCCCGGGCGGGCAGCTGCTGCCCACCGTGTGCCGCCGCTGGATCAAGGTGCCCTTCGCCGGCCGGGACGCGGCCGTGAACGCGATCAGCGACCGCTGCCTCGACTGCGCCGAGTCGGTCCGCCCCCACCAGCCCTGCGAAGTCACCTGGAACGCGTGAGGGCGCACGGGCCGGTCCGGGAATCCGTTCTCCCGCGCGTGATCCGCGTTGTCAGCGGCGCCGCCGCTGAGCGGAGATCCGGCGGCGAGGGGGCCGCCGGCGGCCCGCCGCGGTCCCGGCGAGGACCGGTGCCCGGACGGGCGGTCAGCGGTCGAGGCCCAGGAGCTCGCGCATCGCGGCGTACTTGGCGGTGAGGCGGCGCGCGGTGGGCTCGTCGAGCTCCGCGAGCCGGGCGGGATCCGCATTGTGCGCCAGGTCCGCCTCCTTGACCAGCCTGGCGCCCGGGGTCGCCAGCACCCGGGCCGCGTAGTCCTCCGCGGTCTCCCCCGCGCGCTTGGTCAGCGCCAGCACGATCAGCCTGCTGCGCTCGGAGATCGCCGCGGTGTCCAGCCAGCCCGCCGGGACGGCCTCGTCCTCGACCGCGTCGTGCAACCAGGCCGCGACGACCTGGTCCTCGTCCCCGCCGCGCGCGGCCACCCCGGCCGCGACCGCCGCCAGGTGCTCGGCGTAGGGCCTGCCCGCTTTGTCCACCTGACCGGCGTGCGCCTGCCGCGCGAAGGCCTCCACCTCGGCCGCTGTCAGCAACACCACACCTCCCCCGTCCCCGGCGCGAACCGGTGTTCGGCGCAGCCGTGCGCCGCCGTTCGGCCGAACTCGCCCCGAGTCCCCGCTCACGTCCGCGCGGCGCGCCCGGGCCGACGGACTTCGCTCTGGGCGAACCCGCCCGGCCACGACGCGGGAGCGCCCATGAACGAGCGAAGGGCCCCACCGGATTCCGGTGGGGCCCTTCGGGAGTGGGCGAGGAGGGAGTTGAACCCTCACGTCCTTACGGACACACGGACCTGAACCGTGCGCGTCTGCCATTCCGCCACTCGCCCGTGGCTTCGGTCGAAGTCTATCTTGCCCGCTTCGGCCGGTAGCACCCGGGTCCCGTTCCACCTGGCTGGTGTTTCGGCCCCCGTCGTGCTGGCTGGCAAAGATTAGCACCCGTCCGGAGGCCGCCGCGGCGGGGGGTGGGACGAGTTGGGAACTGGTCGGTGTACCGCGACGTTGCCCCAGATACGATGTGGCACCGGAGTCGTACGCGTGGAGGGGATTGTCGTGGGCCTCGTGCAGCGCTTCGAGCGCAAGCTCGAAGGCATGGTCGGCAATGGCTTCGCGCGCGTTTTCGGCGGGAAGGTGGTTCCGCAAGAGGTCGCGCAGGACCTGCAGCGAGAAGCTGAGGTCCAGCTGCGCGAACTCGCGGGGGGCCGCCTGCTGGCGTGCAACCACTACGTTGTGCTCCTGAGCCCGTCCGACCACGAACGGCTCTCCGGTGATGAGGCCCGGGTGACCGACCTCCTCACCGACTGCGTTCAGGAGCACCTCACCGAGCAGGGGTGGGACACATATGGTGACGTCGTAGTCTCCCTGGAGCGCTCTGAGACGCTGCACACGGGACAGTTTCGGATCAAGTCGTCCGTCGACCCCGACATCAACCGGCAGACGGCAACACCTCGTACCGCAGGAGACCGACCCATGAGCCAGCCACCCGGCCACTACCCCCAGGGAGATCCGTACGGCCAGCAGCAGGGGCAGTACGGCTACGACCAGGGCTACGGCCAAGGTCAGTACGGGCAGGACCCCAACTACGGCTACGGCCAGCAGCCCGGTTACGACCAGGGCTACGGGCAGCAGCAGCCGGGCTACGGGCAGCAGCCGCCGCCACCGCAGCCGGGTTACGACCAGGGCTACGGGCAGCAGCAGCCGGCGTACGGCCAGCAGCCCGGCTACGACCAGGGATACGGCCAGCCGCAGGGCTACGACCAGGGTTACGGCCAGCAGCCGGGTTACGGCCAGCCGCAGCCCGGTGGTGGCTACCCGCCGAGCACTCCGGGCGGTTTCCCGCAGCAGCCCGGGTACGACCAGCCGCAGGGCTACGGCCAGCCGCAGGGCTACGACCCCGGGTACGGCCAGCAGCCCGGCTACGACCAGGGATACGGCCAGCCGCAGCCCGGTTACGACCAGGGCTATGCTCAGCCGCCGCAGCCGGGTTTCGATCAAGGCTTCGGACAGCCCGGCGGGGCCTACCCGCCGAGCGCTCCGGGCGGATATCCGGAAGCGCGCCAGCAGACGGCGATGCTGCAGCTCGACGACGGCTCCAACCGCTCGTACACGCTGCAGCACGGTTCGAACGTGATCGGTCGCGGCCAGGAGGGTCAGTTCCGGCTCCCCGACACCGGTGTGTCCCGCAAGCACATCGAGATCACCTGGGACGGGGTGTCGGCGATGCTGGCGGATCTCGGTTCGACGAACGGCACCACGGTCAACGGCACTCCGGTGCAGACTTGGCAGCTGGCGGACGGGGACGTGATCCGCGTCGGTCATTCGTCGTTGGTGTTCCGCAGCCAGGGCTGACCCCCCGGCTCACAAGACGGAGTAGGAGCGTTCACAACAAGTGCCAGAGCTGGTGATTCAGCTGACCAGAGCAGGGTTCCTCGCCCTGCTCTGGTTGTTCGTGCTGGCCGCGCTTCGCGTGGTTCGTTCCGATCTGTACTCCGCCTCCGGCATGAGGGTGTCGATGCCGGGGGCGGGCAGGACGTCGGGCAAGCAGGCCCGCGGGAAGATCAAGGCGCCGCGGCAGATGGTCGTGACGCACGGTCCGCTCGCGGGTACCCGCATCTCGCTCGAAGGCCGGCCGATCATGATCGGCCGGGCCGATGACTCCACCCTGGTGCTGGACGACGACTTCGCGTCGACCCGGCACGCTCGGTTGTCGCTCCGCGGCAACGACTGGTACGTGGAGGATCTAGGCTCCACTAACGGCACATACCTCGATCGGGCGAAGGTCACGGGAGCCACCAAGGTCCCGCTCGGCGTTCCGATCAAAATCGGCAAGACGGTGATCGAGCTGCGCTCATGACCCTCGTCCTTCACTACGCTGCCCGCAGCGACCGCGGCCTGGTGCGCTCGAACAACCAGGACTCGGTCTACGCCGGCCCACGACTTCTCGCCCTCGCGGACGGCATGGGTGGCCATGCCGCCGGTGAGGTAGCCAGCAAGGTCGTCATCGCGGCCCTAGCGCCGCTCGACGACGACGAGCCCGGTGACGACCTGCTCGGACACCTGCGTCAAGCGGTGCTGTCCGGGAACGGGGCCATCTCCGAACTCGTGTCCCAGGACCCCGACCTCGACGGCATGGGGACCACGCTGACCGCGGTGCTGTTCGCGGGAAGCAAGCTGGGGCTGGTGCACATCGGCGATTCCCGCGCCTACATGGTGCGCGATGGCGAGCTCTCCCAGATAACCCACGACGACACCTTCGTCCAGTCGCTGATCGACGAGGGTCGGATCACCGAGGAGGAGGCCGCCAACCATCCGCAGCGCTCGCTGCTGCTGAAGGCGTTGACCGGCCACGAGGTCGAGCCCAGCCTCGCCGTGCGCGAGGCCCGGGCGGGCGACCGCTACCTGCTCTGCTCCGACGGCCTCACCGGTCCGGTCAGCGAGGAGACGATGGCCGACGCGCTGCGGATCCCCGATCCGCAGGCCTGCGCCGACCGCATGATCGAGATGGCGCTGCGCGGCGGTGGGCCGGACAACGTCACCGTGATCATCGCGGACGTCGTGGACGTCGAATTCGGCGAGGACGCCCCGATCGTCGGGGGCGCCGCGGGAAACGGAGAGGAGGACCCGCAGCCGGACTCCTCGGCGGCTCGCGCGAGCGCGGCCACCATGCCGAAGCCCCAACAGCAGCGGTACGACACAGCGCCCCCTCCTGACCAGGGCACGCACCGGCGAGGCTGGCTGCGTGCACTCTTCGTCGTAGCCGCCGTCCTCGTCGTGCTCGTGGGAGCGGGCCTCGTCGGCCGGTGGTGGCTGCTCCAGCAGTACTACATCGGCGTGAACGAGGCCGACGACGTCGTCATCTTCCAGGGGCTCCAGGGCAGCGTGCTCGGCGTCTCGCTGCGCTGGCAGGTGGAGGACTCCTGCCCGCAGGGCTCCGCGCCGGACTGCCAGCCGATCGGCATCAACGATCTGCAGGAGGCCCGGCGCACCGACGTGCGCTCCGGGATCACCGACGTGGACGGGCTGGACTCGGCCCGCGACGCGATGCGCAGGTTGCGGATGACGGCGCTGCTGCCGCGGTGCGAGGAGCCGGAGCCGACTCCGCCGGTGAACGACACGCCGCAGGACCAGAACCCGCCGCCGGGACAGCCCCCGGGCCAGACCAGCACGCCCGGCGCGCCCCCCGCGCCGAACCCGCCGCCCTCGCCGACCGACACTCCGCTCGCGTCGGCGGAGCAGACCCCCGGGGTCACCTGCCGGACGGTGAGCTGATGTCACAGCCGGGTACGTCCGCTGACAGCACCGGAACGAGCTCGGCCCCGCAGGTGAACACCCGCCGGGGCACCGAGCTGATCCTGCTGGTCGGCTCCGCCGTGATCGTGACGTTCGCGATCATGCTGGTGGAGATCAGCCAGGAGAACACGATCACGCGCCAGCTGTTCTACTACGGCGCCGCCTACCTCGCCCTGTTCGGCGGGGCGCACTTCGCGGTGCGCAAGTGGGCGCCGTACGCGGACCCGCTGATGCTGCCGCTGGTGGCGCTGCTGAACGGGCTCGGGCTGGTGATGATCCACCGGATCGACATCGCCGAGGACACCGGTTACGCGGTCCGCCAGATCGCCTGGCTGACGCTGAGCCTGGTGCTGTTCGTGCTGGTGCTGGCCTTCGTCAAGGACCACCGGATCCTGGCGAAGTACAGCTTCACCTGCGGCTTCGCCGGGCTGGTGCTGCTGGCGCTGCCCGGTCTGCTGCCCTCGGCGATCTCCGAGGTCAACGGCGCGAAGCTGTGGATCAAGTTCGGCCCGCTGGGGCAGGTCCAGCCCAGCGAGTTCGCCAAGATCCTCTTGATGATCTTCTTCGCGTCCTTCCTGGTGTCCAAGCGCGAGCTGTTCACCACGGCGGGCCGCAAGTTCCTCAACGTGGAGCTGCCGCGACCGCGGGACCTGATGCCGATGCTGGTGGCCTGGGTCGCCGCGATCGGCATCGGCGTGCTGGAGAAGGACCTCGGCACCTCGCTGCTGTTCTTCGGCATCGTGCTGGTGATGCTCTACATCGCCACCGAGCGCGCGATCTGGGTGGCGATCGGCCTGACGCTGTTCGCCGTCGGCGCCTACATCGCGTGGCAGACCGTCACGCGCGTGCAGTCCCGGGTGAACGTGTGGCTCGACCCGCTGCACCACGAGGACGGCTACCAGCTCAAGCAGGCGCTGTACGGGCTCGGCAGCGGCGGCATCGGCGGTTCCGGCCTGGGCAACGGCAGCCCGGACACGGTCCCGTTCGCCAACAGCGACTTCATCATCACCTCGATGGGCGAAGAGCTCGGGCTGATCGGCCTGATCGCCATCTTCATGCTGTACCTGCTGCTCATGATGCGCGGCCTGCGCAGCGCCCTGGCGGTGCGGGACTCCTTCGGCAAGCTGTTCGGCGGTGGCCTGTCGTTCACGATCGCGCTGCAGCTGTTCGTGGTGGCGGGCGGGGTGACCGGGCTGATCCCGCTGACCGGCCTCACCGCTCCGTTCCTCGCCTACGGTGGTTCGTCGCTGCTGGCGAACTACATCCTGATCGCGATGCTGCTGCGGATCTCCGACGCGGCCCGGCGGCCGCAGGCCCCGGCCAAGCCGAAGCCGCAGCAGGCCCCGATCGCCGAAGCCCACACCGAATTGGTGGAACGTCCCCGATGAACAAGCCGCTACGCCGAGTCGCCCTGGCCATGATGGCCATGGTGCTGCTGCTCATGGGCAACGTGACCTACGTGCAGGTCATCCAGGCCGACGAGCTGCGGGAGGGTCCCGGGAACAACCGGACGCAGCGCGCCGAGTACGCCAAGCAGCGCGGTCAGATCATCGCCGGCGGGCAGTCGCTGGCGAACTCGGTGGAAACCGGGGACGTGCTCAAGTTCCAGCGGAACTACCCGGACGGTCCGCTGTACGCGCCGGTCACCGGGTTCGACTCGCCGACCTACGGGTCCAACGGGGTCGAGCGGGCGATGAACACCATCCTGAACGGTTCCGACGACAGCCTGGCGTTCAACCGGCTCTCCGACATGATCACCGGCCGGGCCCCGGCCGGTGGCGACGTGGAGCTGACGATCAACCCGGCGATGCAGAAGGTCGCCTACGACGAGCTCACCAGCAAGGGGTTCCAGGGCTCGGTGGTCGCGCTGAACCCGAAGACCGGCGAGATCCTGAGCATGGTGAACGCTCCTTCGTACGACCCGAACCCGCTGGCCTCGCACGACAACAACGTCGCCGCCGAGCACTGGCAGGCGATGGAGGACGCCGACGGCTCGCCGATGAGCAACCGCTCGGTGTCCGAGATCTACCCGCCCGGGTCGACCTTCAAGCTGATCACCACGGCGGCCGCGCTGGACAGCGGCTACCAGCCGAACAGCCGGGTCAACGACGCGGCCTCGATCACGCTGCCGAACTCCAGCACCCCGCTGCCGAACTACGGCGGGAAGACGTGCAAGGGCAACACGCTCACCGAGGCGCTGGCGCACTCCTGCAACACCGCGTTCGCGGAGATCGCGGGCGAGGTCGGTGCGGACAAGCTGCGCGACACCGCCGCGAAGTTCGGCTTCGGCGCGGACCTGCAGATCCCGATGACCGTCGCCAAGTCCGACCTGGGCCCGATGTCGGACGGAGCCGCGCTGTACCAGAGCGGCATCGGCCAGCGCGACGTCCGCGTCACCCCGATGCAGAACGCGATGATGGCCGCCGCCATCGCCAACGACGGCAAGCTCATGCGCCCCCAGCTGGTCAAGAGCACCCGGGCCCGCGACATGGAGGTCATCGACGAGCTCAAGCCGGAGGAGATGAGCCAGGCCGTCTCGGCGAACGCGGCCAACCAGATCAGCGAGATGATGCTGAAGTCGGAGCAGAACACCAAGGGCTCCGGCAAGATCTCCGGGATCGACATCGCCTCCAAGACCGGTACCGCCCAGCACGGCGACGTCGCGGACAAGCCGCACGGCTGGTACGTGGCGTTCGCCCCCGCCGAGGACCCCAAGATCGCGGTCGCGGTGCTCGTCGAGAACGGCGGCGACGAGGGCGCGGAGGCCACGGGCGGCTCCATCGCCGCACCCATCGGCCGCGAGGTGATCCGGGCGGGTCTCCAGGGAGGTGGCTGACCCGTGCTGACCTCCGGCCAGTTGCTCGCCGACCGGTACCGGCTTGGTCGGCGCATCGCCGTGGGCGGAATGGGCGAGGTGTGGGAGGCCGTCGACGTCCGGCTGGACCGGACGGTCGCGGTGAAGGTGCTCAAGCCGGAGCTGTGCGGCGACGCGGAGTTCCTGCACCGCTTCCGCACCGAGGCCCGCACCACCGCCTCGCTGAACCACCCCGGGATCGCGGCCGTGCACGACTACGGCGAGACCGCTGCCGTGCCGGACGGCCCGGAGGACACCGCTTACCTGGTGATGGAACTGGTCGAGGGCGAACCGCTGGCCGCGGTGCTGGCCCGCGAGGGCCGGATCGCCGTCGAGCACACCCTCGACATGCTGGAGCAGGCGGGCAACGCGTTGCAGGCGGCGCACGAGCGCGGCCTGGTGCACCGCGACGTCAAGCCCGGCAACATCCTGATCACCCCGACCGGGACGGTGAAGCTCACCGACTTCGGCATCGCCAAGGCCGCCGACGCGGCGCCGGTGACCCGATCCGGGATGGTGATGGGCACCGCGCACTACATCGCGCCGGAGCAGGCGCTGGGCAGCGAGGCGAGCCCGTCCAGCGACGTGTACTCGCTGGCCGTGGTGGGCTACGAATGCCTCAAGGGCCACCGCCCGTTCCTGTCGGACAACGCGGTCACCGTCGCGATGATGCACATCCGCGAGATGGCGCCGCCGCTCCCGCCGGACGTGCCGCCGGGCGCCCGCGCGCTGATCGAGGCGACCCTGGTGAAGGATCCGCGCCGGCGCTACGGCGCCGGTGGTGAGTTCGCCAAGGCGGTCGCCGCGGTCCGCGCCGGATTACCGCTGCCGACTCCCGCCGCGATGCTGGTTCACCAGCAGCAGGCACCGAGGAACGTGGGGGCACCCGCGGGCGGCGTGCCCCCGTCGCACGTCGGACAGCCGCCGCAGCCACCGCACCCGGGCCCGATGAGCAACACCTACCCGCCGGGCGTGATCCCGCCGCAGGGCCGGATGCCGCGGATCCCGCACCAGTCCGGTCCGCACACCTCGAACGTTCCCGGCCCGCGGTACGCCCAGGAGCCGGTGAAGCGGGGGCGAGCGGGCTGGTGGATCGCGCTCGCGGTGGTCGGCATCGTGCTGCTGGTGCTGCTCGGCGTGGTGCTGTGGTGGGTGTTGCCGGACTCCGGGATGCCGGACGACGACCTGCCGGGAGGCCGGATGGCCGGTGCCACCGCGGTCGCCGCGCTCTGGATCGGCGCACCGCTGCGCGCGCGACGAGCGGACGACGCGGGGCGGGGAGTACCGGACGGGGCCGCGACGGGCTCTGCGACCATAGGGCTGACGCGTGCGACCTCCCGGCGGTCCGCCGGGAGCCGGACGCGCCTGGATTCTTCGGAACAGATCCGAGAGACTGCGCTACGACAATCCGGCCGGGGTCGAGCGCGCCGCGGGTGCGCCGCGTTCCGGCGGCCGGGACGGCGTCGGCCCACGCATCACCGGGCGCGGTCCGGTGGTGGGTGGATCGCCGCCGAAGCGCGTGCCGGGACCGCGTTCGGCGGTTCCGGTGCACCGGGGTCGGACGAACACCACGCAGCTCGTCGCCACCGAACGGCGGCCTTCGGCAACGCACTGCGGGTCGGCATGATGGGACGATCATTGACTAGGATCGGGACGACGCATCGATGAGCTCACCGCGACTTCTCAACAACCGCTACGAGATCGGGGACACGCTCGGTTACGGCGGTATGTCGGAGGTCCACCGCGGCCGGGACATCCGGCTGGGGCGGGACGTGGCTGTCAAGGTACTGCGTGCCGACCTGGCCCGGGACCCCACGTTCCAGCTCCGGTTCCGCCGCGAAGCGCAGAACGCGGCCGCGCTGAACCACCCGGCGATCGTCGCCGTCTACGACACCGGTGAGACGGACACCGAGGACGACCAGCTCCCGTACATCGTCATGGAGTACGTGGACGGCCGGACCCTGCGGGACATCGTCAAGTCCGAGGGCCCGCTGCCGCCTCGCCGCGCGATGGAGGTCATGGCGGACGCCTCGGCGGCGCTGGACTTCAGCCATCGGCACGGCATCGTGCACCGCGACGTGAAGCCCGCCAACATCATGATCACCCGCTCCGGCGCGGTGAAGGTGATGGACTTCGGCATCGCCCGCGCCCTCGCCGACGGCCAGGCCGCCGTCACCCAGACCGCCGCGGTGATCGGCACCGCCCAGTACCTCTCCCCGGAGCAGGCGCGCGGCGAGTCCGTGGACGCCCGCTCCGACGTGTACGCCGCCGGCTGCGTGCTGTTCGAGCTGCTGACCTCCGAGCCGCCGTTCACCGGTGACTCGCCGGTGGCGGTCGCCTACCAGCACGTGCGGGAAGACCCGCGCAAGCCCTCCGACGTGAACTCCGGCGTGCCCGCCTCGCTGGACGCGGTGGTGCTCAAGGCGCTGAGCAAGAACCCGGCGAACCGCTACCAGTCGGCGGCGGAGATGCGCGCCGACCTGGTGCGCGTGCTGTCCGGACAGCGGCCGAAGGCTCCGATGATCATGTCGGAGGAGGACCGCACCTCGATGATGGCGCCGCCCGCGGCGACCGAGGTGTTCAGCCCCGGCAGGCACCGCTCCCCCGACCGCCCGACCGGCACCACCGCGGCGGTGGCCGGGTACGCCGAGGACGGCAAGAGCCGCCGGAACTGGCTGATCGCCTTAGTGACGCTGGCCTGCGTCGGCGTCTTCATCCTGGTCGCCTGGCTGGCGACGGCGTTCTTCGCCGAGCCGGACCAGCCGGAGCAGGTCGCCGTCCCGCCGCTGGAGGGCAAGACGATGAGCGCGGCGCGCACCGAGCTCAACGCCGCGAACTGGCTCTTCGACGTCAGCCCCACCCCGTGCGAGTCCACCGCCGAGCAGGTCGGCACCGTCGTCAAGGTCACCCCGGCCGCGGGCACCCGCGTGGTCAAGGCGAACCAGCGGCTCATGCTCTGCGAGGGCGGCGGGCCCGCGATCGTCAACGTGCCCGACCTGTACGGCAAGGAGAAGAGCGAGGCCTCCACGCTGCTGCGCGAGCAGGGCCTGGTGCTCGGCCTGGACGACCAGGAGGTCGAGGTCGAGGACTCCAGCCTCGTGGGCAAGATCGTCGACTGGGACAACAAGGACGGCTCGGCTCCTCGGGGCACCACGATCAACGTGACCGTGGGCAAGGAGATCCCGAAGACGCAGGTTCCCGACGTCCGCACGCTCAGCTACGACCAGGCCAAGGCCACGCTGGAGTCCGCCGGCTTCAAGGTGCAGCGCGAGGAGCGCGACTCCGACCAGGACGCGGGGACGGTGCTGGACCAGAACCCCGGCTCGGGCACGAGCGTGCGGAAGGGCTCCGAGATCACCCTGGTGGTCTCCAACGGCGCTCAGCTCACCATGCCCTCGCTCAACGGCAAGTCCAAGAGCGAGGCCGAGCAGGAGCTCAAGAAGATGGGCTGGAACGGCAGCATTCAGGAGGAAGAGGTCGAGACCGGCGACCGCGACAAGGACGACAAGATCGTCGGCAGCTCCCCCTCAGCCGGGCAGAAGATCGGCAAGAACCAGACGATCACCCTCCAAGTCGGCAAGTACGACTCGAACCCGAGCTCGAGCCCGCCCACTTCGGACGACAGCTTCTTCCCGCCGTTCGGCTGAGCGTTCGACCTGACGACGATGCCCGGAGGCCCAGGTGGGCCTCCGGGCATCGTCTCGTCCGGATGGTTTCACGTGGAACCGGCGTTTCAGCCGGTCAGCGCCTCATGAAAGATCAAGGGAGTTGCGCGGTGGCGGCCAGGGCGCGCATCCCGCCCTCCAGCTCGTCGACCAGGTCCGGGCGCGGCGGGTGCCCCGCGGTGGTCATCCAGTTCGCCAGCATCCGGTGCCCGCCGTCGGTGAGCACCGATTCGGGGTGGAACTGCACGCCCTCGATCGGCAGCTCGCGGTGCCGCATCCCCATCACGATGCCGCCGGTGCGCGCGGTGATCTCGAACTCGGCGGGCACGCTCACCTCCCGCACGATCAGCGAGTGGTAGCGGGTGGCGACGAACGGCCGCGGCAGCCCGGCGAACACGCCCGCGCCGGAATGCTCGATCAACGAGGTCTTGCCGTGCAGCAGCTCCGGCGCGCGCTCGACCACCCCGCCCCAGGCGGCGCCGATCGCCTGGTGCCCCAGGCACACGCCGAACAGGGGGCGCCGGTCGCGGGCGCAGGTCTCGACGAGCTCCATCGACCGCCCCGCCCGGTCCGGCGTGCCCGGTCCTGGGCTCAGCAGGATCCCGTCGGAGGCGGCCACGTCCTCGTCGGTGACGGCGTCGTTGCGCCGCACCACGCAGTCCGCGCCGAGCTGGGCGAGGTACTGCACGAGGTTGTAGACGAAGCTGTCGTAGTTGTCGACGACGAGTACGCGCACACCGCCAGCCTACCGGCGGCCGCTCACACCGTGGTGACGTCGTTGAACGGCAACATCGGCTCCAGCCACGGGAACACGGCGAACAGCAGCAGCGCCACCGCGGCGACCACCAGCAGCACGGCCTGCACCGCCTTCACCGGGGTCGAGCCGGGCAGCCGCCGCCAGATCCAGGCGTACATCAGGACTCCTCCAGCTCGGGCGGGCGCAGCTCGCGGTGCGCGGCGTCCTTCGGGTACTGCTTGACCAGCACGCCGTGCACGATGAGCCGCTGCTCCGCGGAGAACCTCGGATGGCAGGTGGTGAGCGTGATCAACCGGGTCTGCTGCTCGCGCGGCAGCGCCTCGCGCGGGAGGCCGGGGACCGGGTAGATCACCTCGCCCTGCTCCGGGCGCACGATCTGCCGCCCGGCCACGTCCCGGTAGGGACCGCCGATCGGCGCCACGCCCGCGCAGCGCGGATCGGTCCCGGGGTTCCAGCCCGCGACCTGTTCCCGCATCGGCAGCACCCGGTACACGAACCACTCCGAGGCGGTCTCCACGACCAGCGCGTCGCAGGCCTCCAGCTGATCGAGGTCGCCGAAGGGGGCGCCCTTGCCGATGCGGTGGCCCGCGATCGCCAGGTTGCCCTGCTCCCCCGGCAGCGCGGTGCCCAGGTAGTGCCCGGGGCCGGCGGCCAGGGTGCGGGCGTCGGTCCCCTCCAGCACGGTGAACCGGTAGTCACCGCCGAGCCGCGGGATGTAGAGCTCCGCGAACCCCTCCCCCTCGGCGGCCGGCGCGGGTGCGGGCTGCTCCCAGCGGGCGCGGAGCCGGTCCCCGGCCTCGGCCTGGCGGCGGGCGCTGGACCAGTCGGTGACGTAGACGGCGTAGAACACGAACAGCAGCAGCACCAGCCCGGCGGTGATCAGCACCTCGCCGGTCACGCGCACGGCCCCGCGCAGCCGCTCGCCCCGGTGGTCCGGAGGTGGAGCCGTCGCTTCCCTGGACGTGTCCAACGGTCTCCCTCTCATCACGACCGGTCGGCACCGGCGAAGGGGTGTTCGGTCGGAGGCCCGATTACGTTAACGTGTAAGTGGACAACGAGACGCGTCGTGATCGGTTCCGCTGCGGCCAGGTCCGCTCCGGTACGTCGGCCGGGCCGTCCCGGAGCGGCGAACCGGATGGCCGTCGAGCGACCGTCCTCGGCGCGCGCCCCACCGAACCGAGCAGGCTCGGCGCTGCCGGCCCGCACCACCTGGCGAGGACATCATGCCGAAGTCAAAGGTCCGCAAGAAGGACTCCTCCTCCACCCCGGTCGCGGACCGCCGCACGCCGGTGAAGGCGAAGTCCGTCGGTCCGTCGCACCCGATCTACGTGGTCGTGATGCTCGGTGTGATGCTGATCGGGCTGCTGTGGCTGGTGGTGAACTACCTGGCCGGTGAGCAGATCCCGTTCATGGCGGAGCTCGGCCCCTGGAACTTCGCGGTCGGCTTCGCGTTCATCATCGTCGGCCTGCTCATGACGATGCGGTGGCGTTGACCCGTTCCGGTGCTCATCGCCCGTCCGAGCGGCGCGGTCTCCGGCGCGCCTCGACCCTGGGTCATCGAAACACACTCGTGTAACTCATCCCCACTGTGGACAACTCCTGTGGACAACTCCGTCCCGTGCAGGTGCGAGGGGGTGCGGAGGTGCCGGTGAACGCGGTCCGCGAGTGGTCTCCTCCGCTCGGCCTGGTCAGCTGCGGTTGGGCGCTCGCCGGGTGCAGCGCCGTCTGGTGGTGGCTGACCGACTCGGCCGCCGACCGGCTGTTCGTCGCCGTGCTGGCGGTGGTGCTGGCCGTCGCCGCCGGGGCTGGGAGCCTGCTGCGGCCGCGGCTGCGCGCGGACACCTCGGGCATCGCGCTGCGCGGTTTCACGGGAACCCGGCGCCACTCGTGGCGGGGAGTCGAGGTGCGGGTGCGCACCCGGCAGCGGCTCGGGCTCAGCTCGTCGACCCTGGAGCTGGAGCTCGACTCCGGTGAGCTGGTCGTGCTGGGCAGGCTCGATCTGGGCGAGGACCCGGAGGACGTCGCGGACGCCCTGGACGAACTCCGGCCCTGAGGGCCTCAGCCCAGGTAGTAGCAGGAGCCGCCGATGCAGGTGATGGGGCCGAGCTGCACGTCGCGGACCACCAGGGCGACCAGCAGGAGCACCAGCAACCCGGCCAGCGCCGACCCCTGCACCAGGTTCCTGCGCTCGCGCGGCGCGTACACCAGCGCGGCCGTGGCCGCGGCCCCGAACACGAGACCGCCGAGGTGCCCGAGCAGCGAGATGCCCGGGATGGACACGCTCAGCACGATGTTCAGCGCGATCACGACCAGCACCGGCCGCAGGCTGACCTTCAGCCGCAGCGCGGCGACGGCGATGCCGCCCATCAGCCCGTACACCGCGCCCGAGGCACCGGCGACCGGGGTGTCCAGCGCGCCGAACAGGAAGACCGAGGCGCTGCCGCCGAGCAGCGCCAGCAGGTAGACGGCGATGAACCGCAGCCGCCCCAGCACCAGCTCCAGGTCCCGGCCGATGACCCACAGGGCCACCATGTTCATCAGCAGGTGGATCATCCCGATGTGCAGGAACCCCGAGCTGAGCAGGCGGATCCACTGCCCGCCCGCGACCCCCACCGGGAACAGCGAGAACTGGGCGAACAGCGCGGAGCGCGCGTTGTCCAGGAAGCTGCCGGCCTGGATCGCCGTCGCGGCGTAGGCCAGCACGTTCAGCGCGATGAGCACTGGCACCACGATCGGCTTGCCGCCGAGGCGGGCGCCCGCGACGGTCACCGCTTCTCGTCCCGCCCGGCCGCTCTGCGCCAGGCAGTCCACGCAGTGATAGCCGACGGAGGCCTCGCGGAGGCAGTCCGGGCACGCCGGGCGGTCGCAGCGGGTGCAGCGCAGACCGGTCGGCCGGTCCGGGTGCCGAGCGCACGCGGGTTGCGGCGAGGCCTGGTCCGGACCGGCCGGTTGACCGGGGGGAATGCTCATGTCATTCGCCGAGCTCGACGGAGACCTTCTCGATGACGACGTCGGTCAGCGGACGGTCCTGCGCACCCGTCGCGGTGTGCGCGATGGCGTCCACGACCTCGCGGGACTCCTGGTCCGCGACCTCACCGAAGATGGTGTGCTTGTAGTTCAGGTGCGGCGTGCGCGCCACCGTGATGAAGAACTGCGAGCCGTTCATGTTCGGGCGGCCCGGGTTCGCCATGCCCAGCACGTAGGGCTTGTCGAACTGGAGCTCGGGGTGGAACTCGTCGACGAACTCGTAACCGGGGCCACCGCGACCGGTACCGGTCGGGTCGCCGGTCTGGATCATGAAACCGTCGATGACCCGGTGGAAGATCACACCGTCGTAGAACGGACCGGAACGCTCCCCACGAGCGTTCGGGGTCGTGTACTCCTTGGTTCCTTCGGCGAGCCCCACGAAGTTGCCCACCGTCTTCGGCGCCTGGTTCGGGAAGAGGTTGACCCGGATGTCGCCCTGCGAGGTGTGCAGGGTCGCGGTCACGGTCTTCCCGACGAGCGATCCGTTGTCTTCAGCCACACTCCCATCCTGCCATCGGAAAGCGCGAACCACGTGCCTGGGTGCAGTATTGAGGGTGATCGTCGCGTGCCGGGCGCCGTCCGGCACCGCAAGACGACCGGTGCGAAGCCGGCCAAGGAGGCACACGATGGACGAGGTGGAGGCGATGGCCCGAACTGGTGAGAACGTGGGCAGGGCGGTCGGCACGGGCGTGCGCAGCGCTCGCGAAGGTGCCGTTCGCGCTGGCAAGGCAGGTCGCACGGCGACCAAGCAGGCCATCGCCCGCGCGGAGCAGGAGCTCACCGAACGGGGCCTGTCCCCGGAGCACCTGCCGGAACTGCTCGCTCAGAAGGCCACCGGGCTCTCCCGCGACGACCTCGCCGAGCGGGGCCGGAAGGCCCGCAAGCAGTGGGAGAAGACCCGCAAGGACTGGGACAAGAAGACGGCGAAGTCGCGCAAGCGGCTGGCCAAGAACGCGGAGCTGGCCCGCAAGGAGCTCGCGGCCAGGATCGACCCGGCGCCGAAGCCGCGGCGCAAGTGGCCGTGGGTGCTGCTGGTGCTCGCGGCGCTGGGCGGGGTGGCCGTGGTGGCGCTGTCGCGCCGCCCGGAGGAGCTGCCGATCGCCGAGGCCGAGGACTTCCCGACCCACGAGGACGGCCTGTCCCGCAACTCGGACGCGCGTCCCGACGGGGACCGCTGAGCGTCCGCCGACGTGGCGGTGCCCTCCGGGGCGCCGTCCCGTCGGCGCGACCGCGCGGGCCCGGCCGGGGGTACTGTCGATCTAGTGACACAGGATGACGCACCCAAGGTGAGCATGGACCGCTCGACCTTCGTCGAGGCCCCGCCCGAGCGGGTCTACCAGTTGGCCAGCGACATCACGCGCTACGGCGAGTGGAGCCCGGAGAACACCGGCGGCGAGTGGCTCGAGGGAACACCGGGCGAGGTGGGTTCCCGGTTCCGCGGGGACAACAGCAACGGCGAACGCACCTGGTCGAGCGAGTGCGAGGTGGTCGCCGCCGAGCCGGGCCGACGCTTCGCCTTCGGCGTGGTGAGCGGTTCGGAGACCGTCGACAACTCCGTGTGGTCCTTCGAGGTCGAGCCGGAGGGCACCGGTTCGCGGCTCACGCAGCGCTACGTGCTGCGGGAGATGACCAACCCGATCAAGGAATACCTCGCGCAGCAGGAGGACGGCGGGGCGCAGTTCATCGCGGCGCGCACCGCGATGCTGGAAGACGCGCTGCGCCAGACCGTCGAGGGCATCAAGAAGACCGCCGAGCAGGGCTGATCCGCCCGGTGGCGGGGGGGGGGGGGGGGGCCCCCCCCCCAGTCCAGC